>JAHCLE010000173.1 GCA_026125445.1 Burkholderiales bacterium
ACGGGGCGGTGGAAGCGGTCCTTCAGGCGCGAGGCGAGGAGCCCCACCACGCCCGGGTGCCACTCCGGCCGGTGCACGACGAGGGAACAGCCCTCGCCGGGATCGACGCCGGCGAGCATCGCGAGGGCCGACTCCTGCATCCTCGCCTCGATCTCGCGGCGCTCGCGGTTGAGCGCATCGAGCTTCTCCGCGAGCGCGAGCGCCTTTCCCGGGTCGTCCGTCGAGAGGCACTCGATGCCGAGCGTCATGTCCTCCAGCCGCCCGGCGGCGTTGAGGCGCGGACCGACGACGAACCCCAGGTCGTAGGCTCCCGCCCGGCGCGGCTCGCGGCCCGCCACGGCCATGAGCGCGCGGATGCCCGCGCAGGCTTCGCCGGCGCGGATGCGCGCGAGGCCCTGCGCCACGAGGATGCGGTTGTTGGCGTCGAGCGGCACGACGTCGGCCACGGTGCCCAGGGCCACGAGGTCGAGGAGGGCGGCGAGGTTGGGCTCCGCCCGGCCCTCGAAGCGGCCGCGGCGGCGCAGCTCGGACCTCAGCGCCACCATCACGTAGAAGATCACGCCCACGCCCGCGAGGCTCTTGCTGGGGAAGCCGCAGCCCGCCTGGTTGGGGTTCACGATGCAGGCGGCATCGGGCCGCTCGGCGCCCGGCAGGTGGTGGTCGGTCACCAGCACGCGCATCCCGAGCCGGTTCGCCTCGGCCACGCCCTCGACCGACGCGATGCCGTTGTCCACCGTGACGAGGACATCCGGCGAGCGTTCCGCGGCGAGGCGGACGATCTCCGGCGTGAGTCCGTAGCCGAACCGGAACCGGTCCGGGACGATGAAGTCGACGCGGGCGCCCAGGGCCCGCAGCGCGCGAAGGCCCACGGCGCACGCCGTGGCGCCGTCGGCGTCGTAGTCGGCGACGATGAGGATGCGCCGGCCCGCGTCGATCGCGTCGGCGAGCAGGGCCGCGGCCTCGCCGGCCGCGTGCAGGCGCTCGGGCGGCAGGAGACCCGGCAGGGCCGTGGCCAGCTCGGCGGCGTTCGCCACGCCGCGCGCCGCGAAGAGCCGGGCCATGCGCGGCTCGACACCCTGCGCCACGAGCAGGTCGAGGGCGGCGCCGTCCAGGTTGCGCGCGACGATCTCAGGCATGGACGTGGATCGGCCTCGCCCGCCGGAAGAAGCGCCAGCGGGCCTGCCCGGTGAGTTCGAAGACGGCCGTATCGCGCTCGCCCGGCAGCACGATGCGGATGCGCCCGAAGACGCCCAGGGCGCGGCCCAGCGGCACGAACCAGTCGCGGTCGAGCGTGCGCGCGGCCGCGAGCCACGCCTCCCGGTCCCCGTGATGGCGTGGGAGGGTGAGGGTATCCACGACGGCCAGCGTCTCGGCGCTGCCGGGAGACGGCAATTGCGCGAGCCCGGGCGGCAGCGACTGCACCGCGCAGCCGCTCGCGAGCGCCAGCGCGCGCGCCAGCGAGGCGTCCGCGGCCACGCCCGCGAAGGGCCGGGGAAGCGACGCGGGCCAGGCTCCGCCTCCCCAGAACCACACCGCGTTGAGCGCCGGCCGGCCCTGCGCCTCGCGCTCGCGATTGAAGGCGAGCCCGGCCAGCAGCATCTGGGCCTCGCTGAAGAGCGAGGGCCAGGAAAGCCTTCCCGCGCCCTCGGGCAGCATCCCGAAGGGGTTGCGGCCCGCGACCGCCTCCAGGGGCACGGTGCGCGGAAGCTCGCCGGCAGGAACCCGCACGTACCAGCGTTCAGGGGCAGGCGCGACGAACTCGAGGCCGTCGGCGGCGAAGAAGCGGTTGAGTTCCGCGACCGCGGCCTCGCACTCCCCGCGCGAGAGCGCGAGGGCGGAGGCGTCGTGCAGCACGAGGCCGTTGCCCTCGACGCGCTGGTGCACGGGGTCGGCGCGCAGCCAGTGCCCCTCGCGCGGGCCGCCGTCGGCGGCCAGCGTGAGCGCGGCCACGGGCGCGTCCTCGGCGAGGCCCCACTGCGCCAGCAGCCAGCGGCTGCCGGTTCCGGGCTCGCGGCGCGGCTGCGCGCGGGCGAGCCAGGTCTCCAGCGCCGGCAGGCGAAGCGCCGCCGCCTCCGGGGCGGGGACGAGGGGCAGCAGGTCGGGAACGAGCAGGGTGAGCGACATGGCGGACAACCGTGGATAATAAACGCCCTCCGTCCCCCTCGACGCCTCCGGTCGGTTTTCTTGCAGCCCTTCGAGCTCTTCGTCGGCCTTCGCTACACGCGCGCCAAGCGCCGCAACCACTTCATCTCGTTCATCTCGCTCGTCTCGATGCTCGGGATCGCGCTGGGGATCGCGGCGCTCGTCACCGTCATGTCCGTGATGAACGGCTTCGAGCGAGAGATCCGCGCCCGCATCCTGGGCGTGGCCTCGCATGTCCAGATCCTGGCGAGCGAGGGCGGGCTGGCCGACTGGCGCAGGCTCGCCGCCGAGGCGAAGGCCAATCCCCAGGTGGTGGCCGCGGCACCCTTCGTCGCGGCGCAGGGGCTGCTCTCCTCCGGCTCGCAGGTGCGCGGGGTCTTCGTGCGCGGCGTGATTCCCGGGCTCGAGGACCGGGTGGCCGACTTCGGCTCGCACATGCGCTCGGGGAAGCTCGCGGACCTGAATCCCGGCGAGTTCGGCATCCTGCTGGGCGTGGACCTCGCGCGCGCGCTGCGGGTGCAGCCGGGCGACCGCGTCACGCTCGTCGCTCCGCAGGGCCAGGTGACGCCCGCGGGGCTGGTGCCGCGCCTGAAGCAGTTCCGCGTGACGGGCATCTTCTCGGTCGGGCACTACGAGTACGACGCGGGACTCGCGCTCGTGCGCATGGAGGACGCGCAGGCCCTCTACCGCATGGGGGAGACGGTGAGCGGCGTTCGCCTGAAGCTCGCCGACCTCTACGAGGCCCCGCGCGTGGCGCGCGAGCTGGCGCGAGCCGTGGGCGTGGACGCCTACGTCACCGACTGGACGCAGCAGAACGCCAACTACTTCCGCGCCATCCAGATCGAGAAGCGGATGATGTTCATCATCCTCACCCTCATCATCGCGGTGGCGGCCTTCAACCTCGTGTCCACGCTGGTGATGGTGGTCACCGACAAGCACCCGGACATCGCCATCCTGCGCACGCTGGGGGCCTCGCCCGCCTCCATCATGAAGATCTTCATGGTGCAGGGCACGCTCATCGGCGTGATCGGCACGGCGCTGGGCGTCGTGCTGGGCGTGCTGCTGTCGCTCAACATCGACGTCGTGGTGCCGGCCGTCGAGCGCGCCTTCGACTTCCAGATCCTGTCTCGCGAGGTCTACTACATCAGCGAGCTGCCCTCGCGGCTCGAGTGGCGCGACGTGTGGACGGTGGCGGCGGTCGCCCTCGGCCTCGCCTTCGCCGCCACGATCTACCCGAGCTGGCGCGCCGCGCGCGTGAACCCGGCGGAGGCGCTGCGCTATGAGTGAGGCCGTCCTCTCCTGCGCGGGGCTCGCCAAGACCTTCGGCCTGGGCGAGGTGGCCGTGCCGGTCCTGCGCGGCGTCGACCTCGAGGTGGGCGCCGGCGACTCGGTGGCGATCGTGGGCGCCTCGGGGTCGGGAAAGAGCACGCTGCTCCACTTGCTGGGCGGCCTGGACCGGCCGAGCGCGGGCACGGTGCGGCTGGCGGGTGAGGACCTCGCATCCCTCGACGCGCGCCGCCAGGGCGAGCTGCGCAACCGCAGCCTGGGCTTCGTCTACCAGTTCCACCACCTGCTGCCGGAATTCACGGCGCTCGAGAACGTGGCCATGCCGCTCGCCATCCGCCGCCTGCCCGACGCGCAGGCGAAGGCAAGGGCGGAGGCGATGCTCGCCGAGGTGGGCCTGGGACATCGCCTCGCGCACCGCCCCGGGGAGCTCTCAGGCGGCGAGCGCCAGCGCGTGGCCGTGGCGCGGGCGCTGGTCACGCAGCCCGCCTGCGTGCTGGCCGACGAGCCCACGGGCAACCTCGACCGCGAGACGGCCGGGCAGGTGTTCGACCTCATCGTCTCCCTCAACGCCCGCCACGGCACCGCCTTCGTGATGGTCACCCACGACCCGGCGCTCGCCGCGCGCATGGGCCGGCGCCTGCGCCTGGCCGACGGCCGGCTGGAAGCCGCCTGAGGATAGTCGGCGGTAGAATTCCCGGACCTGCCACCGGGCGCGATGCCATGCACGACTATTACCGGATCCTGGGCGTGGCGCGCGGCGCCAGCCCGCAGATCGCCAGGATCGCCTTCGAGGGCAAGATGAAGGCGCTGGCCGATCCCGCCTACGCCGCTTCCCCCGCCGAGAAACGCGAGGAGGAGCGTCTCCTGCGCGAGGCCCTCGTGACGCTCACGGTCCCGGCCAAGCGCGGCCCCTACGACGAGAAGCTCGCCGCCTTCGAGGCGGGAAACGCCGAGGCTCCCTCCCGGCCGGCCTGGCTCTTTCCGGCGGCCGTGGCGGCCGTCGTGGCCCTCGCCGCGGGCGGACTGTGGGTCAACAACTCCCGCGAGAAGGAACGCCTGCGGCTGGAGGAGGAGCGCCTGGCGATGGAGAAGGAGACCGCGCGCCGCCGGGCGGACGCCGAGGAGGCGCGCATCCGCGAGATGCAGGCACGGCGCGAGGAGTCGGCGGCGCTCGTTCGCGAGCGCAACGAGCAGGCCCGCATCCAGCGCGAGCGCGCCGACTACGAGCGCTGGCGCCGCACCCAGGAGGCGCAGGCGCGCTACAACGAGACGGCGCAGGAGCGCGCCGCGCGCAACGCCGTCTACGAGAAGCAGCGCGAGGAGGAACGCCTGCGCCGCGAGGAGGAGAACCGCCGCCGCCAGGCGCAGTACGAGGTGGAGCGGCAGAAGCAGTACCTGAGGAGCCTCGAGCTCGAGGAGGAGCGCGCCCGCGCCGCCCGCCACGAGCGCGCCCAGCGCGAGGCCCGCGAGCGCGAGTACCAGCAGATGATGGAGGAGCAGCGGCGGCGGATGCAGGAGCGCCGCTAGCCCGCGCGCACCTCGATCCACCAGCGCTGCACGACTTCCCCGCGGCGCTCCACCCAGGCTTCCGACTCGAGGACGCCCCCGTTGGCGGCGAT
>JAHCLE010000174.1 GCA_026125445.1 Burkholderiales bacterium
TACTCGCGCGGCATCTTCCCGTGGTTCTCCGAGGGCGAGCCGATCCTGTGGTGGTCGCCGCACCCGCGCATGGTGCTCTTCCCCGGCGAGCTCAAGGTCTCGCGCTCGCTGCGCAGGACGGTGGCGCGCGCCACCTTCGAGACGCGCTTCGACACCGCGTTCGAGGCGGTCATGCGCGAGTGCGCCGCGCCTCGCGACGGGCAGGCGGGCACCTGGATCGTCCCCGGCATGGTGCGGGCCTACACGCGCCTGCACGAGCTGGGCTTCGCGCATTCGGTCGAGTCCTGGAGGGACGGGCGCCTCGCCGGCGGCCTCTACGGGATCCTCCTCGGCCGCGTGTTCTTCGGGGAGTCGATGTTCTCGCGCGAGACCGACGCCTCCAAGGCGGCGCTGGTGAAGCTGGTCGAGCGCCTGCGCGCGCTCGACGTGCGCGTGATCGACTGCCAGCAGGCCACGCGCCACCTCGCCTCGCTGGGCGCGCGCGAGATCCCGCGGCGCGAGTTCGCGCAGATGCTCGCCGAGTCGATACAATACCCCCCGACCGGCAGCCGGTGGCCGGCCACCGAGGAAGAATGGCGAAGCTCAACGACCTCCCGATAGCCAACCTGCAGTTCTACGCCACGGCCCCCTACCCGTGCAGCTACCTGCCGGGACGGCTCGCGCGCTCGCAGGTGGCCACGCCGAGCTACCTCATCGACACGGAGACCTACGGGGCGCTCGTCTCCGCGGGCTTCCGCCGCTCCGGCGCCTTCACCTACCGCCCCTGGTGCGACCACTGCCAGGCCTGCGTGCCGGTGCGCGTCGTGGCCGCCGAGTTCGAGCCCTCGCGCTCGCAGCGCCGCGCGTGGAAGCGCCATGCCGGCCTCGTCGCGGCCTGCTGCGACCTCAAGTTCAATCCCGAGCACTACGCCCTCTACCGCCTGTACCAGGGCGAGCGCCATCGCGGCGGCGGCATGGACCACGACAGCCGCGAGCAGTACGCGCACTTCCTGCTGCAGTCGAACGTGGCCACGCGCCTCGTGGAGTTCCGGGAGGAAGGCAAGCTTCGCATGGTGTCCATCGTGGACGAGCTGGCCGACGGGCTGTCCTCGGTCTACACCTTCTTCGACCCGCAGGTTCCCAGGGCGAGCTTCGGCACCTGGAACATCCTGTGGCAGATCGAGCAGGCGCGGGAGCGCGGCCTGCCCTACGTGTACCTCGGCTACTGGATCGCGCAGAGCCGCAAGATGGCCTACAAGAGCGACTTCCGCCCCATCGAGGGGCTCGCGCGCGGGGAGTGGAAGCGCCTGCGATAATGGCGTCCTGGACCCCCCGGGATCGCCGATGCTCTACCGCCTCGCCCGCACCGCCCTCTTCCAGCTCGACCCCGAAACCGCCCACGAGCTCGCCCTGAAGTCGATGTGCGCCCTCGGGCCCGCCGTGGCCCTGCTGGGCGCCGGCGCCGACCGCGGCGAGGAGCGCACCGTCATGGGCATCCGCTTCCCCAACCCCGTGGGGCTCGCCGCCGGCATGGACAAGAACGGCGAGTACCTCGACCCGCTCGCGGCCCTCGGCTTCGGCTACCTCGAGATCGGCACCGTCACCCCCCGCCCGCAGCCCGGCAACCCGAAGCCGCGGCTCTTCCGGCTGGTGGAGCACGAGGCGATCATCAACCGCATGGGCTTCAACAACGTCGGCGTCGAGCGGCTGCTGCGCAACGTCGGGAAGGCCTCCTTCCGCGGCGTGCTGGGCATCAACATCGGCAAGAACTTCGACACCCCCATCGAGCGCGCGGCAGACGACTACCTCGCCTGCCTGGAGGCGGTGTACGAGCGCGCGACCTACGTCGCGGTGAACATCTCGTCGCCCAACACGAAGAACCTGCGCGACCTGCAGTCGAAGGAAAGGCTGGACGAGCTGCTGGCCGCGATCATGGCCAGGCGCGACGCGCTGGCCGCGCGCGCCGGCATGGTGAAGCCGCTGGCGGTGAAGATCGCCCCCGACCTCGACGACGAGCAGATCGGGGCCATCGCCGAGCTCGCCCTGAAGCACCGCATCGACGCGCTCATCGCCACCAACACCACGATCGGCCGCGCCGGCGTGGAGGGACACCGGCACGCCGGCGAGGCCGGCGGGCTCTCGGGCCGGCCCGTGTTCGCGCTCTCCACCGAGGTACTGCGCAAGCTCTCGCGCCTGCTCGCGGGGCGCGTTCCCCTCATCGGCGTGGGCGGCATCCACTCCGGCGCCGACGCGAAGGCCAAGATCGACGCGGGCGCGAGCCTCGTGCAGGTCTACACCGGCTTCATCTTCCACGGGCCGGACCTCGTCGCCGAGGCGCGGCGCGCGATCCGGCAAGAGGCAACCACATGAGGCCTTCCCGGGCCGTCGCCGTGGCGCTCGCTGCCGCGATCGTCCTTCCAGGGTGCGACCGGATTGGATTCGCGGTGAAGTCGCCCGAGGGGAAGATCAACGCGGTCTTTCCGGAGACTCAGGCGCTCGTCGCCGCGCGGAAGGCCGTGTTCGCGCTCCTGGAATCCCAATCGCCCGAGGTCCGCAAGTCGATCGAAACGGAACTCGCGACGCGCACGAAGTTGCGCGCCCTGGACTGCGCCAAGGCGTACTCGCCAGGCTGGCACGAATCGGGGGTGGAGATCCGCCAGCGGCTGGACAATCCCGACTGCTTCGCCAATGCCGACGCCGAGACGACCCGGTGGCTGTCCCTGCGGCGTGTCGGCCTGATGCTCGCCCTGCCCGCGCTGCGGCCGATCCCGGCCCCGGCGCCCGCGTACATCGTGGCGCCGGAATTCATCCAGCACGCCATCTTTGCGCAAGCGGCCGGGGTCGCGCTGCTGCAGACGTCCTCCCGCATCGTGGTCGCAGACCTGCGCGACGGCAAGCCGCTCCTGAACGAAGCGCGCGGAGAGCGGGGCGCCGGCACCCTGTCGCCCAATGGCAGGATATTCATCGGGGGAGACAGCCGGGCCGCGTATTTCCGGTCCTCGGAGACAGGCGAGACGATCGCCGAGATCCCCGGCACCCGGCCGGCTTCCTTCAATTGGGTCGACTCGCGCACCGCCGTGTTCGAGGAAAACGCGGCGACCCCCAGCCGGACGATGCTCGTGGATTTCGAGTCCGGTCGGGTCGTGCCCGTTCCCGCGATCCGCTCGCCGGCGCAACGCGGCTTCGTGGCGGCGGCAGGCGGTCCCAACCGCTATGTGCTGGTGTCCCACCAATCGGTCGCGCTCGTGGAGCTCGCCCGCGGCGGCGCGGAGCCCGGGGTGAGGCTCCTCGACGAAAAGCCGCTGCCAGGCGCTTCCTGGGCGAGCAACACGAGCGGAGTCACCGCCGACGGAGGAAAGCTCTTCTCTGTGTCGACGGACCTCCTTCTGATTCCGCTCGACACGCTGGAGGCCGAGAAGGTGGCGTTCGATCCGATGCACCTTCAGGTCGGCACGGGCTTGCCGAAGGGTGAAGGGATCATCGTCTCAGGATTCATGACGTTCGCTGCGGGCCAAGGCAGCCGGCACTACCTGTTCCGGCCATCGACGCGCACGCTCGAGCCCATCGACACGGCGAAGCTGCTGTCGCAGCGCTTCGTGGCCATCGCGCCCTTGAGGAAGATTGGGGTCATCGATGGTGCCAAGATTACCGTCCTCGACGAGATCCCCGTCCTGCCGGCCGTGACCCTGAGTGACATGCAGGCCGGTGCGATCGAGGAAAGCAACCGCGTGAAGCTCGAAGCCTTCGAGCGCGAGGCGCAGGCTGCAAAGGCCGCACGGGCCGCCGGCCCGGTCGCTTCTCCCATTCCGGGCCCGCTGGTTGCACTGGCTCGCGACGCAAAGATCGAGGCCGTGGGTCTCTACAAGGGCGGTGGCGAAAGCAGCCAGCCCTCGTGGAGGGGAAAACGGGAAAAGCGGGAAAAGCAGGCGAAGCCAGGCGAACTGCCTGCGGCAGAGGCGGTTGAGATCCGCGCCATGCCTTCGTCGCGGCCGCTCGTCCTGGTGCTCTCGTCCTACGAACCGGTGCGCTGGCTGGTGACCGCGGAAGCGGGATCGAAACTTTCCGCCATCATCCTCTCGGGCAATGAGCGCTCCGAGGTATTCGGCGTCCATGACGTGCACATGGTGAGGATCGGCAAGCAGTACGCGTACAACTCCGCCTCCCGGGAGTTCTCCGAACTCGATGCCGAGGTTCGCCGTTGGACCGGGCGTCCCATCGGCGCGTTCCAGGGCCGGTACGAGGGCGGTTCATTCTTCGTCGGCCGGTAAGGCTGGCCATGATCGTCGGCATGCCGCGAGAATCGAAGGAAGGCGAGCGCCGCGTCGGCCTCGAGCCGGCCGCCGTGGCCATGCTCGTGCGCGACGGGCACGAGGTGCGCGTTGCCGAGGGCGCGGGAGAGGGCGTTGGCGCCGGCGACGACGCCTACCGCGCCGCCGGCGCGAAAGTCGTCGCCCCGGAATCGGCGTGGGACTGCGAGCTCGTGGTGAAGGTGAAGGAGATCCAGGACGGCGAGTGGACCGCGCTCTCGCGCGGCTCGACGCTCTTTTCATTCCAGCACCTCGTGGGCGAGCCGCGGCTCGCCCGCGAGGTGGCCGGCCGCGGCGTCACGGCCATCGCCTACGAGATGGTGCGCGACGCGGCGGGAGGGTTCCCGCTGCTCGCGCCGATGTCGGCCATCGCCGGGCGCCTGGCCATCCAGGTCGGGGCGCAGCTGCTCACGCTTCCCGCCGGCGGCAACGGCACGCTGCTCGCGGCCTGCCCGGGCATGGAGCCCGCGCGCGTCCTCGTCCTGGGCGGCGGGCACGCGGGCACGAACGCGGCCGAGGTCGCCGCGGCCCTCGGCGCCCGCGTGACGATCCTCACCCGCTCGGCTGCCACGCGCGATGCGCTCCGCGCGAGGCTGGGGACCGCGGTCGAGGCAGGGCTCGCGATCCCCGCGGAAATCGAGCGTCACGCCCTGCAGGCCGACCTCGTCGTGGGCGCCGTCTTCATCCCGGGCTCTCCCACGCCCAAGCTCCTTCCCCGCTCCCTCGTCGCCCGCATGAGGCCCGGCTCGGTGATCGTGGACA
>JAHCLE010000175.1 GCA_026125445.1 Burkholderiales bacterium
GAATTCCGCATCGAACCCCGTTCGCGCGATGTGCAGGAATCGAGAGGCATCGCGAGAACCCCACGCGTCCTTTAGCGGGCCGTCGGTGAAGGCCGCGAGCCGTTCGGGATCCACCCGCCGCTCGAGCCACCTGTCCACCGACAACCGGTCCTCCTTCGCGAGGGCGAGGCCCCGCGCGATCTCCTCCCGCACGTCGGGCGCGATCCGCGATTCCCGGTGCACGACCCGCCCGACATTCTTCGAAAAGCCGACCACGAGCCCGTTGGTGCAGACGAGCCGGTACCAGGTGAAGCACACGCGAAGCATGGAAGTGGCATCCACGGAGTTGAGGCAGCGCAGCTGCAGCTCCATCGGGTGCCCGTCGCCCGGATTCAGGAGCCACCCCGCGCCCAGGTTCACCTCCAGCGCCATCCTCGCGCCGTAGCGGTCGAGCGTGGCGTGAGTGTCGAGCCCGTCAGGATCGAGGCCGAGGTCGGCGAGGGACTCGGAGAGGTGGGCAGCCGCCTCCTGGTGGCCGATGAGCCGGTAGCTCTTCGAGACGACCGCCACCGGCCGCCTCACCCAGCTCGCGCCGGCGTCCTCGCGCGTGGAGATCAGGTCCAGCAACTCGTTCGGATGCCACGGCCCCTCGTGCTCCGGCGCCATGGCGAAGGTGCCGCGGTCGAAGGACGGCAATGCGCTCGCCACCTCGTCGAACCTGCCGCGCAGCCATCGCGTGGGCGGCTCGCGAAGGCCGGCGGGGATCCACTCCGCAGATTCCGGCGGACGGATCTCGGTAAATACTTCGTAGTCCATGTCCATTCATTCCTCCCCTCTCCCTTGGGAGAGGGGCCGGGGGTGAGGGTGGCTCTCTCCCCTCTCCCCTGGGAGAGGGGCCGGGGGTGAGGGTCACTTCCAGCCTGAATCGGCCCAGGCTCAGGAGATGAGCCTGAGCCGGACCATCGCTATGAAGAGCGACGCATTGGAGCAATTCATCCTGTCGACGCCCGCCAAATAGTAACGTTTAGGTTACCATTTCGATCGCGCGAGCTTGTATCGCCAGCCGCGCAACCGAAACGTGAAGGATCCACTCGAATGGCACTGACGCGCGAATTCAAGGAGACCGTCCAGGCAAGGGCGCGGAGCGATCCCCGCTACCGCGAGGCCCTGTTCACCGAGGCACTCAATGCCTACCTGGCGGGGGATACGGCCACCGGCAAGGCCATCCTCCGCGACCTCGTGAACGCCACGATCGGATTCGAGGAGCTTTCCGAGGAAGTGAAGAAGCCCAGCAAGAGCCTGCACCGGATGCTCGCGCCGAACGGCAATCCGAGCGCCGAGAACTTCTTCGGGATCGTCGCCGCGCTCCAGAAGAGAACCCGGGTGCGGCTCAAGGTCACCGCGAGGACTGCCTAGCCGCCGTAGAGCTTCACGGTCGCCTTCGCCAGCTCCGCCACCTTCTCCGCCAGCTCCTTCGGCTCCAGCACCCGGCATTCCGGCCCGTACTTGAGGATGTCCATCACGAGCTCGCGGTCGTCTCCGAAAGGCACCTCGAGAATGTAGCCGCCATCGGTCTCGAACCGGCTGCGCTGCTTGGAGTGCCACTTCTCGTGGGCGACCCAGCGCGCCGCCGTGGGGCTGAATCGCAGCTTCGCCCACCCCTTCGGCCGGCCGGCGAAGATGCCGTAGCTGGTGGCGAGGTAGTCGTCGAGCTCCGCCTCCGGGACGTTCTTCGCCTTGTCGGCGAGGAGCTTGGCGGCGCGGATTCCGTCGAGCCCGAAGCTGCGGATGCCCTCGCGCAGGTGGCACCAGGCGTCCAGGTACCAGTTGCCGCGGTAGAACACGAGCCGCTGCGGCGAGACGACACGTTCCGTCGTCTTGTCCGAGTGCCTGCTCCAGAAGGTGATGGCGAGGCGCAGTCGCTTGAGGGTGGCCGTGGCGGCGAGCTCGAAGAACTCCAGCTTCATCCCCCGCGCGGCCATGCGCACGATGCGGATGCGCTTCTTGATCTCCTCGATCGACGGCCTCTCCCCTCTCCCTTGGGAGTTCGACTCTCTCTCCCCTCTCCCTTGGGAGAGGGGTCGGGGGTGAGGGTCGAGCAGCGCATTCAGCCGCTCCATCAGCGGCTCGACGTGCGGCGCGAGTATCCCAGGATCGAGCCCCTTGAGCAGTTCCTGCATGGTGAGGAGCGCGTGCACCTCGGAGGCGTTGAACCACAGCCCCGGCAACTGGTAGCGCGGGCCGGCGCGCGGTTTGTCGGAGAAGCGGTAGCCGTTGTTATCCCGGTCGTACTCGATGGGCGCGTTGAACCGCTCCCGCATGTAGTCCAGGTCCCGCTTGAACGTGGCTCGCGAGACCTCGAGCTCGTCGAGGAACGACTGGAGCGGGACGACGGTCCGCTCCTGGATCATCTGGTCGATGCGGTAGAAGCGCTCGGTGCGGTCCATGGGCGACAATCGTACCCATCTCTCTTCTCGCTTGGGAGATGGGCCAGAGGTGAGGGTCTAGCCCCGGCGGCCACCCAAACTCCCGCACCTGTGGCCGGGTCAAACTCCCGCACCCTGAGTACCTGTAGAGGCGCCTGATCCCGGGCGCCGGACGGCGCGACGTACGCTCCTCCCCGACCAATCCGGGGAGAGGGAGTGAGTGAACGTCTTGAAATCGCATAAGCGCATCAGCGTCCTGGCGCTGCTCGAGAGCGGCGTCGGCCAGCGGGAGATCGAGCGGCGCCTGGGGGTGTCGCCCAAGACCACCCGGCGCTATCAGCGGCTGGCAAATTCCCCCGGGGTGGCCACCGGCTCTGGTGCTGCGGATGGGCAAACTCCCCCACCCCCGGCCACCGGCTCCGAGCCCCCGGCCAGCCAAACTCCCGCACCCCGGCCACCGGCTCCGGCCAGCGCCTCGACGACCTCGGCGTGCGAAGCGCACCGGTCGTGGATCGAGTCGCAGGTCCTGATCGGGCGCAACGCCGTGGCCATCTACCAGGACCTGGTGGAGAGCCACGGCTTCGCGCACCGCTACAACTCCGTGAAGCGCTTCGTGGCGCGGCTGAAGAGCCGGGCGCCCGAGCGCTTCGATGTGCTGGAGTTCGCTCCCGGCGAGGAGGCGCAGGTCGACTACGGCGAGGGCGCTCCCACGCTCGATCACCGGGGCAGGTACCGCAAGCCGGCGCTCTTCGTGATGACGCTCAAGTACTCCGGCAAGAGCTTCAGGAAGGCGATGTGGAAGACCGACCAGGAGAGCTGGTCGCGGGCGCACGAGGAGGCCTTCCGGGCCTTCGGCGGCTGCCCGAGGTACGTGGTCCTCGACAACCTGAAGCAGGGCGTGATCAAGCCCGACCTGTACGAGCCGGAGTTGAACCCCGTGTATGCCGCCATGCTCGCGCACTACGGTGTCGTCGCCGACCCGTGTCGCGTGGCCGACCCCGACCGCAAGGGCACGGTGGAGAGCGCGATCGGGCACACCCAGGGGACCGCGCTCAAAGGGAGGCGCTTCGAATCCATCGAGGCGCAGAACGCGTGGCTCGCGCACTGGGAGGAGCGCTGGGCGGCTCCGCGCATCCACGGCCGCAAGAAGCGCCAGGTGCTGGAGATGTTCCGGGAGGAGCAGGCGAGCCTGAAGCCCTTGCCGGCCGAGGGCTTCCGCTGCTTCCGCCAGGTCGTGCGCACGGTCGATGATGGCGGGCTCGTGCAGGTCGAGGGCTCGTACTACGCGGCGCTGCCCGCGCCGCCTCACGGCGAGGTCATCGTGCGCGTGTACGAGCGCGAGGTCGAGATCCTCGATCGCGCCGGCGAGGTGCTGCGCCGCCACGCCAAGTCGCTTCGCAAGGGCGCCTTCGTGATGGAGGGAGACGACCGCACCTTCAATCCCTCGCGCGAAACCGCGCGCCTCCTGGCGCGTCTGGAGGCCATCGGCCCGGCCACGGCCCAGGCCGGGCGCGAGCTCTTCGCGCGCCTGGGCCGTCCGGGAAGCCGCGCGATCTACGGCCTGGCCAACCTCGTGCGCAAGTACCCGTGCGCCGACATCGAGGCCGTGTGCGCGCGCCTCATGCAAGCCGGCTCGCTCTCCTACGCGGCCGTCAAGCGTGTGCTCGAACGCCAGGTGCGCCCGGCCGAGACCGTGCCGCTCACCCAGGCGCACCCGGCGATCCGCGACTTGACCGAGTACCAGACGCTCTGGGAGGCGCTCTCCCAGGTTCACCACGAGGATCCCGATGGCAATGTCTATCACTGAGCTGGAGCGCGCGCTGCGAAGCCTGCGGCTATCCGGCATGACCGCAACGCTTCAGGCGCGGGCGCTGCAGGTCGCCGCCCACGAAATGGACTTCGTCGAAGCCTTCTCCTGGCTCGTGCAGGACGAGCTCGACCGCCGCCGCTCGCGCCTGCTGGAGCGGCGCTACACCCTCTCGGGCCTGCCCGAGCGCTGCGATCTCAAGAGCTTCGACTGGAGCTACAACCCCCGGCTGCCCCGGCGCGACGTGCTCGAGCTCGCAACCCTCAAGTTCATCGACGCCCGTGAGGACGCGCTTCTCATCGGCCCGCCGGGAACGGGCAAGAGCCACGTCGCCAAAGCGCTTGCCGCGCTCGCCGTCGCCCACGGCCGCAAGGTGATCTACCGCGAGGCCCACCAGCTCATCGAGGACATCACCGAGGCGCGCGAGCTGGGCGAAGTGCGAAAGCTGCGCGCCCAGCTCAAGGCCGCCGAACTGCTCATCATCGACGACCTCTTCCTGCGCAAACTCCCCGCCCACGCCGGCGACGAGCTCGCCGACGTGCTGATGAGCCGCTACGAGAGGGCATCGACTATCATCACCTCGAACCGCCCCTTGGAGGACTGGGGGCGCCTGCTCGGCGACGTGGTCGTCGTGACCCCGCTCCTCGACCGCCTCATGCATCACGGCCACCTGTTGCGCTTCGAAGGCAAGAGCTGGCGCATGAGAGAGGCGGCGGCGCGAGTTGCCAAGCGCGGATCAACCGCGTAACTTCGCCGCGTCCCGCCACCTGCTCAGGTGCGGGAGTTTGACCCGGCCACAGGTGCGGGAGTTTGAGGTGGCCATCCGGG
>JAHCLE010000176.1 GCA_026125445.1 Burkholderiales bacterium
GCCACCAGCGTGAGCAGGATCACCGCCGAGAGGAACTGGTTGTCCATGTCTTGCGATCCGCGGGAAACCGCCATTTTACGCGAGGCGCCCCCCTTGCCCCGTGCGAAAATGACGCCGTGAACGCCCCCGCCGCACCCTCCCCGCCGCGCGTCGAGACGCTCGCCTTCCTGGGCCTGCTGGCCGGTGGCTGCGCCATCGCCTTCGCGCCGATCTTCGTGCGCCTTTCGGATGCAGGCCCGGTGGCGAGCGCCTTCTGGCGGACCGCGCTGGCCGCTCCCCTGCTGTGGATCTGGGCGCTGCGCGCCGATCCCGCTCCCGTGCGCGTTTCGACGGCGTCGCTCGCCGGCGCGGGCATCTTCTTCGCCTGCGACCTGGGCGTGTGGCACTGGTCGATCATGTACACCTCGGTGGCCAATTCCACGCTGCTCGCCAACCTCGCGCCCATCTTCGTGACGCTCGCGGGCTGGCTGCTGTGGCGGCAGCGCGTGACGCGCGTGTTCCTCGTGGGCATGGTCACCGCGATCGCGGGGATGTTCATCCTCGTGGGACCCAACTTCGCCACCGGAGGCACGCGGCTTGCGGGAGACGCGCTGGGCGCGCTCACCGCCGTCTTCTACGCGGGCTACATGCTCTCCATCAAGTTGGCGCGGGACGCGGGAGCGAGCACGGCGCGGCTCATGGCGTGGAGCACGACGATCACCGCGATCGCGCTGCTTCCCGTCGCGCTGCTCTCGCCGCAGCCGATGCTGCCGCAGGGCGCGCAGGGCTGGCTCGTCCTCGCGGGCCTCGCGCTGGTGTCGCAGGTGCTGGGCCAGGGGCTCATCGCCTACGCCTTCGCGCACCTGCCGGCGTCGCTCTCGTCGGTGAGCCTGCTCATCCAGCCGGTGATGGCGGCGATCTTCGCCTGGGCGCTCTTCGGCGAGGCCATCGGCGCGGCGCAGTTCATCGGCGGCGCCGTCGTGCTGTCCGGCATCTGGCTCGCCCGCCGCGGCAGCTGAAGAAGCGAAACGAGCGAAACGGGGTCAGGTTACTTTGCACAAGAATTGTGCAAAGTAACCTGACCCCGTTTCGCTAGGCGAGGCCGAGGGACTCGCGGACTGCGCGGGTGAGCCTGGCGGCCACCAGCTCGTGCGAGCGGGCGATGAGCTCCTTCAGTTCCTTCTCGTGCAGCGTCCGCAGCCCCCTCACCTGGACCCACTTCGCGCGCGCGAGGTAGGGCGCGGGCACGATGCCCGGCCGGTCGGTGAGCTCGAGGAAGCGCGGCGAGTCCACCTTGAAGGAGACCGACTCCTCGCCCTTCTTCGCGTCGTACACCACGGCGAACATCTTCCCGCCCACGGAATAGACGTGGTCCACGTCCCACTTGAAGTCGTAGGTGGCGCCCGGGAGCGAGTGGCAGAAGGCGCGGATGCGCGCGGGGGTCATGCGCCTATCCTGCCACCGCGGGCCGCCGGCGGGAACCCTCAGGCCAGGAACTCGGCGGGGATGCGCGGCGCGAATTCCGCGAGAGCCGCCTTGAACTCCGGGGGCGAATCCTCGCGGTCCGACCAGTAGCGGAAGTTCGTGCCGGCGTTGCGCACGGCCTTCGCGTGGTGCTCCGGGTCGGAGAGGAACCCGGCGCGCGCGCCGTCCTCGACGATGAGCCAGCGCTCGATCACGCAGCGCGCCGCCCCGTGGGCCGAGCGCTGCAGCTGCCCCCCATGCTGGCGGTAGGCCGAGAGGGGCTCCTGGTCCCACCAGGCGTGGCCCGCGGAGAGCAGCCGCAGCCACAGCGACATGTCCGCGAGGCACAGGTACTCGTTGTCGCCCCAGCGGAAGATCGAGCCGCCCTCCACGCGAAGCGCGTCCTTGCGGAAGAGCACCGTCGAAGGCTCGCCCAGCCGGTTGGTGCTGGAGAGGATGAGGTGGTTGCCCAGCGCCCTCCCCTCGAGCGTTTGCGAGGCCGGCAGCAGCGGTTGCGTCACATCCTCGTCGGGCAGGCGCCGGCCCTCGGCGTCGATGAGCAGGCGCCGGCTGGAGGCGAGCACGGTGCCGGGGTGCTTGTGCATGCCCACGAGCAGGTTCTGCACGCACGCCGGCGCGAGCAGGTCGTCGTCGTTCAGGTACTTGACGTACTCGCCGCGCGCGATCTCGAAGAGCCGCGTGAAGTTGCCGGCGAAGCCCAGCCCCGGCTGGTGGCGCTCGTAGCGCACGCGCGGATCGGGCCGCGACGCGACGATGGCGCGGATCTCCTCCCCCGGGCAGTCGTCGCCCACCACGATCTCGACGTTGGCCCAGGTCTGGGCGAGCGCGCTGCCGAAGGCCTGCGCGAAGAACCGCGGGGAGTAGGCGGGGATGAGGATCGAGACGAGCGGCTGCATCGGTCGCGGAGGGGCGCCGCGCCTACCGCGACCGCGCCGGCGCGCCGGGAACCACGACCTGGTAGAAGACCTCGTCGGTGCGGATCATGCCGAGGTCGACGCGGGCGCGCTCCTCGATGGCCTCGAGCCCCTGCTTCAAGTCGCGCACCTCGGCATCCAGCGCGTCGTTGCGGGCCTTGAGGCCGGCGTTCACCGCCTCCTGCGCGAGCACCTGGCGGTCGAGCTCGCGCACGCGCAGCCACCCGCCCTTCCCGAACCACAACGGGTACTGGAGTACCACGATGAGAGCGGCCAGGGCGGCGGCGAGCGGCTTCATTTCAGCTGGTAGAAAGCCCCGCGCCCCGCGTAGGTGGCGCCTTCGCCCAGCTCCTCCTCGATGCGAAGGAGCTGGTTGTACTTGGCCATGCGGTCGGAGCGCGACAGCGACCCCGTCTTGATCTGCATGGCGTTGGTGCCCACCGCGATGTCGGCGATCGTGGAATCCTCCGTCTCGCCCGAGCGGTGCGAGATCACCGACGTGTAGCCGGCGCGCTTGGCCATCTCGATGGCCTCGAAGGTCTCGGAGAGCGTGCCGATCTGGTTGATCTTGATGAGGATGGAGTTGGCCACGCCGCGGCGAATGCCTTCCTCCAGGATGCGCGTGTTGGTCACGAAGAGGTCGTCGCCGACGATCTGCACGCCCTGGCCCAGGCGCTGGGTGAGCGTCTCCCAGCCCTCCCAGTCGCCCTCGGCCATGCCGTCCTCGATGGAGACGATCGGGTACTTGTCGCACCAGGAGTCCAGCAGGTCGGTGAGCTGCTGCGAGGTGTAGGCCAGGTGCTCGCTCTCGAAGCGGTACTTGCCGTCCTTGAAGAACTCGCTCGCGGCGCAGTCCAGGCCGATCAGGACGTCGCTTCCCGCGAGGTAGCCGGCCTCCTCGATGGCCTTGAGGATCCACTGGATGGCCGCCTCGTTGTTGGGAAGGTTGGGCGCGAACCCGCCCTCGTCGCCGACGGTGGTGGACATGCCCTCCTTGTCCAGCATCTTCTTGAGGGTGTGGAAGATCTCGGCGCCGCAGCGCAGCGCGTCGCGGAAGCTCGGCAGCCCCGCGGGGATGATCATGAACTCCTGCATGTCCAGCGAGTTGTTGGCGTGCGCGCCGCCGTTGATCACGTTCATCATCGGCACGGGCATGCGGCGCGGGGCGCTTCCCCCGAAGTAGCGGTAGAGCGGAAGCCCGCATTCCTCGGCCGCGGCCTTGGCGCACGCCACCGACACCGCGAGGATCGCGTTGGCGCCCAGGCGGGACTTGTTCTCGGTGCCATCGAGCTCGATGAGCACCTTGTCGATGTGCGCCTGCTCGGAGACGTCCAGGCCGATGATGGCCTCGCAGATCTCGGTGTTCACGTGCTCCACCGCCTTCTGCACGCCCTTGCCGAAGTAGCGCTGGGCGTCGCCGTCCCTCAGTTCGATCGCCTCGCGCGAGCCGGTGGAGGCGCCCGAGGGCACCGCCGCGCGGCCCATGACGCCGGACTCCAGCAGCACGTCGGCTTCGACGGTGGGATTGCCGCGCGAATCCAGGATCTCGCGGGCAACGACTTCGACGATGGCGGTCATTCCGGCTCCCTTTCGTTGGCGGCGCCTCGCGGCGCTTCGAATCCAGGGAGATATTCTAAGCCAAAGGGGGGCCGGCCACCCCGGACATGCCCGCGCTCAGAGCTTCCTGGCGAGGATCTCGGCGAGCTTGCGGGAAGCGTCGGCGTCGCGCTCGGCGGGCTTGGCGCCGCCCACGGCCACCACGAGCCAGGCCCGGCCCTTGAGGAGCTGCATCGTGCCCTGCTTGGCGCTCCAGAAGGCCGTGGAGCCGCCGAGGAGCATGGGCTTGGTCTGGAACTTGAGCTTCTCTTCCTCGAAGGCGCGCTGGGCGTCGGCCTCGGTCTTCGCGAAGCGGAAGTTGGCGGAGGCCGAGACGGGCTTGCCGTCCTTCGAGGACCACCACGTGCAGGTGGAAACGACCTTGGGGCGCTTCACCTTGGGGTTGACGGGCTCGGGGTCCACGTTGGCGCCCAGGACCTTCTGCGCGTCGGCCTGGGTGAAGATCTCGCAGGCGTCGAACGCGTCCTGCGCGGCGGCCCCGGCGGACATCCAGGCGGCGAGCGCGGCGGCGGCCATCGTCGTGATCTTTCGCATGATCCGTTCCCCCTTGGTCGGTCCGGTGTCGGACACGGTCAGGTCCATTCTAGCGCCCCTGCGCCTCATTCGAGCCCGAAGAGGCGGGCGCCGTTCCCCCAGGCGATGCGGGAAGCCACCTCCGGGGGCAGGTCTCCCAGCCAGCGGCGGTAGGTGGCCATGGTCTCCGGGTAGCTCTGCCAGCGCTGGTTCACCCAGGTGTCGGAGCCCACGAGGAAGCGCCCGTAATGCTTCGTGAAGAAGGCCTTCCACGCCGGCACGAGCCGGCCTTCCTCCGCGACGTCCCAGCGGTAGGAGAGCTCGCCCCAGAGCGTGGGGTAGCGCGAGAAGAGCTCCTCCACGCGCGCGAGCGGCGTCGAGAACCCCGTGTGGGCCCAGATGATGCGGGCCTTCGGGTTGTGCGAGAAGAGGAGCTCCAGCGCCTCCTCGTCGCAGTGGGCGTGCAGCACGAAGTCGTTGGCGACGGCGAAG
>JAHCLE010000177.1 GCA_026125445.1 Burkholderiales bacterium
GGGCCGGGATCTCCTCGCTGCGGCGGAAGCAGTCGACGATGTCGACCTTCTCCGGGATCGCAGCGAGCGACGGGTGGCACTTCTCGCCGAGGATGCTGTCGTACTGCGGATTGACCGGGATCACCCGGTAGCCGTGCTCCTGCATGTACTTGGCGGCAAAATAGCTCGGCCGATACCAGTTGGCCGAGAGCCCCACCACCGCGATGGTGCGGCTGTCGCGCAGGATGCGGCGGAGTTTCGCGATGTCGTCCATGTCCTTATGGAAGGGGAGCGCCTTTGGCGAGGATTCTACCTGTCATGCGGCGTTGGCTCATGGTCCTGGCCGTCACGGCCGGCGCGCCGGCTTCCGCGGCCAACCACGAGGCCGTCTCGCCCCCCATCGGGGCAGGTCCCTTCGCGGTGGCGTGCTCGAACGTCGCCCAGGACGAATCCCTCATCGCCGCGCTCGGCTCGACGCCCCAGGAGATCTGGGAGGGCCGCCCGCGCGACGGCCAGGGCCGCTACGTCTCCCAGGTGCTCGCCGCCCCCGGGACCGCCATCGCCTTCGAGGCGCCGGTTCCCGACCAGCGCGAGATCTATCCGCGCTTCGCGGGTGGAACCGTCTCCTACGTGGCGATCGTCTGCCACCCCACCCCGCGCTCGAACCCTGACCCGGACTACCTCCTGCCCGGCACCGGTGACGTCGTCCCGCGCATGCAGCGCGCCGGCGCCGCGCCGAGGCTCGTCTCCGTCGCCGAATACCTCGAGGCCTTCGGTATCGCCCTCGACTTTGAGCCGTCTGTGCCCGCCCCCCTGCCCACCATCCTCTTCTCGCACGGGCTGGGCGGCAGTCCCATCAGCCCCGGCTACCTGGCCGCCATGGTGGACCTCGCCTCCCAGGGGTTCCTCGTGGCCGGGGTATTCCACGGCGACCCGCGCTTCTCGCGCATCCGCATCGAGGACCTCCGCGACCTCGTCTCGGCGCTGGCCGAGTTCGACGAGTTCGTCGAGCTGGAACTGCTGCGGCCGGTGTCGCTTCGCGCCCTGCTCGACGCGCTCCTCGCGCACCCCGGGTTCGCGCGGGGCATCGACCGCGAGCGGATCGCGGGATTCGGCGCCAGCCTGGGCGGGCAGGCGATGGCGAACCTGCTCGGCGCGCGCCTCACCGTGGGCCTGGGTCTCGCCTGCCGCGACACCGTGACCGACCCGCGCGTGAAGGCGGCCGTGGGACTCGTCCCTTACGCCGGGCAGGCCTTCCTGCCTTCCTTCTGCAACGACCAGATCGGCGCCTGGAACGTGGAGCGCCCCTACCTCGCGATCTCCGGCACGGCCGACTCCACGGCGCCCATCGGGATGATGGAGCAGGCCGTCAACCGCTTCCGCGGCTCCCGCTACCTGGTCGCGCTCGAGGACGTCGGGCACGGCTACACGCCGGACATGCGCGGCGACGTGATGACCTGGACCGTCGGCTTCCTCGAGGCCTACCTGCGCATCGCGGCGAGGCCCGACGCCATCGATCGCTTCATCCGCCTCGCCTCGGTGGCCGGGGGCACGGTCGACTCGCTTCGCGTCGACGCGCACGCGCCGTTCCCCCCGGGCCCGGACGAGCTCCTCGTGCGGGAGTTCTACAGCCGGTCGCTCAACCACTTCATGTCCACGGGCGACGCCGCCACCGTCGCGGGCCTGCTTTCCGACGGGTGGCTTCCCACCGCCGATTCGTTCAAGGCGTACTCGCGGATGCCGTCCGACACGCTCACGCGCGTCGCGCCCGTGTGCCACTTCTACGGCGTTCCCGCGGGCGGGCCCGACTCCCGCTTCTACACCGTCGATCCCGCCGAGTGCGCCCTCGTGCGGCAGTGGGGCGGATGGCACGACGAGGGCATGGCCTTCCACATCCTGCCGACGGACGCGGGACGCCGCTGCCCCGCGGGCCACCTCGAGGTGGTGCGTCACTACAACTGGGGCTACCCCTGGCGGCCGTCCAACCACCGCTACACGACGAGCGACTCCACGGCGCGCGAGATGGACCGCCACGGGTGGCTGCGCGAGGGGACGGTCATGTGCGCCCGGCCGTGACGCCGTCGGTGCCCGCCGCCGCGGCGCGGCGCCGGTCGCAGGCCGCCCACCACCCGCGCGCCTCTTCCTCGCGCCAGGGGCGCTCGCGTGCGACCTCGGCGAGCACGGCCGCCACCTCGGCGACGCCCGCGGGACGCGCCTCGCGGTCCTTGGCGAGGCAGCGCGCCACGAGGTCGGCGAGCGCGAACGGGCAATCCACGGCGCCGGATTCGGCGACGCCGGGCGCCGCGGTGTTCATGACCTGGTAGACGAGGTCGTGGTCGCTCTGCGTCTCGAAGACGCGCCGGCCGGTGAGGAGGAAGAACGCGACCGCGCCCAGCGCGTAGATGTCGGCGCGGGCGTCGGCGTCGGCCGGGTTGCGAAGCCTCTCGGGCGCCATGTAGAGCGGGGTGCCCAGCACGCGCGCGAACTGCGTGATGTCGCGCGTGTCGGCGTTCTCCAGCTCCTTCACCAGCCCGAAGTCGAGGACCTTCACCACGTCGACCTCGCCCCCGTGGCGGCAGAGCATGAGGTTGTGCGGCTTCACGTCGCGGTGCACCAGGCCGCGGTCGTGGGCCTCCTTGAGCGAGCCGCAGACCTGGCGCAGCGCGTGCACCGCGCGCGCCACGGGCATGCGCCCCTCGGACTGCACGAGCTCCTCGAGGGAGAGCCCGTCGAGGTACTCCATGGCGTAGTAGAAGGTGCCGTCGCGGGTGCGCCCGTAGTCGTAGATCTCGATGGTGTTCGGGTGCGACAGCCGGCTGCAGAGCTGCACCTCGCGCTCGAAGCGGGTGACCATCTCGTCGGTGGCGAGCGCGGCCTTGAGCACCTTGACCGCCACGGGGCGCTTGAGGTGCGAGTGGCGCGCGAGGTAGACGCGGCTGATGCCGCCCTCGCCGAGCTCGCGCTCGAGGGTGTAGGGGCCGACGCGGCGCGCCTCGCGCAGCTTCATGCGCATCGCCCACACCGAGGACGTCATCGCGGCCGCGAGCGCCGCCGCGAGGAACCCGAGCAGCGTGCCGAAGGCGATCTCGAGGTACTTCAGCGGCGCGTAGGCCTCGGCCGCCTCGATCTCGACGGCGATCACCATCTCCTTCTCGCGCAGGATGCGCCACGCCCCGATGACCTCGGCGCCACGGTAGTCGCGGTAGGGCTCGAGGATCGCCCCCTCGTTGGGGCCGCCCGCCGCGAGGGCATCCAGGGACTCCTTCGCGAGGCGCGTGGGTGGCCATTGCGCCGCAGGCGCTCCGGTCCGGAAGCCCTCGAGGAGGTTGCCGCCGGGGTCGCGCACCGGGACGCGCAGGATCCCCGAATCGCCCTCCGGCACCCGCCGCGCCGCGCGCAGGTCGCCCAGGTAGCGGCTCTGGGTGAGCATCACGCCACGCCGGTCGAAGGCGTAGGCCTCGCGCGAGGATTGCGTGGAGCTCAGCACGAGGAGCGAGCCGAAGCGGGCGTCGGCCAGCCGCCCGAAGCCGAGGGCTGCGATCACCTCCCCCGCGTCCCCGCGCACGGGCGTCTCCACCCATACCAGCGGGCGGTCGAAGGGCAGCCGCCTCGCCGTCCCCACGCGTTCCGTCTCGTCGAAGGGCTGCACGAAGACGGTCCGGCCCGAGAAGACCGGCGCCAGGCGCTTGGCGAACTCCCCCTGGCCCACGCGCAGGCCGCAGTAGGCGTCGTCCAGGGCGGCGATGATGGAGCCGTCCCTGGCGATGAGGTTCACCGCGACGGCCTCCTCCAGCGCGACGAACGGGGCGATCTTGGCCAGCAGCTTGTGGCGCGCGGGCGAGCGGCAGACCGCGGCGGGCTCCATGCCGCCCTGGGCCAGGCGCACGAGGGCCGCCGCCTCGCGCTGCACGGGTTCGTCGGCGGCCCAGCGCTCGGCGGCGCGCTTCTTTTCATCGACCCAGATGGTGAGCACGCCCGACTCCGCCTCGAGGAGCGCCGCGAGACCCGCGGAGCGCAGGTCACGAAGCGACTGGCGCACCTGCCCGTAGGACCACCACCCCGTGGCCACGAGGGCGATGGCCGCCACGAACATGATCGACACCAGGTTCCAGAAGCGCTCGCGCGCCTCGTCGCCCGGCATCGCGCCGGGCGGCCTCAGCAGGGCCGGGAGGTTCTCCGGGATCTTGCGCAGCCCCGGGATGGGTTCGTGGTTGGCCACCGGCGCATCATACGAGAGGCGGAGGCCGGAATGAAAAAGGCCGCGCCCGGGGGCGCGGCCGTGAGGGTGTTTCGGCTTCGCTTCTTCTTCAGAACTTCCAGGTGACCCAACCGTAGAAGATGTTGGCCTTGTAGTTCGGGTCCTTGTAGTAGCCCATCAGGTAGCTGTCCTGCCGCGAGGCGGCCGGGATCGTGTACAGGTACCCGTCGTACTGGGCGTCCTGGTAGTCGTACTTCTCGTAGGCCCATCCGCCCGTGAGGCTGATCGTCTTGCTGAAGGCGTAGACGCCCTTCAGGTTGAACGAGCGGCGCTTCGAGTCGTCGAACAGGCTGATCGCCTGCGGGTAGGACGCGGCGGCCACCGTGGGCGGCGCGGCGAAGTCCACCTGGCCGTCGGTCTTGTAGTACATGTACGACGCCGTGACCTTGAGCTTCTCGGAGGCGGGCCAGTCCACGGCCAGGCCGTAGGCGTAGTTCGCGTCCTTGTTGGTCGCCTGCCAGTTGTAGTTCGCCGACGTGGCGGGCATGTTCGGGTCGTACGGCCCGGGCGGCGTCGTGGCGGTCGTGCTGCCCGTCACGCGGTGTTGCGAGTCGTACTTCACGCGCTCCCAGTCGCCGAAGATCGTGAAGCGCCACGCGGTCGGGTCGCCGTAGGACAGGCTCGCGTAGATCTCGTCGCGCTTGTCCTTCCAGCGGCCGAGCGTGTCGTTCTTCGCCTGGTAGTCGTTGTCCTTGTAGATGAACTCGAGGCCCAGGTCGAGGAACTCCGCCGGCGTCGCGTCGAA
>JAHCLE010000178.1 GCA_026125445.1 Burkholderiales bacterium
GGCGTGGGCGACCACGGCTGCGAGTACATGACGGGCGGCACGGTCGTGGTGCTCGGCAAGGCCGGGCGCAACTTCGCGGCCGGCATGTCCGGCGGCATCGCCTACGTGCTCGACGAGGAGGGCGACTTCTCGCAGCGCTGCAACCTCGCCATGGTCGAGCTCGAGCCCATCCCCGAGGAGGACCGCGTGGCGGCCGACGCCGGGGCCAACGTCGAGCTGGAGACCCACGGCAAGGTCGCGATCGACCACGTCGCGGGCGACGACGGCGCCACGATCAAGGCGCTGGTGCAGCGCCACCTCCTCTTCACGGGCAGCGAGCGTGCGCGCCGCATCCTCGAGAACTGGCCGACCTACCTGCCGCGCTTCGTGAAGGTGATGCCGCTCGAGTACCGCCGGGCGCTCGCCGAGATGGCGCAGGAGCAGGCGCGGCGAGGTGAGGTGGCGAAGGCGACGGAAGTCCGGGCGAACGACTGAGATCCATCATGGGAAAGATCACCGGTTTCATGGAAATCGCGCGCAAGGACCGGGGCTACGAGCCCGTCGCCGAGCGCATCAAGGTCTACCGCGAGTTCGTGCGCCCGCTGGGCGACGCGGAGATGAGTCAGCAGGGGGCGCGCTGCATGGACTGCGGCATTCCCTTCTGCCAGACGGGATGCCCGGTCAACAACGTCATCCCGGACTGGAACGATCTCGTCTACAAGGGCCAGTGGAAGGCCGCGCTCGAGGTGCTGCACTCGACGAACAACTTCCCCGAGTTCACCGGCCGCGTTTGCCCGGCGCCCTGCGAGGCGGCCTGCACGCTCAACATCAACAGCGATCCGGTCGCCATCAAGTCGATCGAGCAGGCCATCGTCGACAAGGGCTGGATCGAGGGCTGGATCCAGCCGGAGGTCCCCGAGCGCAAGACCGGCAAGATGGTCGCCGTCGTCGGCAGCGGCCCGGCCGGGCTCGCCTGCGCGCAGCAGCTCGCGCGCGCCGGCCACGCCGTGACGCTCTTCGAGAAGAACGACCGCGTCGGGGGCCTGCTGCGCTACGGCATCCCCGACTTCAAGATGGAGAAGCACCACATCGACCGGCGCATGGCGCAGATGCAGGCCGAGGGCGTCACCTTCCGCACCGGCGTCAACGTGGGCGTCACCGTCCCGGTCAGGCAGATCCTCGCCGACTTCGACGCCGTGGTGCTCGCCGGCGGTTCGGAGAAGCCGCGCGACCTGCCCGTTCCCGGCCGCGAGCTATCCGGCATCCATTACGCCATGGAGTTCCTTCCCCAGCAAAACAGGGTGGTGGCCGGCGACAAGGTCGCGGGCCAGCTCCTCGCCAAGGGCAAGCACGTGGTGGTGATCGGCGGCGGCGACACCGGCAGCGACTGCATCGGCACCTCGATCCGCCAGGGCGCCAAGTCGGTGGTGAACTTCGAGCTGCTGCCCAAGCCGCCGGAGCAGGAGGACAAGCCCCTCACCTGGCCGTACTGGCCGCTGAAGCTCCGCACCTCCACCTCCCACGACGAGGGCGCCGAGCGTGACTTCGCCGTGGCCACCAAGCGCTTCGAGGGCAAGGACGGCAAGGTCACGAGCCTCACCGCCTGCCGCGTCGAGTGGGTGAAGGACGACAAGGGCGGCATGGCGATGAAGGAAGTGCCGAACTCCGAGTTCACGCTTCCCGCCGACCTCGTGCTGCTCGCGATGGGCTACGTGCACCCCGTGCACGAGGGCCTCGTCGCGGACCTGGGCGTGGAGAAGGACGCGCGCGGCAACGTGAAGGCCACCACCGACGGCAAGGGCTGCTACGCCACCTCCGTGCCGAAGGTGTTCGCCGCCGGCGACATGCGCCGCGGCCAGTCGCTCGTCGTGTGGGCGATCCGCGAAGGCCGCCAGTGCGCCCGTGAGGTGGACGCGTTCCTCATGGGAAGTTCGGACCTCCCGCGCTGAAGTCGCTCCTCGTCACCGCCCTGCTCGCCTACGCGGGCATGGCGGCGTTTCTCTGGCTGATGCAGGACGGCATGATCTTCCTGCCGCGCCCGGTGCAGGGCGTTCCCGCGCCGCCGCCGGGATGGGCGCTCGAGAAGGCCTCCCTCACGGCCGCCGACGGCACGCCGCTCGCGGGCGTGCTCTTGCGGCCACCCGGCGAAGCCGGCACGCGCCTTCCGGCCGTCCTCTACTTCGGGGGCAACGCGGAGGAGGTGACGGCGGGCGCGGCCGACGCCGAGCGCCGCTACGGGCGCCGCGCGGTGCTCCTGGTGAACTATCGCGGCTACGGCGACAGCCGCGGGAAGCCCGGCGAGGCGGCGC
This sequence comes from Burkholderiales bacterium, assembly GCA_026125445.1. Taxonomy (GTDB): domain Bacteria; phylum Pseudomonadota; class Gammaproteobacteria; order Burkholderiales; family Usitatibacteraceae; genus FEB-7. Next base: position 2,289 of record JAHCLE010000178.1, read on the forward strand.
TGGTGGCCGACGCGATCGTCCTTTACGACTGGGCCGCGAGGCGCGCCGACCTCGATCCGGCGCGCTTCTGCGTCCACGGGCGAAGCCTCGGCAGCGGCGTGGCGGTGCAGCTCGCGGCGGCGCGCCCGGTGCGCTGCGTGGTGCTCACCTCGCCCTTCGAGAGCCTCGCCGCCGTGGGGCGCACGCACTACCCGTGGCTTCCCGTGGGCCTGCTGCTGCGCCACCGCTTCGACTCGGCCGCCGTCGCGGGCGGCATCCGGGCACCGGCCTTCGTGATCTACGGCACCGAGGACACGATCGTCCCCGCGGAGCACTCCGAGCGCCTCGCCGCGGCCTGGGGCGGGCCGGTCGAGAAGCTGCGCATCGAGGGCCACGGCCACAACGACCTCGACTTCGACCCGCGCTACGCAGCCGCGACCGCCGCCTTCCTGGACCGCCACCCTTGACGGATTCCGGACGGGGCGCGCTCGCGGCGTGAGAGAATCGGCCCCCATGAAAAACGACAACTTCCTGCGCGCCCTGATGCGCGAGCCGACGGACTACACGCCCATCTGGATCATGCGCCAGGCCGGGCGCTACCTCCCCGAGTACAACGCCACGCGCAAGAAGGCCGGCAGCTTCCTCGCCCTGGCCAAGAGCCCCGAGCTCGCCTGCGAGGTGACGCTGCAGCCCCTGGATCGCTTCGCCCTGGATGCGGCGATCCTCTTCTCCGACATCCTCACCATCCCGGACGCCATGGGGCTGGGCCTGTACTTCGCCGAGGGCGAGGGCCCGAAGTTCGAGCGCGCCGTGCGCACCGAGGAGGACGTGAAGCGCCTGCCGACGGCCGACATGGGCGAGCTGCGCTACGTCTTCGACGCCGTGAGCCTCATCCGCAAGTCGCTCGCCGGCCGCGTGCCCCTCATCGGCTTCTCCGGCAGCCCCTTCACGCTCGCCTGCTACATGGTCGAGGGCGGCAGCAGCGACGACTTCCGCCTCGTGAAGTCGATGCTCTACTCGCGTCCCGACCTGCTGCACGCGATCCTGGAGAAGAACACGCAGTCCGTGATCGCCTACCTCAACGCCCAGATCGCCGCCGGCGCGCAGGCGGTGATGGTCTTCGACACCTGGGGCGGAGCGCTCTCGGACGCGGCCTACCGCGAGTTCTCGCTCGCCTACGCGAAGAAGGTCTTCGCGGGGGTGACGCGCACGGCCGAGGGGCGCACCGTGCCGCGCGTCTTCTTCACCAAGGGCGGCGGGCTGTGGCTGGAGGCCATGGCCGACTGCGGGGCCGATTGCCTGGGCCTGGACTGGACCATCGACATCGGCGCCGCGCGCGGCCGCGTCGGCAGCCGCGTGGCGCTGCAGGGCAACATGGATCCCAACGTGCTCTTCGCCCCGCCGCAGGCCATCGAGGCCGAGGCGAAGCGCATCCTGGACTCCTTCGGCCGCGGCCCCGGGCACGTCTTCAACCTCGGCCACGGCGTCTCCCAGCACACGCCGCCGGAGCACGTGGGAGCGCTCGTCGAGGCCGTCCACAAGCATTCCCTCGGGGCCTCCAGGGCGTAGGTGGTGTCAAGCGGAAAATTTTCGCGGAAGTGATTGCCTATTCACATCTTGCGTGTTCTAGCCGCGAAATTCGCGATTGCCGCGTGCAATGGGGGCGTTTCCTGAATCTCGTTATCAATCAAAAGGTTGCAGGAACATTCTCGCCGGCAAGGTGAGGAATGGATCGCAAGTACCCCCGCTCCACCTCCTCGAGCCGCAAGAAACTCACAGAGTTATCCACAGGGCATTCCACCGGGTGAAAAGGGGGTCCGCCGCGCCATGAAGATCGCCCGCGTCGCCCTCGACGTCCCCCTCGACCAGGCCTTCGATTTCGCGGTGCCGGAGGGTCTCGATCCGCCGCGCGGGAGCCTCGTCGTGGTGCCCTTCGGGCGCGCGTCCAAGGTGGGCGTCGTGGTGGCCCGGCCCGGCCGGACCGACGTTCCCGCCGAACGCCTGCGCGAGATCGAGCGCCTGGTCGACGACGTGGCCCCGCTGGCCGAGCGCGACTTCGAGCTCCTGGAGTTCTGCGCCTCCTACTACCAGCGGCCGCTGGGCGAGACGCTGCACGCGAGCCTGCCGCCGCGGCTTCGCCAGGCGAGCCGCCGGGCCATCAAGCCGCCCGAGGCGGCCGAGACTTCCCGCGGGCCCTTCGCCTCGCCCGTCGAGGCCACCGCCGAGCAGTCGGCCGCCATCGAGCGCGTGGGCGAGGGCTTCGGCCGCTTCCACCCGGTGCTGCTGGCCGGCATCACCGGCAGCGGCAAGACGGAGGTCTACCTGCGGCTCATCGCGCAGGCCCTCGAGCGCGGGCTGCAGGCCCTCTACCTCGTGCCCGAGATCGGCCTCACGCCGCAGCTGGAGGAGCGCGTGCGCGCGCGCTTCCCGGGTGTGGCCATCGTCGCGGCCCACAGCCACCTGGGCGAGGGCGAGCGCGCGCAGGCCTGGCTCGCGGCGCAGTCGGGACGCGCGCGAATCGTCCTGGGCACGCGGCTCGCCGCACTCTCGCCCATGCCGCAGCTCGGGCTTATCGTCGTCGACGAGGAGCACGACCCTTCCTACAAGCAGCACGAGGGACTTCGCTATTCCGCGCGCGACGTGGCCGTGCGCCGCGCGCAGATGGCGGGGATCCCCGTGGTGCTGGGC
>JAHCLE010000179.1 GCA_026125445.1 Burkholderiales bacterium
GACCTCGACTACGCCGAGGACAGCGCCTGCGACACCGACATGAACGTGGTGATGACGGGCTCCGGCGGCTTCGTCGAGGTGCAGGGCACCGCCGAGGGCGCGCCCTTCTCGCGCGCCGAGATGGACGCGCTGCTGGCGCTCGCCGGCAAGGGAATCGCCGAGATCGTGGCGATGCAGAAGGCCGCCCTCGGGTGAGGGCATGAAGCGCCTCGTCATCGCCTCCAACAACGCGGGCAAGCTGCGCGAGCTCTCCGCGATCCTCTCGCCGCTGGGCTTCGAGACCGTGCCGCAGGGCGCGCTGGGCGTGCCCGAGGCCGACGAGCCGCACCACACCTTCGTCGAGAACGCGCTCGCCAAGGCGAGGAACTGCGCGCGGCACACGGGGCTCGCGGCGCTGGCCGACGACTCCGGCCTGTGCGTGGAGGCCCTCGGCGGCGCGCCGGGCGTCCACTCGGCCTACTTCGCCGGCCGGCTGGGCTCGCGCGAGGAGCGCGACCGCGCCAACAACGCGCTCCTCGTCGAGAAGCTCGCCGGCCGCGCCGACCGCGCCGCGCACTACGTGTGCGTGATCGTGCTGGTACGCCACGCCGACGACCCGGAGCCCGTCATCACCGAGGGCCGCTGGCACGGCGAGATCGTGGAGATACCCCGCGGCAAGGGCGGCTTCGGCTACGACCCGCACTTCCTCCTGCCCGCCCTGGGCAGGACCGCGGCCGAGCTGGAGAGCGCGGTGAAGAACCGCCTGAGCCACCGCGCCATCGCGGTCTCGCTGCTGGCGGAACGGCTGCGCGCGACGCCGTGACGACCGTGGCCGTGGCGTTGCCCGGGCGGGTGCGGCTGGCGGCCCTGCCCCCGCTCACGCTCTACGTGCACATCCCGTGGTGCCTGAAGAAGTGCCCGTACTGCGACTTCAACTCCCACGAGGCGCGCGGGGCGGTGCCGGAGGCCGAGTACGCCGGGGCCGTGATCGCCGACCTCGAGGCCAGCGTGCCCAAGGTCTGGGGGCGGCGGGTGCACGCCGTCTTCTTCGGGGGCGGCACGCCCAGCCTCTTCGCGCCCGCCACCATCGACCGCCTCCTCACCGCGGCGCGCACGCTGCTGCCGGTGGAGGCCGACGCGGAGATCACGCTGGAGGCCAACCCCGGCACCTTCGAGCAGGCCCGGTTCCGCGACTTCCGCGGCGCGGGCGTGAACCGCCTCTCCGTGGGCATCCAGAGCTTCGACGCGAGGATGCTCAAGGCCATCGGGCGCGTGCACGACGCGGTGGAGGCGTGGCGCGCCGCCGAGATCGCGATGGCGACCTTCCCCAACGTGAACCTCGACCTCATGTACGCGCTGCCCGGGCAGGCACGCGAGGAAGCGCTGGCCGACGTCCGCGCGGCGATCGGCTTCGGCCCGGCGCACGTCTCGGCCTACCACCTCACCCTCGAGCCCAACACGCTCTTCCACCGCTACCCCCCGCAGCTTCCGGACGACGACGCGGCCGCGGCCATGCAGGAGGCGATCGAGGCCGAGCTCGGGGCCGCCGGCTACGAGAACTACGAGACCTCGGCCTTCGCGAAGCCCGGCATGCGCTCGCGCCACAACCTCAACTACTGGCTCTTCGGCGACTACCTCGGCGTGGGGGCGGGAGCGCACTCGAAGCTCTCCTTCCCGGACCGCGTCGTGCGCGAGGCGCGCTTGCGGCAGCCCAAGGGCTACCAGGAGGGCGCGCTCGCCGGCAACGCGATCCAGGAGTCGCACGAGGTCGAGCCCGCGGACCTGCCCTTCGAGTTCGCGATGAACGCCCTGCGGCTCGCCGAGGGCTTCCCCGTGCCGCTCTTCGGCGAGCGCACGGGCCTGCCGATCTCCGCCATCGAGGCCCCCCTCGACCGGGCGCAGGCCCTGGGGCTCGTCGAGCGCGACGCCTTCCGCGTCCGCCCCACCCTCCGGGGGCGGCGGTTCCTGAACGACCTGCTGGGTTTGTTTTTGCGGGAGGCGGATTCGTCCCGGAAAGTGTAAATTCGGGGGTCAGAAGGTCAGAGACCCCCCGAACGTCCCGCTCCCCGCAAAGAAACCATCCCCGGCTCCCGAGAGGAAAGCATCGTGCCGAAGTACACCGAATCCATCCATACCCTCGCGCTCGTCGGCCACGGCGGCGCCGGCAAGACCACGCTCGCCGAAACCCTGCTGTGGAAGGCCGGCGCCATCGCCGCCCCGGGCTCCGTCGAGAAGGGCACGACGGTCTGCGACTTCGACCCCATGGAGAAGGAATACGGGCATTCGCTCGGCTCCTCGCTCGTGAACTTCGCCTGGGAGGACATGCGCATCCACCTCGTCGACACGCCCGGCATGCCCGACTTCGCCGGCCAGTCGATCGCCGCGCTGGCGGCGGTGGAGACGGCGGTCGTGGTGATCAACGCGCAGAACGGCATCGAGCTCAACACCACCCGCATGATGAAGTGGGCGAAGAACCGCGGCCTGTGCCGCATGATCCTCGTCAACAAGATCGACGCCGAGAACGTGGACCTGCCGGGGCTGCTGCGCAAGATCCAGGACCACTTCGGCAAGGAGTGCCTGCCCATCAACCTGCCGGCGCACGACCGCGCCGACGTGGTGGACTGCTTCTTCAATCCCGACGGCGACTCCGACTTCGTGGGCGTGAAGGACGCGCACAAGGCCATCATCGAGCAGGTGGTCGAGGTCGACGACGACCTCATGAACCTCTACCTCGAGCAGGGCGAGGACCTGAAGCCCGAGCAGCTGCACGCCCCCTTCGAGAAGGCGCTTCGCGAGGGCCACCTCGTGCCGGTGTGCTTCGCCTCGGCGAAGACGGGCGCGGGCATCCCGCAGTTCCTCGAGATCCTCTCGCGCCTGGCGCCCAACGCGACCGAGGGCAATCCCCCGCCCTTCGTGAAGAGCGACACCACCGAGGGCGAGGAATTCCACGCCGTGCCCGACCGCACGAAGCACGTGCTCGCGCACGTCTTCAAGATCGTGATGGACCCGTACGTGGGCAAGGTCGCCTTCTTCCGCGTCCACCAGGGCACGATCACCCGGGACTCGCAGCTCTACATCGGCGAGGGCAAGAGGGCCTTCAAGGTGGGCCACCTCTACCAGGTGCAGGGCAAGGAGTACGTCGAGGTCGACGCGCTCTACCCCGGCGACCTGGGCGCCATCGCGAAGGTCGACGAGATCGAGTTCAACGCGGTGCTGCACGACTCCCACGACGAGGACAACATCCGGCTTCGCTCGCTCGACTTCCCCACGCCGATGCACTCCATCGCCGTGGAGACGAAGAAGAAGGGCGACGAGCAGCGCCTCTTCGACGTGCTGCACAAGCTCGAGGTCGAGGACCCCTGCCTGTGGATCGAGCGCCACCCCACCACGCACGAGACGGTGGTGCGCGGCCTCGGCGAGCTGCACATGCGCGTGAAGCTCGAGAAGATGGCGACGCAATACAAGCTCGACCTCGCCACCAAGCCGCCGAAGATCCCGTACCGCGAGACGATCACGAAGAAGGCGGAGGGCCACTGCCGGCACAAGAAGCAGACGGGCGGCGCCGGCCAGTTCGGCGAGGTCTTCCTCAAGGTCGAGCCCCTTTCGCGCGGCTCCGGCTTCGAGTTCGTCGACCAGGTGAAGGGGGGCGTCATCCCCACGGTCTTCATCCCGGCCGTGGAGAAGGGCGTGAAGATGGCGCTCGACCAGGGCGTGATCGCCGGCTACCCCGTCGAGGACATCCGCGTCATCGTCTACGACGGCAAGAGCCACCCCGTGGACTCGAAGGAAATCGCCTTCGTCACCGCCGGCAAGAAGGCCGTGATCGACGCGATCCTCAAGGCGGGCGCCATCATCCTCGAGCCCATCGTGAACATCACCATCACCGCGCCCGACCGGTTCGTGGGCGACATGACGAGCGACATCTCCTCGCGCCGCGGCCAGATCACCGGCACGGAGTCCTCGGGCGGCGACCTCATGTCGATCTCGGGCCAGGTGCCGCTGTCGGAAGTGGCCGAGTACCAGTCGCGGCTGCGCTCGGTGACCGGCGGGCAGGGCTCCTACCAGATCGAGTACAGCCACTACGCGATGGTGCCGCCGCAGACGCAGGCGAGCCTCACCTCGCAGTTCAAGCTGGCGCGCGAAGAGGACTAGCCCGCCCCGATCAAGCAGATCGGGCGCGAACCTCGCGTTCTTCCTGAGCATCCGCGCCGGCCGCGCCGGCACGGATGCTGCGCCGCATCGCGAAATTCCCCCGATTTCGCGTTGACACGATTAACGTCCGTTGGCATGTTGGCCGCTCGACCACACCCGCGGGCCCGCCGCGGCGGCAGCGTCATCGGGAAGGGGGAGGGGGCCATGATCGAGATCCGCGACCAGCAGCTTCGGCTGATGTTCCTCACGCACCTCGTGCGCGAGCTGCAGCGCAGCGTCGAGGAGAGCCGCCCGGCGCCGCCCGGCCTCACCGAGACTCAGTACGCGGAGCTGCGGGCGCTCAGCACCGACGACCTCGTGCGCCTGTCGGAGATGCCCGAGCCGAGGGTGGCCGTCCACATCGACGCCGGCTCCTTCGAGCATGGGCTGCGCCAGGCGGGCTACATCGGCAAGCGCTCGCAGCAGATCGAGCACTTCATCCGCCACGGGGCCACTTCCGCGATGCTCTCGAAGCTCTTCCGCATCTCCTCCACGGACGTCACGCTCAAGCGCCGGCTCTTCTCGGGCACGCACGAGAAGCTGCGCCGGCCGGCCATGCCCGCCCCGGCCGTGCGCGAGGCCATCCAGAACCGCTGGTGGGAGATCCGCAAGGGCAAGGAGCGCGAGCCCGTGCGCCCGGAGGACTACGAGGCGCTGCACGAGGGTTGGCCGGCGCTCACCTACGCCACGCTCTGGGCCGTCGTTCACGAATTCGACCGGTAGAATCGGGG
>JAHCLE010000018.1 GCA_026125445.1 Burkholderiales bacterium
AGGCCGCCGCGGAGGACGCGGCGGTCAAGAACTTCCAGGGCAACATGAAGAAGGCCGGAAAGCCCGTTCCGAAGCCCACGCCCATCGCCGCCGCCGCTCCCGCGAAGGCCGCCCCCGCGGCCCCCGCGAAGCCCGCGGAAAAGGCGCCGGCGAAGAAGCCCTGAGTCGGGAGACATCGACATGAGGGCATTTCTCTCCACGCTCGCCGCCGGCGTTCTGGTGGCCGGCTGTGCTTCCCTCGGGGGCGCGCCGGGTCCCAAGGCGGTCGCGAACCTCGCTTCCACCAAGGGCAACTCGGCATCCGGCACCGTCACCTTCGAGCAGCAGGGCGACAAGGTGCGCGTTTCGGGGACCGTCACGGGGCTCAAGGCCAACGCGGAGCACGGCTTCCACGTGCACGAGAAGGGCGATTGCAGCTCCGGCGACGGCATGAGCGCCGGCGGGCACTTCAACCCGCTGGGCAAGGCCCACGGGCACCAGGGCGCCGAGCATCACGCGGGCGACATGCCCAACCTCAGGGCCGACGCCTACGGCGACGCCTCGTTCTCGTTCGAGGTCGCGGGCATCACGGTGGGCTCGGGGGCGACCGACATCGTCGGCCGGGGCCTCATCGTCCACCGCGACCCGGACGACTACAAGAGCCAGCCCGCGGGCAACGCCGGCCCCCGGCTCGCGTGCGCGGTGATCGCCAAGGGCTGAGCGCGCATCGCCCGACGGAAAAGGCGGCCTCGGCCGCCTTTTTCATTTGCGAGACTGGAAACGGGGGAATTCAACACAGAGGACGCAGAGGTAACACAGAGGAAAGGCAACTCGTTCGCGGGACGCATCTCCGGGAAAGAATGGTTTTCCTCTGTGTTGCCTCTGTGTCCTCTGTGTCGAAGGCCGGTGCCTCCTGACTCCCTACTGCCGACCTACCACGTGTACCGAACGGTGTAGCGCACGACGGCCTCGCCCTTGGGCGCGACCTTCACGGGGAAGTGGATCGTGCGCGAGTCCTGCTTCTCGAAGTCGTGCGTCTTCCTCGTGACCGCCCAGTTGGTCCAGCGGTACAGGCTCTCCCGCACCACCACCGCCACCGCCTCGTCGGGCTTCTGGTTGCGCACGCGGACCTCGATCTCCTCCTCGATCCACTTCGCCGAGGTGTCGATGCGGTAGTCGAGCTGCTTCCTCTCCCCCACGACGTCGAAGGCCGAGCCGAGCTTCACCTGGACCTTCTCGTCGCGCGCCGTGTGGTCGATGAGGTCCTCGCCGATGAATTCCAGGCTGCCGTCGGCGTCGTCGCGCTTGGAGACGCGCATCTTGCCCGCGGGCAGCGGCATGCCCAGCCCGTCGGCCTTCGAGTTCTTCAGCCGCAGGTAGACGTCCACCTTGCGGTTCGACTGGGTACCGTAGTTGCGGTCGGTCATGGGAGAGCCGTAGACCGGGAAGCTCGTTGCCTGGCCGTAGTAGACGAGGTGCTTCTCGCAGGCGACGCCGGCGGCGGTGGGGAAGAGCTCGATCTGCTTGGTCGAGTTCTGCGCGAGCGAGGCCGGGCGGCCCAGCGTGTAGAGGTGGTACTCGAAGAAAGCCTTCTCCTCGAATCCGGCCGCCTTTGCCTCCTGCACGCGGCCGAGCGCGGCGGGGGCGGCCGGGTAGGCGCGCGGCGGCTGCGCGCGCTGCACGTCGCCCGCCACGAGCTTGAGCCTCGCGTTCTCGTAGCTGGCGCCGGACTGGTTCACGATCGTCACCCAGGCGCCCACGTCCAGCCGGCACTGGCCCGGCTTCGGCTCGGCGTAGGCGAGGTTGTAGTCCGCCCACCAGGTCATGCCGCCCGTCTGGTAGGCGATGCGCGCGTCGTGGGACCCGGCGCGGCCGGTCTCGACGTCCCAGACGAGCGTGGGCTTGCTGATGAGGCCGCCCGGAAGGCCCGGAAGCGTCACGCCCGAGTAGCCGTTCACGATCCGCACGCCGCCGTCGGCTCCCTTGAGCGTGAGCCCGCCCTGCGTGCCCACGAGCGTGCCGGTGAACGAGCCCACGCCCTGGCCCCGCGGCTGCTCGACCGTGATCTCGCGGTCCAGGTAGCGCGAAAGCAGCTTCTGCGTGCTGGTGAGGTCGAACTCGAAGCTCTGCTCGACCACGCGCGTGTCCCGGGGGTCGGTGAGCGAGGCGAAGGAGACGGTCGTGGGATCGATGAGCGCCGGGACGTCGGGCACGCGCAGCAGGTTGCGGCCCGCCTTCAGGTCGAAGCGGCGGTCCTCGCGCACGAGCGCGTAGCCGGGGATCGCCATGCCTTCGCCGCCGGAGCGGAAGGCCTGCGGCGAGAGCGTGCCGGGCTGGGCGCTCGAATAGATGGTCACCGCGGTGCCCGAGACGGCGGGCAGGGCGAGCGCGGCGAGGGTGGCGGCGAGGATCGGGCGGCGGGCGGGTCTCATGGCGGGGTCTCCATCGGTTCGGTATCGAGTTTAACGGGCGCGACCGGCAAAGGGGTTGACGGGCCGCTATACTTCCCGGCATGAGATTCGATGGCACCGACACCTACGTCGCGGACGACGACCTGAAGATCGCGGTCAACGCCGCGGTCACCCTCCAGCGACCTCTGCTCATCAAGGGCGAGCCCGGAACCGGGAAGACCATGCTGGCCGAGGAGGTCGCGCGCGCGCTCGGCATGCCCCTCTTCCAGTGGCACATCAAGTCCACCACCAAGGCGCAGCAGGGCCTGTACGAGTACGACGCGGTCTCGCGCCTGCGCGACTCGCAGCTCGGCGACGAGAAGGTGAAGGACATCGGCAACTACATCGTGAAGGGCGTTCTCTGGGAGGCCTTCGACAGCGAGCGCCAGGCTGTGGTGCTGGTCGACGAGATCGACAAGGCCGACATCGAGTTCCCCAACGACCTGCTGCGCGAGCTCGACCGCATGGAGTTCCACGTCTACGAGACGCGGCAGACGGTGCGCGCGCGCCACCGGCCGGTGATCCTCATCACCTCCAACAACGAGAAGGAGCTCCCGGACGCCTTCCTGCGGCGCTGCTTCTTCCATTACATCCGCTTCCCCGACAAGGAGACGATGCAGGCCATCGTCGACGTGCACTACCCGGGGATCAAGAAGCAGCTCGTGCAGGCGGCGCTCGAGAGCTTCTTCGGCATCCGCGAGATGCCGGGGCTCAAGAAGAAGCCCTCCACCTCGGAGCTCCTCGACTGGCTGAAGCTGCTGCTCGCGGAGGACATCCCGCCCGAGGCGCTGAGGAGCGAGGGCCACCAGCAGGCGGTTCCGCCGCTCTACGGGGCGCTGCTCAAGAACGAGCAGGACGTCCACCTCTTCGAGCAGTTGCTGTTCCTGCAGCGCCGCGGCCGCTAGCGGCGCGGGGACCGGGAGGATCCATGGCCACGAAGCGCAAGGCGGCCGTGAAGAGGGCCGCGAGGAAGCCCGCGGCGAGGAAGCCCGCTGCGCGCCGGGCCGCTCCGCGCGGCGTTCTCGCGAAGGCGTCGGGCGAGGCCCTGCGCCTGGCCGGCATCGGCACCGATGCGGTGGCGAGGGCCACCGGCAAGGCCTGGGACCAGTGGCTCGCGATCCTCGACAAGGCCGGGGCCATCGCGATGCCGCACAAGGCCATCGCCTCGCTCCTCGCCGGCAGGTACCGGGTGCCGTCGTGGTGGAGCCAGATGCTCGCCGTGGGTTACGAGCAGGCCCGCGGCCTGAGGAAGCCGCACCAGAAGGCCGACGGGTTCGCCGCGAGCGCCTCGCGCACCGTGGCCGCCAGCATCGACAGGCTCTACGGCGCCTGGGCGGACCCGAAGCTGCGCGCCCTCTGGCTGGGAGCGGCGCCGGTCCAGGTCCGGCGCTCCACCGACGGCAGGTCCATGCGGATCACGTGGACGGCCGGCGGCTCCCGGGTGGACGTCACCTTCCACCCGTTGCCCGGCGGCCGGAGCCGGGTGCAGGTCGAGCATGGCAGGCTTGCCGACGCCGGGGCGCGGGCCGCGCAGAAGGACTTCTGGTCCGGTGCGCTGGACCGCCTGAAGGCCATGCTCGAGAAGGCGGCGTAGGCGCGGTGCTCGTCGACTTCTTCTTCACCGTGCGCAAGGCCGGGGTGCCGGCAAGCGTGAAGGAGTTCCTCACGCTGCTCTCCGCCCTGGAGCGCGGCGTCGTGTCCGCGAGCGTGGACGACTTCTACGTGCTCTCGCGCGCGACGCTGGTGAAGGACGAGGCCTACTTCGACCGCTTCGACCTCGCGTTTTCGGCCTGCTTCAAGGGCGTGGCGTCCGTCCCGGACGACCTCGTGAAGGAGATTCCGGGCGAGTGGCTGAGGAAGCTCGCCGAACGCCACCTTTCCGAGGAGGAGAAGCGACTGGTCGAGTCCCTGGGAGGGTGGGAAAAGCTCATGGAGACGCTCCGGCAGCGCCTCGAGGAGCAGAAGAAGCGCCACCAGGGCGGCAACAAGTGGATCGGGACCGCGGGGACGTCGCCCTTCGGCGCCTACGGATTCAACCCCGAGGGAATCCGCATCGGGCAGGAGCGATCGCGCAACCGGCGCGCGGTGAAGGTGTGGGACCAGCGCGAGTTCCGCGACTACGACACCGACCGCGAGCTGGGCGTGAGGAACATCAAGCTCGCGCTGCGCCGGCTGCGCCGATTCGCGCGCACGGGCGCGCCCGAGGTCCTCGACCTCCCGGACACGATCCGCTCGACGGCCCGCAACGCCGGGTGGCTGGACCTCAAGATCGTCCCGGAGCTGCACAACGCCGTGAAGGTGCTGCTCTTCCTCGACGTGGGCGGCACCATGGACGACCACATCCAGGTCGTCGAGGAGCTCTTCAGCGCCGCCCGCACGGAGTTCAAGAACCTCGAGCACTTCTACTTCCACAACTGCGTCTACGAGACGGTGTGGAAGGACAACCGGCGCCGCAACGCCGAGCGCATCCCGACCGTGGACGTGATGCGCCGGTTCGGCCACGACTACAAGGCGATCTTCGTGGGGGACGCGGCGATGAGCCCCTACGAGCTGGAGCAGGCCGGCGGCAGCGTCGAGCACTGGAACGACGAGCCCGGGCGCATCTGGCTCGAGCGGATGCTGCGCGCCTGGCCGCGCGCGGCGTGGCTCAACCCGGCGCCCGAGGAACACTGGGCGTGGACGGTGTCGACGGAGAACATCCGGCGGATATTCGACGGAAGGATGTTCCCGGTGACGTTGAGAGGGCTCGAGGAGGCGATGAAGTCCCTGTCCTAGAACGCCCGCTGCCGACCCTAATTACCCGAGCGCCCTCCCGTGCCGCGAGGGGCATCGTCGCGAACGCCACCCCCTGCGATCCTGCGACCCTCGGCAGGTTCGTCACCGCGCGGAGTTCGGGAGGGCTGACCCGATGTGGAGGAGATCGGAGACGCACGAGACGCGAGCCGATCGGACGAGGCCGCGTCGACAATCTGGAGCTTGGGGAATGAGCCCTCCCGAACTCCTCCAGCACCTCGACAGCCGGCGCTAGACCCGCACGAAACGCCTCAACCCGCCTTCCTCGATGCGCACCACCTTGCCCTCGGCCTCGAGGTAGTGCAGGTGCGCGATGGCCTCGCCCATGGCGAAGCCCAGCTGGTGCTCGTCGAGCTTGCGCCGGAACAGCACGGGGAGCACCTCGTACGCGGTCACCGGCCGATCGCAGGCGGCGTGGAGCTTCTCGAGCCGCTCCGCGTGGTGCGCGCCCAGCTGGATGATGCGAGGGTGCAGGCCCTCGAAGACGCGGTCGTGCGAGGGAAGCACGCGCACCGAGCCGGGGATGTCGGCGAAGCGCGCGAAGGAGTCGAGGTACAGGCGCAGCGGGTTCGCCTCCGGCTGGTTGCCCCAGACGCCCACGTTGGTGGTGATGCGCGGCAGGATCTGGTCGCCGGAGATGAGCACGCCCAGCGAGGGGCAGAAGAGCGCCGCGTGCTCCGGGGCGTGGCCGTGCACGCAGATCACGCGCCAGTCGTGGCCGCCGATGGCGAGCGTGTCGCCGTGCAGCATGCGCCGGTAGGTGCGCGGCAGCTCCGGCACGCCGCGCCGGTAGCGGTTGCCCGTGCGGGCCTTCTCGGGGATGGCGGAGACGTCGAGGCCGTTGAGCCCGAAGAAGGCGATGCCCGTGGGACGGTCGAAGCCCGCGGTGTCGTCGCGCGCGGCGTGCGCGGAGAGGAACTCCGCGGCGGTCATCCAGACGGGTGCGCCCGTGCGCCGGGCGAGCCACTCGGCGCTTCCCACGTGGTCGGGGTGGTAGTGGGTGACGACGATGCGCTTCACGGGGCGCCCGGCCATCGCGCCCGGGAGGAGCCGCTCCCAGAGCGTCCAGGTTTCCTCGGTGCCCAGGCCGGTGTCGACCACGGTCCAGCCGTCGCCGTCCTCGAGCAGCCACAGGTTGATGTGGTCCAGCGCGAAGGGCAGCGGCATGCGGATCCACCACACGCCGGGGGCGACGGGCATCGCCTCCCCGGGGGCGGGGAGCGTATCGGCGAAGGGATGGCGGACCGCGGTCCTGTCGGTCATGGGCGGGGCGCCCCGGGGCGGCGCGCGCGGACTACTTGGTCGTGAACACGAACACGCCGTCCCAGTCTGCGGGCGGCGGGTTCTGGCGGAAGTGCGCGATGCGCTCGAGGTAGAGCTTGTAGAGCTTGGTCTCGGGCGCGGCGTAGGCGAGGTTCTTCATCAGCTTCTCGGCCTCGTCCCAGCGCTGCGCCCGGTAGGCCTCCAGCGCCTTGTGGAAGCGCTCGACCTCCGCGACGGTCTCGGGACCCGCCTCGCCCTGCCTGCCGACGGGCTCGTAGATCGCCACGCCCTCGTGCTTGCCCTTCACCTGCACCTTGTCGATCTCGCGGTAGACGAAGCCGGGGGCCTTGCGGACGATGTTCTCGGTCACGAGGATGCCGACGCCGTACTGCTTGGTGAGGCTCTCCAGGCGCGAGGCGAGGTTCACCGAGTCGCCCATCACCGTGTAGGAGCGCCGGAACTTCGAGCCCATGTCGCCCACGTTCATCGTGCCGCAGTTGAGGCCCACGCCGATGTGCAGCACCGGCCAGCCCCGCTTCGCGAATGGCGCGTCGAGCTCGCGCAGGCTCTTCTGCATCGCGATGGCCGTCTCGAGCGCGTGCGTGGCGTGGTCGGGGTCCTGGAGCGGCGCTCCCCAGAAGGCCATGATCGCGTCGCCGATGTACTTGTCGATGGTGCCGCGCTTCTCCTGCACCCTCTCGGTCATCGCCGTGAGGTAGGTGTTCATCAGGTCCTTGAGCCCCTCCGGCGTGAGGCCCTCGGAGATCGAGGTGAAGTCGCGCACGTCGGAGAAGAGGACGGTCATCTCGCGGCTCTCGCCCTTCATCGAGTACTCGCCGGGGTTCTTCGACATCTCGTCCACCAGCTCCTTGGGCACGTAGGTGCCGAAGAGCCCGGTGATCAGGCGCCGGGAGCGGGCTTCCGCGAAGAAGCCGTAGACCATGTTGAGGAAGTAGAGCAGGAGCAGCAGCAGCAGCGGGGAGGCGATGGGCACCACCCAGCGATGGGACTGCCACATGTAGAGGTTCAGCGCGATCACCAGCGCGACGAGGACGACGACCACGGCGGTGGACCAGAGGGCCGAGAGCCGAGGCATCACGAGCGCGAGGGGCACCCCGATCAGCAGGACGATGACGATGACGATTCCCTGCACCTCGGGCGGCTTGTTCTTGATCGTCCCGTCGAGGATGCCGGAGACGAGGCTTGCGTGCACCTCGACGCCGGCCAGGTCCTCCTGGATGGGGGTGGCGCGCAGGTCCACCAGGCCCTGGGCCGAGGTGCCCACGATGACGATCTTGTCCTTGAGTTCGTCGGGCGGAAGCGTGCCGCGGATCACGTCGGTGGCGGACACGTACCGGAAGCCGCCCGGGGCGCGATAGGGCACGAGCGCGGTCATGGCATTGTCCAGGGGAATCTGGACGTCGCCGACCTTGATCGCGCTCATCCAGCCCTCCAGCCGGTTGCCGACCTTGCGCGGCTTGTCGAGCACGATCCTCACCGGCGCGTTCCCCAGGTAGGTGCGCGCGATCGCCAGGGACAGGGCCTCGTAGAAGCCGTCCTTGAAGCGCATGAACATGGGCACGCGCCGCGTGATCCCGTCGATGTCCAGGGCCGGATAGAAGTGGCCCGCCGCGGCCGCGGCCTTCTGCAGCTTCTCGACGTTGCCGCTGAAGCCCGTGGAGACGTAGTGCCGGTACTCGACGTCGCCGAGCGCCTTCATGTCGAAGATGGGCGGCGGCAGGGTGCCGGCGATGTCCTCCTTGCCCCCCATCGCCACGCCGAGGACCACGGGCCACTTGGCCAGCTCGTCGGCCAGGATCTGGTCGTAGTCCAGCGAGGCCCGGGTCCGCTTCAGGAATGCCTGGTACTCCGCGTTGTCCTTGAGCTCGCCGCGGGCGAGGCTCTCGAAGATGGGCAGGCCGGAGCTGGTGTCCGGCTCGGGTAGAGCGATGTCGAACCCGACGACCCGCACCTGGTAGCGCTCGAAGAGCTGCCTCACCATGGTGGCCAGCTTCTCCCGCGGCCACGGAAACCGCCCTTCCGCGTTGAGGCTCTTCTCGTCGATGTCGAGGATGACCACCCGCGTGTCGCGCGTCTTGGGCATGAAGAGGCGGATCCGGGTGTCGTAGGACCAGAGCTCGAGCTGCTGGATGG
Organism: Burkholderiales bacterium; assembly: GCA_026125445.1. Classification (GTDB taxonomy): domain Bacteria; phylum Pseudomonadota; class Gammaproteobacteria; order Burkholderiales; family Usitatibacteraceae; genus FEB-7. The sequence continues at coordinate 8,640 of JAHCLE010000018.1, forward strand.
CCCGCAGCTCCTTGTAATCGCCCTCGTGCAGGACGAACACGAGGACCAGCGCGAGGCCGATCACCGCGCGGACGACGTCGTTGAGGGAGAACTTCGGCATCCAGCGTGCGCTAAGGGCCACGGTCTCTCGCGAGTCTCGTTGTCTTGACGGGATGGGGTGGCGACGGCAGACGGGGAATGATACACCGCCGGCCCTCCGGGACGAATCCGGGCGGGAGGCAGCGGCGAGGGGGGGCCGGGCGGGCGGATGAGGGGAGGAAAGACCGTCCGGCCGCCTGGCGGCGGCCGGAGGTGAGCGAAGGCGTCGTCGAAGGGCGGGATCAGCCGCGGATGGTGTAGCTCCCGTTTCCCACGGCCGTCGTCGTCTTCTGCTCGGAGCCCGCGAACAAGCCCCGAATGGTATCGAGTATCGTGTCGATCGCGCCGCTGCTGGTGTACGTCGTCATGTCGACGCCGCCGGCCACGATTTCCAGTTCCTTGTCGTCGAGTGTGCGCATGGCTCTCCTCCTGGAAGGGGTGATGCGATGGGCGCCGGGGATTGCGCCCCCCGCCTGGCGCGGAGCGAGGGAGGGCGGGTTAACGGATGCTTGCAAGCCCGCACAAAGGATAAACAAGTCGATGCCGGTTCCGCAACCGGGCCGGGACGGGGTGCGGCGCCCGCGGTGAGTGTCCGGGCGCGATGCCTCAGCGGCGCCACCAGCTTCCGAGGGCGGCGGCCAGGCGCGCGCCGAGCGGGGCCCGTGCCGCGGTCGCGCGCTCGCGGAAGGCGCGCGGCGGGTCCGCGGCGATGAATTCCCGCACCCGGGGCTGGAACTCGGGGAAGCGCTCGTCGACGATCGCCTGCGCGCGGTTGCGGATCTCCTGGGCCCCGCCCCCGAACGAGACCTCCCCCTGGTGGAAGACGAAGGTGTCCGCAGCGAGCCAGTGGCGCCAGCCGGCGCGCGAGGCCCGCATGCAGAAGTCGACTTCCTCCCCGTAGCCGCGCCCGAAGGCCTCCTCGTCGAAGGGCCCCACCTCGTCCAGGCAGCGGCGCGAGATGAACATGCAGAAGCCGACGGCTGTCGGGATCTCGACCGCGCGGCCGGCGTTGGCCCGGGCGAAGGCCGCGTCCAGGCGGGCCGTGGTCGTGCCTTCGGGCAGCGGGTTGGACTGCGCGAAGCGCGGGTAGCTGCAGATCGTGGCGTTGTTGGAGAAGGGGGTCACCGTGCCGGCGCGCGCCTCGCGCGCGGCGCAGGCGGCGATGCGGTCCAGCCACCCGGGCGCCACCTCGGTGTCGCTGTTGAGGAGCACCACGTCCCGGTCGGGGTGCGCGCGCATGCCCTCGTTCACGGAGGCCACGAAGCCCCGGTTGCGGTCGTGCACGAGCAGGGTGAAGCGCCCCGGCGCGGTCTCGCGCAGCCACGCCGACAGGGCGGGCTCGGGGCTCGCGTCGTCCACCACGAGGATCTCGTGGGGCGCGCGCACCCGGGCGGCCAGCACGCTCTCGAGGCAGCGGCGCGTCTCGGCCAGCCCTCGGTAGGCGGGAATGATGACGTCGATCACGGGGACGGGAAGGGGGCTCTCGGGACGATTCTAGCCTGCCGGCGCCGGCCGGCGCCGGGCGGGGCGCACCGAAGGGGTGCGCCGGTTTGACCCCCATCAACCGGCCGGGGGCGTTTCGGCGGCAAAGTGGGCGGGCCGCCCCCCAACATCCCCGGGGGAGCATGGAGGAGGAGCGAATGGATTCCACCCCGAACGTCATCGCCGGCGTCGGCCTGGCCGACCGCCCCCGCAAGAGCCGCTGGCCCGCCCGCATGGACCTGGCGCAGAGCGCCACCGGGCTCGTCCTGGGACTCTTCATGTGGGGCCACATGTTCTTCGTGTCCTCCATCCTGCTGGGCAAGGACGCGATGTGGTCGATCACGAAGATGTTCGAGGGCTACTTCTTCTTCGGGAAGGCCTATCCGGGCGCCGTCTCCGTGATCGTGGGGGCGATCTTCGCGATCCTCATCGTCCACGCCTTCCTCGCCATGCGGAAGTTCCCGGCCAACTACACGCAGTACCGCACCTTCATCGGGCACCGGAAGCTCATGGCGCACGAGGACACCACGCTCTGGTGGGTGCAGGCGATCACGGGATTCCTCCTCTTCTTCATCGCCGCGGTGCACCTCTACCAGATGCTCATGCACCCCGGCGACATCGGCCCCTACGAGTCGGCCGACCGCGTCTGGAGCGGCCGCTGGTGGCCACTGTACCTGGTGGCGCTCTTCGCGGTCGAGCTGCACGGCGGCATCGGCCTGTACCGCCTCTGCGTGAAGTGGGGCTGGCTGGAGGGCAAGGACGCCAACGCCAGCCGCAAGCGCCTGAAGACCCTCAAGTGGGTGCTGACGGTGTTCTTCATCGCGCTGGGGCTCGCCACGCTCGCGGCCTACATGAAGATCGGCTACGACCACCGCGACCGCGTGGGCGAGCGCTACACCCCGTCCTGGGTGGTCCCGAACCCGATGGAGAAGGCCAAATGAAGATCGTCTACACCGACGTGCTGGTCATCGGCGGCGGGCTGGCGGGCCTCAGGCTCGCGATCGGCGCCAAGCGGCGCGGCCACGACGCGCTCATCCTCTCGCTGGTGCCGGCCAAGCGCTCGCACTCCAAGGCGGCGCAGGGCGGCATGCAGGCTTCCCTCGGCAACGTGGCCAAGGGCCAGGGCGACACCGAGGACGTCCACTTCGAGGACACCGTGCGCGGCTCCGACTGGGGCGCGGACCAGGAAGTGGTGCGCATGTTCGTGAACACCGCGCCCAAGGCGGTGCGGGAGCTCGCGGCCTGGGGCGTGCCCTGGAGCCGCGTCCGGAAGGGCGACCGCGAGGTCATCATCAACGGACAGAAGGTCACCATCACGGAACGCGACGAGGCGCACGGCCTGATCGCCCAGCGCGACTTCGGCGGCACCAAGAAGTGGCGCACCTGCTACGCGGCCGACGGCACCGGCCACGCGATGATCAACACCGTGGCCGACCAGGCCATCGCCGACTCGATCCCGGTGCACGAGCGCAAGGAGGCCCTCAGCCTCATCCACGACGGCAGCCGCTGCTATGGCGCGGTCGTGCGCGACCTCATCACCGGCGAGGTGTCCGCCTACGTCGCCACCGCCACCGCCATCTGCACCGGCGGCGCCGGACGCGTGTACCGCACCACCACGAACGCCGTCATCTGCGAGGGCATCGGGCACGCCATCGCGCTCGAGACCGGCGTCTCGGCGCTGGGCAACATGGAGGCGGTCCAGTTCCACCCGACCGGCATCTTCCCCGCCGGCATCCTGGTCACCGAGGGCTGCCGCGGCGACGGGGGGCTCCTCAAGGACGTCGACGGCCACCGCTTCATGCCCGACTACGAGCCGGAGAAGAAGGAGCTCGCCTCGCGCGACGTGGTCTCGCGGCGCATGGAGGAGCACATCAAGAAGGGCAAGGGCCACAAGTCTCGCTTCGGCGAGCACATCTGGCTCGACATCACGCTCCTGGGCGAGAAGCACATCCACACCAACCTGCGCGAGGTCTGGGACATCTGCCACTACTTCCTGGGCGTGGACCCGGTGAAGGAGATGATCCCCGTCCGGCCCGCCCAGCACTACACGATGGGCGGCGTGCGCACGGACCCCTCGGGCCAGAGCCCGACCCTCAAGGGCCTCTTCTCCGCGGGCGAGGCGGCCTGCTGGGACATGCACGGCTTCAACCGCCTGGGCGGCAACTCGGTGGCCGAGACCGTGGTCGCCGGCATGATCGTGGGCGAGACGATCGCCGACTACTGCGACAAGCTCGCCAACACGCCCACCGTCCCGCTGGGGCTGGTGCGCGAGTTCGTGGAGCGCGAGCAGGCGAAGCTCGCCGCCTTCACCAAGGGCGGCGGCCGCGAGGACGCCTCCCTCATCAAGGGCGAGATGCAGGACCTGATGACGGCGAAGGTGGGGATCTTCCGCACCGGCAAGGACCTCGAGGAGGCCGTCGACAAGCTGCAGAAGCTGCTGGTGAGAAGCCGCAGCATCGGGCTGCGCTCGCCGTCGCTGGGGGCCAACCCCGAGCTCGTCACCGCCTACCGCGTGCAGCGCATGCTCAAGATCGCGCTCTCGATCGCCTACGGCGCGGCCGTGCGCACCGAGAGCCGCGGCGCCCACTTCCGCGAGGACTTCCCGCGCCGCAACGACGCCGAGTGGCTCAAGCGCACGCTCGCCACCTGGAAGAGCGAGTCCGACACGCTGCCCACGCTCGCCTACGAGCCGCTGGACGTGACGCGCATGGAGCTGCCGCCGGGCTGGCGCGGCTACGGCGCCAAGGACTACATCGACCATCCGGACACGCCCGAGCGCCAGAAGGCCGTGGAAGCCATCCGGGCGCAGTACGCGAGCGACCGCTTCGCGATGCAGAAGGCGCTGATGCCCTACGAGCACCTGCTGCCCGAGGTGCTGCGCGGCAAGAACGAACGCATCGACGAGCGTTTCTAGAGGACAACGTCCATGGCCGAGACCAGCAACAGCCACCGGAAGCTTCGCATCCACGCCCTTCGCTACAACCCGGCGAAGGCCGACGACACGCCCCGCATCCAGACCTACGAGCTGGAGGAGGCGCCGGGGATGACCCTCTTCATCGCGCTCTCCGAGATCCGCGAGAAGCAGGACCCGTCCCTGCAGTTCGACTTCGTCTGCCGCGCCGGCATCTGCGGCAGCTGCGGGATGATGATCAACGGGCTTCCCGGCCTCGCCTGCCGCACCGTCACCAAGGACCTGCCCGCCGACATCTCGCTCGCGCCCCTGCCGTTCTTCGAGCTGATCGGCGACCTCTCGGTCAATACCGGCAAGTGGATGCGCGGGATGAGCGAGAAGCTGGAGACCTGGGTGCACTCGATGGGGCAGTCGACCGACCTCAAGCGCATCGAGGAGGCCATGGACCCGGCGCTCGCCGAGGAGGTCTACGAGCTCGACCGCTGCATCGAGTGCGGCTGCTGCGTGGCGAGCTGCGGCACGGCGCGCATGCGCAAGGACTTCGTGGGCGCCGTGGGGCTGAACAAGATGGCGCGCTTCCGCCTCGACCCGCGCGACAAGCGCACGGACGCGGACTTCTACGAGCTGGTGGGCGACGACAACGGCGTCTTCGGCTGCATGTCGCTGCTCGCCTGCCACGACGTGTGTCCCAAGAACCTGCCGCTGCAGACGCAGATCGCGTTCCTGCGGCGCAAGATGGTCCTGCAGGGCACCAAGGGCTGAAGCACGGCCCTCCAACGAGGAGGAGAGATGAGGAAGAACGCACTGGCGCTGGCGATCCTGGCGGGTTTCGCGATGTCGGCAAGCGCGCAGGAGCTCACCTGGCGCAAGGACATCGCGCCCATCGTCAAGAAGGGCTGTGCCGAATGCCACGGCTCGGACGCGCCGGAGTACGGCGACTGGATGCTCCTCGACGACGCCAAGCGCAAGAAGGAGGGCCCGCGCATGGACACCTACACCACGTTCATGAACTACGTGGTGTGGCCCGCCACGGGCGCCGTGATGAGGCGCCTCGACGACGGCGCGAACGCGGGCGGCAAGAAGGGCAACATGTACAAGTACCTCGGCGACGACGACGCGGAGCGCGCGAAGAACCTGGCCACGATCAAGGCCTGGCTGGGCGAGGGCGCGTGGAACCTAAACCGCTTCAACGCGCGCGAGAACGTGCCGGGCGTCACCAAGGAGCAGCTCGAGAAGGTGAAGGCGAAGTACTAGCGCCGGCATCGAGCCGGGCGGGACACGGTGCGGCGGCCCCTTCGCGGGGGCCGCCGCATTGCATTTCTGGACACGGGCTGCGGTCGGACCAAGGTCCCATGGCGTGGCACGAAGGCCGATTGCGGTTCGTCAAGGCCGAGGGGTATGCACGGCTGACAATGGTTCATTCCATGCTGCGGAAGGAATGAGCCATGGCACGCATCGAGAAGGATTTCCTGGGCGAGAAGCAGATTCCCGACGACGCCTACTACGGCGTGCAGACGCTGCGCGGGAAGGAGAACTTCCACATCACCGGCATCCCGATGTCGCTGGAGCCCAACTTCGTGAAGGCCTTCGGCTACGCGAAGAAGGCCGCGGCGATGGCCAACCGCGACCTCGGCGTGCTCGACGCGAAGATCGCGGACGCCATCATCTACGCCTGCGACCGCCTCATCGCGGGCGAATTCCGCGACCAGTTCGTCACCGACTTCATCCAGGGCGGGGCGGGCACCTCGACCAACATGAACGCGAACGAGGTGATCGCGAACCTCGCGCTGGAGAAGCTCGGGCACAGAAAGGGCGAGTACCAGTTCGTGAACCCGAACGACCACGTGAACTTCGGGCAGAGCACGAACGACATGTACCCGACCGCGTTCCGGCTCGCCCTCATCCTGCGGCTCGCGAGCTACATGGAGGCGCTCACGAAGCTGCAGCAGGCGTTCTTCGCCAAGGCGAAGGAGTTCGACAAGGTGCTCAAGATGGGCCGCACGCACCTGCAGGACGCCGTGCCCATGTCGCTGGGCCAGGAATTCCACGGCTGGGGCACGACCATCGGCGAGGAGGTCCAGAGGATCGCCGAGGTGCGCCAGTTCCTGCACGAGATCAACCTCGGCGCCACCGCCATCGGCACGACCGTGACCGCCGCGCCGGGTTACCCCGAGCTCGCGACGAAGTACCTCTCGGAAGTGACGGGGTTCAAGTTCATCCTCGCCGGCGACCTCGTGGAGGCGACTTCCGACACCGGCGCCTACGTGCTCCTGTCGGGCGTGCTCAAGCGCACGTCGTCGAAGCTCACCAAGATCTGCAACGACCTGCGCATGCTGGCCTCCGGCCCGCGCTGCGGCTTCAACGAGATCAACCTCCCGCAGATGCAGCCCGGGTCGTCCATCATGCCGGGCAAGGTCAACCCCGTGATCCCGGAGGTCGTGAACCAGACGGGTTTCCTGGTGATCGGCCTGGACCTCACGGTGACGCTCGCCGCCTCGGCGGGGCAGCTGCAGCTGAACGTCATGGAGCCCGTGATCACCTTCGCGCTCTTCACCTCGATCGCGACGATGGAGAACGCGGTGAACAGCCTGCGCGTGAACTGCGTGAACGGGATCACCGCCAACGCGGAGCGCACGCGCGACATGGTCCTCAATTCGCTCGGCATCGTGACGGTGCTCAAGCCGTCCCTCGGCTACAAGCAGTGCGCGGAGATCGCGCGCGAGGGCTACGAGACGGGCAAGAGCCTGCACGACATCGTCGTGAAGGAGAGGAAGCTCCTCACCCAGGAGAAGTGGGACGAGGTCTTCTCCTTCGAGAACCTCATCAACCCCAAGTTCGAGCAATAGCCCCGGCAGAGGGCCGCCTCGCCAAGGAGAGCGCAAATGACAATGTCGATCCTTCTGCAGTTCGTCGTCGTGCTGGCGGCCATATGGATGGGCGCCCGCTACAGCGGCGTGGGCCTCGGCCTGTGGGGCGCCGTGGGCCTGCTGGTCCTCGTGGTCGCCTTCGGGGTCAACCCGACCTCGCCTCCCATCGACGTGATGCTCATCATCCTCGCGGTCATCATGGCCGCCTCGGTGATGGACGCGGCCGGCGGCATCGACTTCCTGGTGCGCGTGGCCGAGCGCATCATCCGGGCCAACCCCAAGTACGTGACGATCGTGGCGCCGCTCACCACCTGGAGCTTCACCTTCGTGGCGGGAACGGGCCACATCGTCTATCCCCTCCTTCCCGTCATCTACGAGACGGCGCACCAGAGCGGCATCCGGCCCGAGCGCCCGATGGCCATCGCCACCATCGCCTCGCAGCAGGCGATCACCGCGAGTCCCGTGGCCGCGGCCACCGCGGCGATGATCGGGCTCTTTTCCGAGAAGGGCTTCGCCGAGTGGGGCCTGCCGCAGATCCTGATGGTGTGCGTGCCGGCCACGCTCACCGGCGTGGTCGTGGCCGCCGTGGTCTCGATGTTCGTCGGCAAGGACCTCAAGGACGACCCGGAATACCAGGCGCGCCTCAAGTCCGGCCAGATCCCGGCGCCCAAGGCCGCCGCCGAGCGCCCGCCGCTCAAGCCCGCCGCCAAGGCCTCGGCGTTCATCTTCCTGGCGGGCGTGGCGCTCGTCGTGCTGTTCGGCTTCTTCCCCGAGCTGCGCAAGCTTCCCGGCGCCAAGAGCGCGCTGGGCATGCCCATCGTGATCGAGATCATCATGATGTCGGTGGCGGCCGTGATGCTCCTGGTCACGAAGGTGAACGTGGACGAGGTGCCCAAGACGCCGACGCTTCGCGCCGGCGTGGTGGCGGTGATAGGGATCTTCGGCCTGGCGTGGCTGGGCGACAGCTTCATCGCGGCCAACAAGGACGTCATCGTGCCGGCCATCGGCGACATGTCGAAGGCCGCGCCGTGGACCTTCGCCTTCGGGCTCTTCTTCGCCTCGGTGCTCCTCTACAGCCAGGCGGCGACGACGCGCGCGCTCATGCCGCTGGGCATCGCCCTCGGCATCCCGCCGCAGTTCCTCATCGCCATGTTCCCGTCGGTCAACGGGTATTTCTTCATCCCGACCTACGGCTCTCTCATCGCGGCCATCAACTTCGACCTGTCGGGCACCACGAGGATCGGCAAGTACGTGCTGAACCACTCGTTCATGATTCCGGGAATCGTGGCGACCTCGGTCGCGGTGTTCACGGGGCTGGTGCTCGCAAAGGCCATCTTCTGACCGCCCCGCGCCTGCGAAGCCCGGTCACGAACCGAGGAGAAGGGTCCGACCCGTGACGCCCCGAGCCGCCCGCTTCGTGCGCCGGGGCGTCCTCTTCGCGGGGCCCGTCCTGGCCCTCGCGACCTTCTTCTCCCTGCCGGAGTTCTTTGTCGACGGCGAGAGCAGGGAGGTCGCGTTCACCACCGCCGGCCGCGCCACCCTCGCGATGGTCGTCTGGATGGCGGCGTGGTGGATGACGGAGGCGGTCGACATCGAGGTCACTGCGCTGCTGCCGATCGCGCTCTTCCCGGTCTTCGGCATCGCCACGATCGCGAAGGCGACCGAGCCCTACGCCTCGGACGTGATCTACCTGTTCCTGGGAGGGTTCGTCCTGGGGCTCGCGATCGAGCGCTGGGGCCTCGACCGGCGCATCGCCTTCCACACGCTCCGCCTCACGGGCCCGCGGCCCGGCGCGATGGTGGCGGGATTCATGGCGGCCACCGCGTTCCTCAGCATGTGGATCTCCAACACCGCGTGCGCGGCCATGATGGTCCCCATCGCGGTGAGCGTGATCGACCTGGTGCTTCGCTCGCGCACGGGAAAGGGGCTGCGCGAATCGGGGGGCATCCCGCAGGAGCGAAGGGCCGAGCGCAACTTCGCCCTCGGGCTGCTCCTCTCCGTCGCCTATTCCGCCTCCATCGGGGGCATCGGCACGATCATCGGGTCGCCGCCCAACGGCATCGCCTCGCGCTTCATCGCGCAGACCTACGGCAAGGAAGTCACCTTCCTCGACTGGATGACCTTCGGCATGCCGTTCACGCTCGTCTTCCTGCCGATCGCGTGGGTGATCCTCACGAGGGTCCTCTTCCCCGTGGAGTTCCGCGAGGTGCCCGGCGGGCGGGAGATGATCGCCTCCGAGATCGCGAAGCTCGGGCCCATGAACCGCGGCGAGAAGGCCACCCTCGCGGTGTTCGCGGCGGCTGCCTTCCTCTGGATCTTCGGCGGCCTGCTGCGCGACCTGCAACTCGGCGGCATCCGCCCGCTGCGCGGCCTCACCGACAGCGGCGTGGCGATGCTCGCGGCGCTGGCGCTCTTCCTCCTGCCCGTCGAGCGGGACAGCGGCAAGCGCGCGATGGACTGGGACACGGCCTCGCGCCTGCCGTGGGGCGTGCTCGTGCTCTTCGGCGGGGGCTTGAGCCTCGCGGCCGCGGTCGAGGCGAACGGGGTCTCCGGGTTCATCGGCCAGTCGACCCGCGCCCTGGCGGTGCTACCTCCGCTGGGCCTGCTGGTCGCGATCATCGCGATGACGGTATTCCTGTCGGAAGTGACGTCGAACACCGCGCAGGTCGCCACGATGACGCCGGTGCTGGCCGCCATGGCGCCGGCGTTGGGGCTGGATCCCAAGACGCTCGTGGTGGTGTGCGCGCTCGCCGCGAGCAGCGCCTACATGATGCCTGTGGGCACGCCGCCCAACGCGATCGTGTTCGGCACCGGGCTCGTGCGCATGCCGCAGATGGTGAAGGCGGGCTTCGTGCTCAACCTCGCGGGCATCGCGGTGATCGCCGCGCTCGCGTGGTGGGTCATCCCGAAAGTCGTCGCCGCGCATTGAGCGCGATGCGCGCGTCCGGCGCGCGTTGCACCAAAGTCCAACGGAATCGGGCACGCATCTTCGCGCGTGAAGCGCTCGCGCGTTTCCCCAAAGCCCCACGAAATGCGCAATCGCGTCCGCGCAGTTGCGCGCGGTCAAGAAAAGCCGGGACCCCGGCGCGAGAATCCGACGCGAAAGGTCGCGGCTTCCCGCGATCGCACGCGAAAGGAAGGTCATCATGTCCGTTGTCGCTCCCGGCCCCGCGCCCTCCAAGGTGCTGGCCGAAAAGACGCCGCACCACGGCTTCCCGTGGCGCGCGCTGCTTCCCGTGGCGGTCACCGTGGTGCTGGCGCTCTTCCCGGCGCCGGAAGGCCTGCCGCAGCATGCGTGGTACTTCTTCGCGATCTTCGCGGGAGTGATCGTGGGCCTCATGGTCGAGCCGCTTCCGGGCGGCGCCATCGGCCTCATCGGCGTCACGCTGGTGACGGTGCTGGCTTCCTACGTGCTCTTCTCGCCGGCGGAGCTCGCCAAGCCGGGCTTCAAGCCCGCGGCGGAGGGCCTCAAGTGGGCGCTGTCGGGATTCTCCAACGGCACGGTCTGGCTCATCTTCGGCGCGTTCATGTTCGCGCTGGGCTACGAGAAGACGGGCCTGGGACGGCGCATCGCGCTGCTCCTCGTGAAGGCGATGGGCCGGCGCACCCTCACGCTCGGCTACGCGGTCACGATCGCCGACACTCTGCTCGCGCCCTTCACGCCGTCCAACACGGCGAGGAGCGGGGGCACGATCTACCCGGTGATCCGCAACCTGCCGGCCCTCTACGACTCCAAGCCCAACGACCCGTCCTCGCGGCGCATCGGCTCCTACCTGATGTGGGTCGCGATCGCGGCGACTTGCGTGACGAGCTCGATGTTCCTCACCGGGCTGGCGCCGAACCTGCTCGCCCTGGAGCTCGTCAAGAAGACGGCCAACGTCGACATCACCTGGGCGCAGTGGTTCATGGCCTTCGCGCCGGTCGGGATCCTGTTGCTCGTTCTCATCCCGCTCATCGCCTACTGGCTCTATCCGCCGGAAGTGAAGCAGGGCGAGGAGGTCCCGAAGTGGGCAGGGGAGGAACTGAAGAAGATGGGCCCGATCTCGGGACGCGAGCTGACCCTCCTCGCCCTCGTGATCGTCGCGCTGTCGCTGTGGATCTTCGGCGGCAAGGTCATCGACGCGACGACCGTGGCGCTGGTCGTGATCTCGCTGATGCTGGTCACCGGCGTGTTCACCTGGGAGGACATGACGGCCAACAAGGCGGCCTGGAACACGCTGGCCTGGTTCGCGACCCTGGTGGCGCTGGCAGGCGGGCTCAGCAAGGTCGGCTTCGTGAAGTGGTTCGCCGACGGCGTGGCCTCCAGCATGGCGGGCTATCCGCCGTTCACCGCAATGGTGGTGCTGGTCCTGGTCTTCTTCTTCACGCACTACCTGTTCGCGAGCATCACCGCGCACGTCACGGCGCTCCTGCCCGTGATGCTCGCGGTCGGCACCACGATCCCCGGCCTCGACATGGCGCAGTTCTCGCTGCTGCTGTGCCTCACCCTCGGGATCATGGGCATGCTCACGCCGTACGCCACGGGACCGAGCCCGGTGTACTACGGCTCGGGCTACCTCCCCGCCAAGGACTACTGGATCCTCGGCGCGGTCTTCGGCGTGATCTTCATCGGCGCCTTCCTCGTCCTCGGGCTGCCGTGGATGGCGATGATCAAGTGACCGGAAGAGGGGGCGCCGGGCGCCCCCGCCAACCCCGCCGGGCGGCCTTCGGGCCGCCCGGTCCTTTTTTCGGGCCCCGAGGGCGGCCTTGCGGGAACGCAAATGTTGCATTGCGGGAGGCGAGGGGCTATGATGCAAATAGGAATGACTCTCAAAAGCGCCCCCATGACCACCCGCACCCCGCTTTCCCACCTCGCCCCCGGCCAGCAGGGGGTCATCGCCGCCGTCGACGGCCCGGAAGGGCTCCGCCAGCGGCTGGCTGCCTTGGGATTTCGCGCCGGGCGGGCCGTGGTGGTGCTGCGGCGCGCCAGCCTGCGGGGGCCGCTGCACGTCCGGCTGGGTACCACCGACGTGGCCTTGAGGCAGGCGGAGGCTGGCGGGGTGTCGCTGCGCGCCGTCGAACCCCAGGCGGCCTAGGCAGGGCGGCCCGCAGTCCCGGCCGCCGCAACCCATGAAACGCGTGGCCCTCCTCGGCATGCCCAACACGGGCAAGTCGACCCTCTTCAACCGGCTGACGGGCTCGCACGCGCGCGTGGGCAACTGGCCCGGCGTGACCGTGGACCTTTCCACGGCAAGGGTCCTCGTCGGCGCCCACATGGTCGAGCTCGTCGACCTGCCCGGCCTCTACGACCTGCACGGCTTCTCCGACGACGAGCTGGTGGTCCGGCACTTCCTCGAGGCGGCGCCGGTGGACGCGGTGGCGGTCATCCTCAATTCCTCGCAGGTGGACCGGCAGCTCGCCCTCGCCCTGCAGGTGAAGGCGCTGGGCCTGCCGACGCTGGTGATCCTCAACATGGCCGACGAGGCCCGGCGTTTCGGCATCGAGATCGACACGGCGCGGCTGGAGAAGGGCCTGGGGGCGCCCGTGGCGCCCATCTCCGCGCGCTTCGGCACCGGCGTGCCCGACGCCCTCGCGAAGCTCGCCCGCGTGCTCGACGAGGCGGGGCCCGCGCGGCAGGCGTCGGTGCGCGAGGCGCTGGCGGAGGATCACCGTCGGGAGGAGCAGATCGAATCGCTGGTCCGCCAGAGCGTCGTGGTTCCGGAGAGGCTCTCGGAGCAGGCCTCGGACCGCATCGACCGCGTCGTGCTGCACCCGTGGCTGGGCCTTCCGCTCTTCTTCCTCGCCATGCTCGCGGTCTTCCAGGCGGTCTTCTGGCTGGGCTCGCCTCTGCAGGACGGGGTGGAAGCCGTCTTCGACTTCCTCAAGTCGCATGCCCTGGAGCCCGCCTTCGCGGCGTTCCCCCCGCTGTTGCGCGGCTTCCTGCTGGACGGCATCTGGGCGGGGCTCGGAACGGTGGCGGCCTTCGTCCCGCTCATCGTCGTGTTCTTCTTCTTCCTCGCGGCCGTGGAGGACAGCGGGTACCTCTCTCGCGCGGCTTTCCTCACCGACGCCCTCATGTCGCGGCTGGGGCTGGACGGCCGCGCTTTCGTGATGCTCCTCATGGGATTCGGCTGCAACGTGCCCGCGATCATGGGAACGCGCGTGATGCGCGACCGGCCCATGCGGCTGCTGTCCATGCTCACCATCCCGATGTCGCTGTGCTCGGCGCGGCTGCAGGTGTTCGTGTTCCTGGCCGCGGCGGTGTTCGCGCCCTCGCGCGCGCCGTGGGTCCTCTTCGGCCTGTACGTGGCGAGCTTCGCGGCGGTGATCGTGACCGCGCTCCTCTTCCGCCGTCGCTTCGAGAGCCGGGAGCCCTTCGTGATCGAGCTGCCGCCCTACCGCATGCCCACCCTGCGCCAGGTGTGGCTGCGGGGCTGGGGCGAGGTGAAGCACTTCCTGCGGCGCGCGACCCGCTTCATCTTCGTGGGCGTGATCGCGGTCTGGATCCTCACCCACTTCCCGGCGGGGGCGGCGCCCGCGGGGCCCGATACCTGGGCGGGATGGATCGGGCACGCCCTGCAGCCGGTGCTGGGGCCGCTCGGCATCGACGAGAAGCTCGCGGTGGCCCTCATCTTCGGCTTCGTGGCCAAGGAGATCGTGATCGGCGCCTTCGCGGTGATCTACGGGCTCGAGGGCGATGCGCTCGCCGCGAACCTCGCGCAGTCGATGGACTGGGTCGCAGCCACGAGCTTCATGATCTTCACCCTGATCTACACGCCGTGCCTGTCCACGGTGGCCACGCTGCGCACGGAATCGAAGAGCCTTTCCTTCACGGCGCTCGCCGTGGCGTGGCCGCTGGCGCTCGCCTGGGCGGCGAGCTTCGCCTTCTACCAGGGCATGCGCGCGCTGGGCTACTGAGCCGCGGCGGCGGGCTGGATGGCCGCCACGGGCTCGGGCGCGAGGAGCGTCCCGTCACGTAGCCCCTTCACGGTCGCGAAGGAAAGCGCCAGGATCGCGAGCGAGGCGACGGCGAGGGCGAGGATGCCCATGCCCGCGATCGCGCTTCCGGCGGGCCCCAGGCGAAGCGTAAGGGCGCTGAAGGCGGCCAGCGGGAAGGACATCGCCCAGTGCGGGATCGCGAAGGGCAGGGCGAGGATGCGGCGAAGCTGCGTGAGCGCCGTGAGCAACGCGAAGAGCGCCAGGCCCCACGCGCCCCACGCGAGCATCGGGTGCGCGCCGAACTGCGCGAGCGCCAAACCCACGACCGAGGGCGGCGCGACGAAGATGAAGACCGCGGGCTGCAGCCGCTCGGGCCAGCTTCCCTGGGTTGCGAGGCGCACCGCGATGAGCGCGTGCACGATGGGCCAGAAGAAGAGCCCCACCGCGAATTGCGCGGCCGACCAGGCCTCGTGACCGAGGGGGACGCCGGCCAGCGGCACGAGCACGTTCCCGACCACGGGGATGAAGAGCGCCGGCGTTAGGGCGGGCCAAACGATGCCGCCCGGCTGGTTTCCGCGCCACCACTTGGCCACCACCCAGGCGGTCACGGCGAGCTGCGCCAGGGCACCGATCCACCAGGCGGCGCGCGCCCAGGCGCTGGCGCCGGCGAGCGCCACGCCCGCCGTGGCGAGCAGGATGAGCGAGATCGGGATCGCCGCCACGAAGGGATGGCGCACGGGATGGGCGAAATCCTCGCGGAAGGCTTCCGGGAAGCGCCGCGCGCGGACGAGGGAGGCAGCCGCCAGCGCGACGAAGACGATGGCCGCGGCGAAGGCGACGACCAGGGAAATGCCGGTGGCCATCTCGCCCATCGCGGGAACGGCGCGGTGCCAGGCGAGCGCGAGACCGGCGAGGCCCATGACCACGGCGAACCAGCCGGGCATGAGGAACTTGAGGGGAGCGGGCATGGCTGTGACTCCCCCCTAGAATAGCGCATGCATCGACTCGACTCGACGGGGGGTATGCGGCCGAGATGGAAGTGAAAACGCCCTGCCTCGGGAGGCAGGGCGCTTCGTCGATGGTGGAGGCGGCGGGAATCGAACCCGCGTCCAGATGCCACTCCACAAACAGTTCTACATGCGTAGCCGGTTGTTCAGCTCTCGCGGATCGCCCAGGAACCGGCTCCCGGACATCACCGCCAGCCGCCTATCGTTTAGGTCCTCACCAAGCGGCCCGATGAGTTCCGATTCCATGTTTATGACTCCGCTGCCGGTGAACTGGCCCAACCCATGGAAAAACTGGTGCGGAGCTGACCGGGATTAAGCGGCCAGGGCGTACGTTTCGTCGTTCGCAGTTAAATTTGCGATTCCAGCGGTTTTACGAGGCGTTGGCGCTCGGCATGCCCTGCCTGCTTCACTGCACCTGTCGAAACCAGGTCGCCCCCGGAAACCGGGGTGTTGCGTGAACACATTCTACACTCGGCACCTCGCGGCGCCGTTCACGCAAGGTTAGATGGGGACCGAAAGCGGGAGTTCAATCCCGCGCCGCCGCAGAGGCCGGCCCAGCGCGCGATTCCGGAAGGCGAGTCGACCACGGCGTCGGCGCCCCAGCGCGCCGGCTCCGGACCATCGCCCAGGTAGCCGTAGCCCGCGGCGAGCACGGGCATGCCCGCGGCACGGGCCGCCTGCACGTCGCGCTCGTCGTCGCCCACGTAGAGGACGGCCGAAGGTGCCAGCGAGAGCTTCCCGGCGGCGTGCAGCAGGGGATCGGGGAAGGGCTTGGCGCGCTCGCAGGTGTCGCCGCCCACGACCACGGCGGTGCGCGAGGCGAGTCCCAGCCCGTCGATCACGCTGCGCGCGAGGCTCTCGAACTTGTTGGTGACCACGCCCCAGGCGAGCCCCCGGTCCTCGAGCAGGTCGAGCAGCTCGTCCATCTCGGGAAAGAGCCGCGTGTCCACGCACAGGTTGGCGGCGTAGATGGCGAGGAACTCCTCGCGCAGCGCGGCGAACCCGGCGTGCTCGGGCGTCACGCCGAAGGCCGCGCCGATCATGCCGCGCGCGCCGCGGGAGACGTAGGGGCGGACGAGCTCCAGGGGAACGGGAGGAAGGCTCCGCGACTCGCGCATCACGTTGACGGTGCGCGCCATGTCGGGCGCCGTGTCCGCGAGCGTGCCGTCCAGATCGAAGAGGACGGCCTGGATCGGCTTCGCCATGGTCAATCCTTGCGCGCTGCGAGGAAGTAGTTCACCCCGGCATCCTTTCCGAGCGCGAACGTCTTGGTCAGCGGGTTGTACGAAAGCCCCGTGATGTCGGCCATCGCGAGTCCCGAGGCGCGGCAATGGGCCGCGAGTTCCGACGGGGTGACGAACCTCGCGTACTCGTGCGTCCCGCGCGGCAGGAGGCGCAGCACGTACTCCGCGCCCACGATCGCGAAGAGGAAGGACTTGGCGTTGCGGTTGAGGGTGGAGAAGACGACGAGTCCGCCGGGCTTCGCGAGGACCGCGCAGGCGCGCACGGTGCTCGCGGCGTCGGGCACGTGCTCGAGCATCTCCATGCAGGTCACCACGTCGTAGGCGCCGGGTTCCTCCGAGGCGGCGTCCTCGGCGCTCACGAGCCGGTAGTCGACCTCCACGCCGCTTTCCAGGCGGTGCAGCATCGCCACCTTGAGCGACTTCTCGGCGAGGTCGATGCCCGTCACCTGGGCACCCGCGAGCGCCATCGACTCAGCCAGGATGCCACCGCCGCATCCCACGTCGATGGCGCGCTTGCCCGCGAGCCCGCCCGAGAGCCGCTCGATGTGCGCGAGGCGAAGCGGGTTCATGCGGTGCAGCGGGCCGAACATGTCGCTTTCGGGATCCCACCACTGGTGCGCGAGCGAGCCGAACTTCGCCAGCTCGCCGGCGTCGACGTTGAGGCGTTCCTGCGCGTGGATGCTCATGGGTTCGTCCGGATTCGTTGCCGCCACAGCGCGGCGCGGGCCCGCACTTCCTCCTCGTCCACCGTGGCGAGGCGGCGCTCGGCGAGGCGGGGCTCGCCCGCCACCCAGACGTGGGTGACGTTCTCGCGGCCGGCCGAGTAGACGAGGTCGGAGACGGGATCGAAGCAAGGGAGCGTTTCCGGGGAGGAAAGTTCCACGGCCGTCATGTCCGCGGACTTCCCCGGCACGAGCGACCCGATGGACGAATCCAGCCCGAGGGCGCGCGCGCCGTCGAGCGTGGCCATGCGCAGGGCCTGGTGCGTCCCGAGCACGCGCGCGTCCCCGCTGGCGCCCTTGGCGAGGAGCGCCGCGGTGCGCATCTCGCCCAGGATGTCCAGGCGGTTGTTGCTGGCCGCACCGTCGGTGCCCAGCCCGACGTTCACGCCGCGGGCGAGGAGAGCGGCCACCGGCGCGATGCCGCTCGCGAGCTTCAGGTTGGAGGAGGGACAGTGGGCCACGGAGGCGCCCTCGCGCGCGAGCATCTCGATCTCGGCCTCCTCCAGGTGCACCGCGTGCACGGCGATGAGCCTCGGGCCCACGAGCCCCAGCCGGCGCAGGCGCTCCAGGGGCCGCACGCCGTGCTGCGCGAGGCCCTGCGCGATCTCGTCGGCGGTTTCGTGCACGTGCGTGTGCACGGGGGCGTCGATCTCCTCGGCCAGCGTGGCGATGCGCACGAGCGTCTCGTCGGCCACGGTGTAGGGCGCGTGCGGCGCGAGGCAGAAGGACAGCAGCTCCTCGCCGCGGTAGGCGTCGCGCGTGGCGAGCCCCTTGTGCAGGTAGCCGGCCGCGTCAGGCGCGTAGGCGCTGGGGAATTCCACCGCGATGATGCCCAGGCTCGCGCGGATGCCGGCCCGCAGCGCCGCCCGGGCCGTCGCCTCGGGGAAGAAGTACATGTCGTTGAAGCAGGTGACGCCGCCGCGCAGCATTTCCGTGGCGGCCAGCAGGCTCCCGTCGTGCACGAACTCGTCGCCGACGTGCTTCGCCTCGGCGGGCCAGACGTGCTCCTTCAGCCAGGCCATGAGCGGGAGGTCGTCCGCGATCCCGCGCAGCAGCGCCATGGCGGCGTGCCCGTGAAGGTTTACGAGCCCAGGAACCAGCAGGTGGCGCTCCAGGCGAACCTCGGAGCGTGCCGAGAAGGCGCCCGCCGCTTCGTCCGAGGGGACGATCGCGTCGATGCGCCCGTCGCGCACGGCCACGCAGTGCCCCTCCAGGACGACCCCGGCGGGCTCCACCGGAGCGATCCAGGCGGCGTGGATGAGCGTGTCGACTTCGCGCATGGTCGGGCACGAACAAAAAACCCCGCCGGAGCGGGGTTTTCTGCCGGGTTCGGCGAGGCTTACTGCTTCACGCCCTTGAACTCGATGTCCACGCGGCGGTTCTTCTGGCGGCCTTCCTTCGTCTTGTTGGTCGCCACGGGCTGCGATTCGCCCTTGCCGAGGGTGGTGATCTTCGAGGCCGGGATGCCCTTGGAGACCAGGTACTCCTTGACGGCCGCGGCGCGGCGCTCGGAGAGCTTCTGGTTGTAGGCATCGGTGCCGACGTTGTCGGTGTGGCCGGTCGCGATGACCATCTCGACGTCGACGCCCTTCAGCTTGGCCATCGCGTCATCGATGTTCTTCTTGCCATCCGCGCGGACGACCGACTTGTCGAAGTCGAAGAGGGCGTCGGCCTGGATCACGATGGCCTGCTTGACGGAGGCCGGGGCGGGTTTGGCGGCCGGAGCGGCGGGCGTCGCCGGGGCGGCGGGCGCGCCGGGGGCGGCAGGCGCGGAGGGCTTCGGCGCCGGGGCATCCTTCTTGGGCTGGCAATCGGGGTGGGCGATGCCGGAGGTCAGCACGCAGTTGCCCGACGAGTCGCGGACGGGCACGCCCTGAGAGTCGGTCGTGACGTTCACCGTCTGGGCGAGCGCTGAGCCGGAGACGAGGGCCACGGCGGCAACCGAGCCGGTGAGCACTTTCAGGATCTTCATATTGGAACTCCCAAGAGATTTGGTGATTTTTGGATGCCAGGCTTTTTCTAGGCTCGCGCCTGAGACGACTAAATGGATGATACACAACCCCCCCTCGGGTCGGCAACCAAGCGTGGGGTTTGCGCAACATCCCCCCTTTCCGGGTTGCGTCTTTGCCACACCTCCTCCCCTCTCGCGGAGAGTGGCGGGACGGGTGCCGGATGTGCTAGGATTTCACTTTTGCCGTCCGGCAAATAACCAATTAAAACAAGCGGTTACGGGCAGGCCCTGCGAGGCCGGCCCGTGCCCGCCAGCGATCCCCAGCCCATGGAACAGTTTGCCAAGGAAACCCACCCGATAAGCCTGGAACAGGAGATGCGCCGCTCCTACCTCGATTACGCCATGAGCGTGATCGTGGGGCGGGCGCTTCCGGACGTGCGCGACGGCCTCAAGCCGGTGCACCGGCGGGTCCTCTACGCGATGCACGAGCTCTCCAACGACTGGAACAAGGCCTACAAGAAGTCGGCGCGCATCGTGGGCGACGTGATCGGCAAGTACCACCCCCACGGCGACACGGCGGTCTACGACACCATCGTGCGCATGGCCCAGGACTTCAGCCTGCGCTATCCCCTGATCGACGGGCAGGGCAACTTCGGCTCGGTGGACGGCGACAACGCCGCGGCCATGCGCTACACCGAGATCCGCATGGCCAAGGTGGCCCACGAGCTGCTGGCGGACCTGGAGAAGGAGACGGTCGACTTCGGCCCCAACTACGACGGCAGCGAGTCCGAGCCCCTCATCCTGCCGGCGCGCTTCCCGAACCTGCTGGTGAACGGCTCCTCGGGCATCGCGGTGGGCATGGCGACCAACATCCCCCCGCACAACCTGGGCGAGGTGGTCGACGCCTGCATCGCGGTCCTCGACAACCCGGACATCGACATCGAGGAGCTCATCAATATCATCCCGGCTCCCGACTTCCCGACGCGCGGCATCATCTACGGCACGGCGGACGTGAAGGAGGGCTACCGCACCGGGCGCGGGCGCGTCGTCATGCGCGCGCGCGCGCACGTCGAGGACATGGAGAAGGCCGGCAAGCAGGCCATCGTCGTCGACGAGCTGCCCTACCAGGTCGGGGGCGACCAGCTCCTCAAGCGCATCAGCGAGCTGGTGCACGAGAAGAAGATCGAGGGCGTCGCGGACCTGCGCAACGAGTCCGACAAGAAGGGCATGCGGCTCGTGATCGAGTTGAAGCGCGGCGAAGTGGCCGAGATCGTGCTGAACAACCTGTACAAGCTCACGCAGATGCAGGAGACGTTCGGCATGAACATGGTCGCCCTCCTGGACGGCCAGCCGAAGTGCCTGAACCTCAAGCAGTTCCTGGACGCCTTCCTGCGCCACCGCCGCGAGGTGGTCACGCGGCGCACGGTGTTCGACCTGAGGAAGGCGCGCGAGCGCGGCCACGTGCTGGAAGGCCTCGCCGTGGCGCTCTCCAACGTGGACGAGGTGATCGCGATCATCAAGGCCTCGGCGACCCCGGCCCTGGCCAAGACGGAGCTCATGGCGCGCACCTGGCGCTCGACGCTCGTGGAGGAGATGCTCGCGCGCGCCATGTCGGACCAGTTCCGCCCCGAGAACCTGCCCAGGGAGTTCGGGCTGGCCGGGAACGGCTACCGGCTCTCGGACGTGCAGGCGCAGCGCATCCTCGAGATGCAGCTGCAGCGCCTGACGGGGCTGGAGCAGGACAAGATCCTCTCCGAGTACCGCGAGGTGATCGCCGCCATCGAGGACCTGCTGGACATCCTCGCCAAGCCCGAGCGCGTGACGAGGATCATCGCCGACGAGCTGCGCGAGATAAAGCGCGAGTTCGGCGACGCCCGCCGCAGCGAGATCGTGGTGAACGGGCAGGACCTCTCGATGGAGGACCTCATCGCGCCCGAGGACGTGGTGGTCACGCTCTCGCACGCGGGCTACATCAAGAGCCAGAAGCTCGACGAGTACCGCGCCCAGAAGCGCGGCGGCCGCGGCAAGCAGGCGACCACCACCAAGGAAGACGACTTCATCGAGAAGCTCTTCATCGCCAACACGCACGACTACGTGCTGTGCTTCTCCAACAAGGGCAAGGTCTACTGGATCAAGGTCTACGAGGTGCCGCAGGGCAGCCGCGGCAGCCGCGGAAAGCCCATCGTGAACCTCCTCAAGATGGACGAGGACGAGCGCATCAACGCCATCCTTCCCGTGCGCGAGTTCGTCGAGGACCGCTACGTGTTCTTCGCGACGCAGGAAGGGGTGGTCAAGAAGACGGCGCTCTCGGAGTTCTCCCGGCCTCGCGCCTCCGGCATCATCGCCGTGGACCTGGACGAGGGCGACCGCCTCGTGGGCGTGGCGCTCACCGACGGCCACCACGACGTCATGCTCTTCTCCGACGAGGGCAAGGCCGTGCGCTTCGCCGAGGACGACGTGCGCGCCATGGGCCGCGGCGCCCGCGGCGTGCGCGGCATGAACCTCGCCAAGGGCGGCAAGGTGATCGCGCTCCTGGTGGCCGAGGACGAGGCGCAGAGCGTCCTCACCGCCACCGAGAACGGCTACGGCAAGCGCACGCCCATCGCGGAGTACACCCGCCACGGCCGCGGCACGCAGGGCATGATCGCCATCCAGACGAGCGAGAGGAACGGCAAGGTCGTGGCCGCCACGCTCGTGTCGAAGGACGACGAGATCATGCTCATCACCTCCGGCGGCGTGCTCATCCGCACGCGCGTGAACGAGGTGCGCGAGATGGGCCGCTCCACCCAGGGCGTCACGCTCATCAACCTGGGGGAGGGCGAGAAGCTCTCGGGCCTGCAGACGGTGATGGACCGGGACGAGGAAGACAGCGGCAACGGCAACGGGCACGGCAACGGTAACGGCGGCGGCAACGGCGGTCCGGGCGATCCGGCCGCGGGCTGAGCGCGACGCCGCGAGAGAAAGGGCAGGCGAGATGCATATCTGGAATTTCGGCTCCGGGCCGGCGATGCTGGTCCCCGCGGTCCTCGAGCAGGCGAAGGCCGAGCTCCTCGACTGGCACGGCAAGGGCATGTCCGTGATGGAGATGAGCCACCGCGGCAAGGAGTTCGTCGCCATCGCGGCCGAGGCCGAGGCGGACCTGCGCTCGCTCATGGGCATCCCGGCCAACTACAAGGTCCTCTTCCTGCAGGGCGGCGCCACCGCCCAGTTCGCGGCCGTGCCGATGAACCTGCTGCGCGGCAAGGCGACCGCGGACTTCGTCCTCACCGGCGAGTGGTCGCGCAAGGCCATCGCCGAGGCGAAGAAGTACTGCCGCCCCAACGTCGCGGCCACCGCGGAGGACCGCAACTTCACCTACGTGCCGAAGCAGGCGTCGTGGAAGCTCTCGCCCGACGCGGCCTACGTGCACGTGTGCACCAACGAGACCATCGGCGGCGTGGAGTACCACTGGACGCCGGACACGGGGGACGTCCCGCTGGTCTCCGACATGTCCTCGCACATCCTGTCGCGGCCCGTGGACGTCTCGCGCTACGGCCTCGTCTTCGCCGGCGCGCAGAAGAACATCGGCCCGGCGGGGCTGGTGATCGTGATCGTGCGCGAGGACCTCATCGGCCACGCGCTGCCCGACACGCCCAACATCCTCGACTTCAAGCTGCAGGCGGAGGCGGACTCGATGCTCAACACGCCGCCCACCTTTGCCGTGTACCTCGCGGGGCTCACCTTCAAGTGGCTTCTCGCCAAGGGCGGCCTCGCAGCGATGGAGCGCGAGAACGTCGCGAAGGCGAACCTCCTCTACGACTGCCTGGACGCGATCGACTTCTACTCGACCCCGGTGGCGAAGGAGGACCGCTCGCGCATGAACGTCCCCTTCCGCCTGAAGGACGACGCCCTCGACGCGAAGTTCCTCGCCGAGGCCGAGGCGCGCGGGCTCTCGCAGCTCAAGGGCCACCGCTCCGTGGGCGGGATGCGCGCCTCCATCTACAACGCGATGCCGCTGGAGGGGGTCGAGGCCCTCGCCGGCTTCCTGCGCGATTTCGCGCGCCGCCACGGCTAGCGCCGGCGCGGCCCCGGTCAACGCGCCGACGCGACGATGCCCGCGCCGTTCCGCATCGCCACCTGGAACGCGATCTCGGCGAAGGGCCTGCGCCGGTTCCCCGCGCACGCCTACCGCGTCGAGCACGCGCTCGCCGATCCCGACGCGATCCTGCTGCGCTCGCACGTGCTCGAGGCCCCGGCCGTCGCCGCGAGCGTGAAGGCGATCGCGCGCTCGGGCGCGGGAGTCAACAACATCCCCGTCGCGGAGATGAGCCGGCGCGGCATCCCCGTCTTCAACGCGCCCGGCGCCAACGCCAACGCGGTGAAGGAACTCGTGATGGCGGCGATCCTGCTGGCCGCCCGCAACCTCGTGCCCGCCATCGACGCCGTGCGCGCGCTCGCCCCCGGCCCGGACTTCGAAAAGCGCGTGGAGGAGGGCAAGAAGGCCTTCGCCGGCGTCGAGGTGCGCGGCAAGACGCTGGGCGTGGTGGGCCTGGGGGCCATCGGCGGGCTGGTCGCCGACGCCGCCCTGCAGCTGGGGCTTCGCGTCGTGGGTTTCGATCCCAAGGCCACTGCCGAGACCATCGCGAGACTGCCTTCCCCGGTGCGGCTCGTGGGGTCGGTCGACGAGTGCTTCGCGCACGCCGACTTCGTGACGCTGCACGTGCCGCTGCTGGAATCGACCCGCCACCTCGCCGACGCGCGACGGCTGGCGCTCGTGCCGCCGGGCGCGGTCCTCCTCAACTTCTCGCGCGCCGCCATCGTGGACGAGGAGGCCGTGGTCGCCGCGGTGGCCTCGGGGCGGCTGAAGGCCTACGTGTGTGATTTCCCGAGCCCGCGCTTCGCGGGGAGGCCGGGCATCGTGGCGCTTCCGCACCTGGGCGCCTCGACCGAGGAGGCGGAGGAGGCGAGCGCCGCCATGGTCATCGACCAGCTGCGCGATTTCCTCGAGGACGGCACGGTGAGGAATGCGGTCAACTTCCCCGCCGTCGAGATGCCGCGCGGCTCGCCGCACCGCGTGGCGATCGCCAACGCGAACGTGCCCAACATGCTCGGGAAAATTTCGACTACGATGGCAGCGGGCGGTCTCAACATCCACAACATGGTCAACAAGTCGAAGGGGGAGGTGGCCTACACCCTCGTGGATCTCGACAGCGAGGTCGGCGAGGCCGTCCTCGGCGAGATCTCCCGCATCCCGGGCGTGCTCTCCGTGCGCCTGGTGCCGCCGCTGCCGGAGATGCCCGCATGAGCGAGGAGCTCGATCGCCTGCGCGGCGAGATCGACCGGGTCGACGGCGAGATCCTCGAGCGGCTCAACGCCCGCGCCCAGCTCGCGCGCAGGATCGGCACGCTCAAGGTCGGGCAGGCCTACCGCCCGGAGCGCGAGGCCCAGGTGCTGCGCCGCATCAAGGAGCGAAACCCCGGCCCGCTCTCGGGCGAGACGGTGGCCACCATCTTCCGCGAGATCATGTCGGCCTGCCTCGCGCTCGAGCGACCGATCACCGTGGCCTACCTCGGGCCGCAGGGCACCTTCAGCGAGAGCGCGGCCATGAAGCACTTCGGCCTCGCCGCGGTCACGAAGCCCCTGCCTTCCATCGACGAGGTCTACCGCGCCGTGGAGTCCGGCGCCGTCGACTTCGGCGTGGTTCCCGTGGAGAACTCCACCGAGGGCGCCGTGGGCCGCTCGCTCGACCTCATGCCGCAGACGCCGGCCAAGGTCTGCGGCGAGGTCCTGATCCGCATCCATCACCACCTCATGTGCAAGGAGGCGGGAACGGGCCTTCCCTCCATCCGCCGCATCTACTCGCACAGCCAGTCGCTCGCCCAGTGCCACGAGTGGCTCAACGCCAACCTGCCGGAAGCCGAGCGCGTGGCGGTGGCGAGCAATGCCGAGGCCGCGCGCCGCGCCTCCGAGGAGCCGGGCACGGCGGCCGTCGCGGGCGACCGCGCCGCCGAGTTCTACGGGCTGGCGATCCTCGCCTCCAACATCGAGGACGAGCCCAACAACACCACGCGCTTCCTCATCCTGGGCGACTACGAGCCCAAGGCCTCGGGGCGCGACCGCACCTCCCTCGTGCTCTCCGCGCGCAACCGCGCCGGCGCCGTCTACGAGATGCTCACGCCCTTCGCCACGCGCGGCGTGTCCATGACCCGGTTCGAGTCGCGGCCCTCCAAGGTCGCGCTCTGGGAATACCTCTTCTTCGTCGACATCGAAGGCCACCGGGACGACCCCAACGTCGCCGCCGCGCTCGACGAGGTGGGCCGCATCGCCGGCTACCTCAAGGTGCTCGGCTCCTACCCGATGGCCGTCCTCTAGCACGAAAATGCACCCGAGAGACCTCGCCCCGGCCCACGTCCGGGAAATCGCCCCCTATGTGCCGGGCAAGCCCATCGCCGAGACCGCGCGCGAGCTGGGCCTGGACCCGGCCGACATCCTGAAGCTCGCCTCGAACGAGAATCCGCTCGGCTCCTCGCCCAGGGCCATCGCGGCCCTGCGCGGCGCGCTCGGCGACCTCGCCTGGTATCCCGACGGCAGCGGCCACGACCTCAAGGAGGCGATCTCGCGCAAGCTCGGCGTTACGCCCGCCAACGTCGTGCTGGGCAACGGCTCCAACGACGTGCTGGAGCTCGTGGCGCGCGCCTTCCTCACGAGCGCCGACACGGCCGTCTACTCGCGCCACGCCTTCATGGTCTATCCCCTGGTGGTGAAGGCCGTCGGCGCGCGCGGCATCGAGGTCCCGGCCCGCGATTACGGCCACGACCTCGGCGCCATGGCGGCGGCCCTCCGTCCCGACACGAAGATCGTCTTCCTTGCGAACCCCAACAACCCGACGGGCACGTTCCTCCCGTGGGCCGGGATCCGCGCCTTCGTCGAGCGCGTGCCGGCCACCACGCTCGTCGTCCTCGACGAAGCCTACGGCGAGTACCTTCCCGACGAGCTTCGCTCGCCCACGGCCGGGTGGCTCGCGGACTTCCCGAACCTCGTGATCTCGCGCACGCTCTCCAAGGCCTTCGGTCTCGCCGGCCTTCGCGTGGGCTTCGGTCTCGCGCACCCGGAAGTCGCCGAGCTCATGAACCGCGTGCGCCAGCCCTTCAACGTGAACCACCTCGCGATGGTGGCGGCCTGCGCGGCGCTCGACGACGACGAGTTCATCGCCGAGAGCCGGCGCGTGAACGCCGAGGGCCTCGCGCAGCTCGCCGCCGGCTTCGCGCGCCTGGGGCTGGAATTCATCCCCTCGGCCGGCAACTTCGTCGCCGTGCGCGTGGGCGAGGCGGCGCGCGTCTACGACTCGCTGCTGCGCCAGGGCGTCATCGTGCGCCCCGTCGCGGGCTACGGCATGCCCGAGCACCTGCGCGTGACCGTGGGCACCGCGGCGCAGAACGAGCGCTTCCTCGCCGCCCTCGGGCGCGCGCTCGCCGAGGCGCGGTCCGGCCGAGCGCCGGCCACGCCGTGAGGCCGCCTTGCGCCGCCTGAAGACCATCGCGGTCGTGGGCGTGGGCCTCATCGGGGGCTCCTTCGCGCTGGCGATGCGCCGCGCGGGCGCTGTGACGCGCATCGTCGGCGTGGACCGCGACGCGCAGGCCCTCGAACGCGCGGCGTCGCTGGGCGTCATCGACACCGTTTCGCAGTCGGCCTCCGAGGCCGCCGCCGGCGCCGATCTCGTCTTCGTCTCGGTGCCGGTGCGCGCCATGGGACCGGTGCTGCACGACGTGGCCCTGGGGCTGGGTCCGGACGCCGTGGTCACCGACGCCGGGAGCACGAAGGCCGACGTGGTGCGCACCGCCGGCGAGGAGTTGCGCGAGCGCATCGCGCGCTTCGTGCCCGGGCACCCGATCGCCGGGCGGGAGTCGAGCGGCGTGGATGCCGCGGTGGCCGACCTGTTCCGCGGCGCGCGCGTCGTGCTCACGCCGGACGAGGCGACCTCGCCGGGGGCGACGGCGCTCGTTCGCTCGTGCTGGGAGGCGTGCGGGGCGCGCGTGACGGAGATGCCCGCCGCGGCGCACGACCGGGTCTTCGCTTCCGTGAGCCACCTGCCGCACCTGCTCGCCTTCGCCCTCGTCTCGGAGATCGTCTCGCGCCCCGATGCGGCCGACCTCCTGGGCTTCGCCGCCGGGGGCTTCCGCGACTTCACGCGAATCGCCGCGAGCTCCCCCGAGATGTGGCGCGACATCGCGCTCGCCAACCGCGAGGCCCTCCTCGAGGAGATCGACCGCTACTGCGCGCGCGTGGCCGTCTTCCGCGAGCTCGTGGCCAGTGGCGATGCCTCCGGGCTGCAGCGCCTGATGACCGAGGCCCGCAACGCGCGCCGCGCCTGGCCGGGCGGCAAGCGCTCGAGCTCGGACGAATGAGCGCGGCGTACCTGGATCTCCCGCACGCGTCCCGGGCCTCGGGCACGCTGA
>JAHCLE010000180.1 GCA_026125445.1 Burkholderiales bacterium
TGGGACACGGCCTACAACCTCTACCACCGCCCGGCCTCGCGCTTCGTGGCGGACTTCGTCGGCGAGGGCGCCTTCATCGAGGGGATGGCGAGCGACGGGGACGGGATCGACACCGTGCTGGGCGCCCTGAAGCACTGCCCGGGATGCGAGCTCAAGCCGGGGATGCCCGTGGCGCTGCTGCTGCGCCCCGACGACGTGCAGCACGACGACGACGCGGCGCTGAAGGCCGAGGTGGTGAAGAAGGCCTTCCGCGGCGCGGAATTCCTCTACACGCTCAGGCTCGACGACGGCAAGCAGCTGCTCTCGCTCGTGCCCTCGCACCACAACCACGCCGTCGGCGAGAAGATCGGGATCCGGCTCGACGTGGACCACGTCGTCGCCTTCCCGCGCGCCGGGGGCGCGGACGACTGAGCGCGCGGCCGGGCTACTTCACCTGCAGGCGCGAGAGGTACTCCGCGAGCGCCATGATCCGGTAGGTGACGATCGCTTCCGGATCCATCGGCGTATCGGCGGAGGCCATCCTGTCCTTCGCGTCGATCAGGTAGTCGGTTCCCCAGATGGGCATTTCGCGCGGGCCGTGCGCCTTGACCTGGAAGCGTCCGTCGATGGCCTGCGTGACCCTGTAGATCGGGAATACGCCGCCGTTGCTCTTCGCGAGGGTCGTGAGGTCGGCACCGCCCCGAGTGTCCACCATCCCGGCGTAAGGGCCGTCGCCCTTGCCGAGCTTGCCGTGGCAGACCGCGCAGTTGGAGTCGAATTCGCGCTTGCCGTAGTCCGGCCTGTCGGCCGCCATGGACGCCGCCGTCATGCCGGCGAGCGCCGCGCCCGCGATGGCGCATGCGATCCTGGTCTTGTTCATTGCCTGCCTCCGCTTCTCCGGTGGACTGTCTCGCCAGCCATCGCCCCCCGGAGGAAGCGATGAGCGGTCCGCTCGCGCGCGGAACCGGCTCGGACTTCGAAGGCCCTGCGTCTCGTCGCCCATCCCGGGCACGCCCCGCATGTCCGGAAGCGAAGGATCGAACGCGGCCCTTTCGCGCAAACGGCTGAAGGGGCTCTTCCAGTGGATATCCGGGCGGATTCGGCCGCGTTGACTGCCGTCAACCGGCGTTCGCGGCGCGGTGGGACCGAAGTCCCACGCGCTCACGCGTACTTGCGGACGTCCTCGATCACCTTGCCGTCGTTCGGCAGCGATCCCGTCGCGACGAAGTGCACCTCGCCGCGCAGCTTGGTGACGTCGCGCAGCGTGGCCTCGACCGCCTGCATGAGCTCGACGTCCGCCGCCCCGTCGCGCTCCACGCGCAGGACGAGCGTGTCGTTGCCGCCGTCGTTGTCCACGACGAGGCGCGCCTTGCCCAGGCCGTGGCGCGCGACCACGCTCGCCACCTGCTCCGGGTGCACGAAGAGCCCGCGCGCCTTGGTGGTCTGGTCGGCCCGCCCCATCCAGCCCTTGATGCGCGTGTTGGTGCGCCCGCAGGGACTCGGCCCCGGAAGCGCCGCGGAGAGGTCGCCCGTGGCGAAGCGCACCAGGGGATAGTCCTCGTTGAAGGGGGTGATCACCACCTCGCCCACCTCGCCCTCGGCCACGGGGTCGCCGGTGCCCGGGCGCACGATCTCGAGGATCACCTCCTCGTCGACGACGAGCCCCTCGCGCGCCGGCGTCTCGTAGGCGATGACGCCCAGGTCGGCGGTGCCGTAGGCCTGGAAGGCATCGATGCCGCGATTGCGGACGAACTCGCGCACCGGCGGCAGGAACGCCTCGCCGGAGACGCA
This sequence comes from Burkholderiales bacterium, assembly GCA_026125445.1. Taxonomy (GTDB): domain Bacteria; phylum Pseudomonadota; class Gammaproteobacteria; order Burkholderiales; family Usitatibacteraceae; genus FEB-7. The sequence continues at coordinate 1,771 of JAHCLE010000180.1, forward strand.
CGCCCGCCGGATCGAGGAGGAATCCACGCCCAGCTCGTCGCACTTCTCGAGGATGAGCTTCAGGAAAGAGGGCGTGCCGACGTAGCCCGAGGGCCGCAGGTCCGCGATCGCGCGCGCCTGCATCTCCGTCTGGCCCACGCCGCCGGGGATCACCGCGCAGCCGATGCGGTGCAGCCCGGTCTCGAACATGCTCCCCGCCGGCGTGAGGTGGTAGGAATAGCAGTTGAGGACGAGGTCGCCGGCGCGGAAGCCGGCGGCGAAGAGGGCGCGCGCCGAGCGCCAGAAGTCGGGGCGGCGCCCCTCGGGGTCGTAGATCGGCCCGGGCGAGACGAAGATGCGCGCCAGTCCCGAGACCGGCGTGGCGTTCAGGCCGCCGAAGGGCATGCTCGCGCGCTGCATCTCCATGAGCGCGGCCTTGCGCGTGACCGGGAGCCTCGCCAGCGCGGCGCGCGTCGAGACCCGCGCGGGGTCGACGTCCGCGAGCGCCTTCGCGAAATGGGCGCTCGCCGCGCGCGCGTAGCCCACCTGGGCCGGCAGGCGCGCCATGAGCTCGCGCTCCCGCGTGGCGGGATCGCGCGTCTCCAGCGCGTCGAAGTGGGCGCCGCTCACGACAGCCACCGCTTGCGGCGCCGGTAGTTCTTGGTGTCGCGGAAGCTCTTGCGCCCGGCGGTCGAGATGCCGAGGTAGAACTCCTTCACGTCCTCGTTCTCGGAAAGCGCGTGCGCGGTGCCCTCCATCACCACCCGGCCGTTCTCCAGGATGTAGCCGAAGTCCGCGAAGCGCAGCGCCACCATCGTGTTCTGCTCGGCGAGCAGGAAGCTCACCTTCTCCTTCGAATTGAGGTTCTTCACGATCTCGAAGATCTCCTCGACGATCTGTGGAGCGAGCCCCATCGACGGCTCGTCGAGCAGGATCATCGACGGCCTCGCCATGAGCGCGCGGCCGATGGCGGTCATCTGCTGCTCGCCGCCGGAGGTGTAGCCCGCCTGCGAGGCGCGGCGCTGCCGCAGGCGCGGGAAGAATTCGTAGACCCGCTCAAGGTCGGCGCGGATCTCGGCGCGCGATACCCCGCGCGTGTAGGCGCCGGTGAGCAGGTTCTCCTCCACCGTGAGGTGGGCGAAGCAGTGCCGGCCCTCCATCACCTGGATCACGCCGCGCTTCACGAGGTCGGAGGGCGTCATCTTGTCCACCCGCTCGCCGCGGAACTCGATGAGTCCCTTGGTGACCTCGCCGCGCTCCGCCCTGAGCAGGTTCGAGACGGCCTTGAGCGTCGTGGTCTTGCCCGCGCCGTTCGCGCCGAGGAGGGCCACGATCCCGCCCTCGGGAACGTTGAGCGAAACGCCCTTGAGCACGAGGATCACGTGGTTGTAGATCACCTCGATGCCGTTGACCTCGAGGAGGGGCTTGGCCTCTTCGGCCCTGGGAATGGCGTTCATGGGGAAACGCGGGAGGGGCGAGGCCCCTCCCGCTCCTCTCCTACTTTTCCTTCGAGCAGTCGCGCGGCGTGATCTTCTTCTCGTCCGCGAACTTCTTGGCGCTGGCCTGGACCAGCGGGCGCAGCACCTTGTAGTCCGCCTCGTACATGTCGGAGGTGTAGCTCCACTGCGTTCCGTCCCAGGTGTGGATGCGGCCGCGGTGCACGCCGGCATGGTCCGCGCACGAGGTCTTGAGCGGCTGCACGATGCCCTCGAAGCCGATCGCCTTGAGCTTGCCCGCGTCGAGGCTCAGGTTCTCGGCGCCCCAGCGGACTTCCTCGCCGGTCACCACGCGCTTGCCGTACTTGCCCTGCGCGCTCTTGATGGACTCGACGAGCAGCATCGCGGAGACGAGGCCGCGGTTGTACATGACGCTGCCGACCTCCTCCTTCTTGCCCGCCGTGCCCTTGCCCTTGTCGTAGAGGACCTTCATGATGTCCTTGTGCACCGGGCGGTCCTTCTCGCTCGAGTGGCCGAGCGTGATGGCGTTGTAGCCCTTGGCCGCCATTTCGGCCGGGATGACATCGGGCTCTGCGCCGGACCACCACACCCCGTACATCTGCAGGCGCGGGTAGGAGACGGCGATCGCCTCCTTGATCGAGGTCGAGTTCATGACGCCCCAGCCCCACAGGAAGACGTAGTCGGGGCGCTGCTGCCGGACCTGCAGCCAGGTCGCCTTCTGCTCCACGCCAGGGTGCGTGACCGGCAGCTTGACGAGGGTGAAGCCGTGCTTCTTGGCGTGCTCCTCGAGCGCCGGGATCGGTTCCTTGCCGTAGGGCGAGTCGTGGTAGACCAGGGCGATCTTCTTGCCCTTGAGGCTGCCCTTCCTGGCCACGTGCTGCACGAGCATGTCGGCCGCGTCCCAGTAGGTGCCGAGGAAGGGGAAGTTCCAGGCGAAGACGCTGCCGTCGACGGAGTCGGCGCGGCCGTAGCCGGTGGTCATCAGCACGATCTTGTCGGCGGCCACCTTTTCCGTGAGGGCGAAGGTGATGCCCGTGGACAGCGGGTTCACCGCGACCGGCTTCCTGCTCTTCAGGCGCTCGTAGCACTCGACCCCGCGGTCGGTCGCGTAGCCGGTCTCGCACTCCTCGTAGGCGATCCTGATGCCGTTCACGCCGCCGTCGCGCTCGTTCACGAGCTTGAGGTAGTCCACGAAGCCGTCGGCCCACGGCGCGCCGTTGGGGGCGTAGGCGCCGGTGCGGTAGACGAGCACCGGGACGAAGATCTCGTTCGCCTGCGCCATCGCGTCCTGGGCCGCGCCGAGCGCGCCCGCCACCGCCAGCGCCACCGCCGCGGCCTTCGCTTTCAGCTTCATCTCCATCTCCATCCTCCTTTTGTGGTTGCTGCGGGTTTCCTACGCCAGCCCGAGGATCCTTGCCGTCAGTGCGGGAAGGGCCAGAGGCGAAGTTTCTCCTTGCCGATCGCCCAGAGCCTCGCGAGCCCGTGCGGTTCGACGATCAGGAAGAACACGATGAGCGCACCGAAGGTCATGAACTCGATGTGCGAGATGAGCGCCGTCGACATGTCGATGCCGAGCCAGCCGGGCAGCTGGTTGAGCACCAGGGGCAGGATCACGATGAAGGCCGCCCCGAGGAACGAGCCCAGGAGCGCGCCCAGGCCCCCGATGATCACCATGAAG
>JAHCLE010000181.1 GCA_026125445.1 Burkholderiales bacterium
ACCCACGAGCTGGACGCCTCGATCATGGAGGGCCGGGAACGCCGCGCGGGCGCCGTGGCCGGCGTGGCCACGATCCGCAATCCCGTCGAGGCGGCGCGCGCGGTGATGGAGAAGTCGCCCCACGTGCTCCTCGCCGGCCGGGGCGCCGAGCGCTTCGCGAAGGAGCAGGGCCTCGCGATCGTCGATCCCGCCTGGTTCCGCACCGAGGAGCGCTGGGAACAGCTCGAGCGCGCGAGGCAGCGCGACGGGGCTCCGCTGGACCACGACAAGCTGGGCACCGTGGGCGCCGTGGCGCTGGACCGCGCCGGGAACCTCGCCGCGGCGACTTCCACCGGGGGCATCAACAACAAGCGCGCCGGCCGCATCGGCGACTCGCCGCTGGTGGGCGCGGGCACCTGGGCGGAGAACGAGACCGTCGCGGTCTCGGCGACCGGCACCGGCGAGATGTTCATCCGCAGCGCCGCCGCCCACGAGGTGGCCGCGCTCGTGCGCCACAAGGGACTCGCGCCCCGGAAGGCGGCCGACGAGGCGCTCGAGCGCGTGAAGGCGATCGGCGGCCGCGGCGGGCTGGTGGTGATGGACCGGCGCGGCGAGCCCGTCTTCTCGTTCACGACCGAGGCGATGTACCGCGGCTTCGCGAAGGGCGCGGAGCGGCCCGAGGTCATGATCTTCCGCTGATGCGCTCGCTCGCGATCCGCGCCGGCCCCGTCGCGCTCGAGGCCATCCGCAGGGACGGGCTCGACGCGCGCGCGGTGGCGATCGTCCCGGGCGCGGCCGGCGGCCCCAAGGCGCTGGGCCTGCACGGCCTGGACGTGGCGCTCTTCGGCGAGTGGTTCCCGAAGGCGGCGCGCGTTCGCCACCTCGTCGGCGCCTCGATCGGCGCCTGGCGATTCGCCGCCGCCTGCCGGCGCGATCCCGTCGAGGGCCTGCGCGAGCTCGCGCGCCTGTACGCCGAGCAGCGCTATCCGCCGCGCCCCGCCGCCGCCCTCGTCACCCGCAAGGTGCGCGAGATGCTGCGCGCGCTCTTCGACGGCCACGACGAGGAGATCCTCTCCTCGCCCGGCTACCGCCTGCACGTGCTCGCGGTGCGCGGCCGCGGCATCCTCACGCGCGACGCCGCCGTGCGCCGCACGCTCGGCTTCGGGGCCGCGGCCTTCGCCAACCTCGCGGGACGGCGCCACCTGCGCCACTTCCTCGAGCGAACCGTCTTCCACGACGCGCGCGAATGGCCGCCGTTCCTCGCGGCGAGCGACCTCGTTCCCGCGAGCGGCGAGGCCCCGATCCGATTCGACGAGTTCCACACCCACGCGGTGGCGCTCGATGCGGGGAACCTGCGCGAGGCGCTGGTCGCCTCCGCCGCGATCCCGATGGTGATCGAGGCCGTGCCCGACATCCCGAGCGCGCCGACCGGCGTCTACTGGGACGGCGGCCTCATCGACTACCACCTGCACCTGCCCTACTCGCGCAGCGAGGGCCTCGTCCTCTACCCCCACTTCACCGACCGCATCGTGCCGGGCTGGCTCGACAAGGCGCTGCCGTGGCGGCGCGCGCGCGGCGCCTGGCTCGACAACGTGGTGCTGGTGTCGCCGACGCGCGAGTACCTCGCGGCGCTTCCCTTCGGCAAGCTCCCGGACCGCAACGACTTCAAGCGCTTCGAGTCCGACTACGAGGGCCGCGTGGCCTATTGGCGCAAGGCGATCGCGGAGAGCGCGCGCCTGGGCGAGGAGTTTCTCGAATTCGCCGCGCGGCCGGATCCCTCCCGCGTCCTCCCGCTCTGAAGGATGAAGGGGACGCTTCCCTTCGCTGACAAGCCGGAATGCGGAATGGGGTCAGGTTACTTTGCACAAGATTTGTGCAAAGTAACCTGACCCCATTCCGGCTTGTCAGGCGCGGCGCTCGGCGCCGGGGGCGTGGTCGCCGGGGGCGGCGAGGGCCCGTCGCGTGGCCTCGATCGCGGCGGCATCGCCCTTCGCCTCGCGCAGGGCGAGGGCTTCGCGCAGGAAATGCGCCGCCTGCCCGGGCTTGCCCTCGTCCAGCAGGTTGAGCGCCGCGCGGTGCAGGGCCTCGTCGAGCCGGTCGCCAAGCTCCGCGACGGCGCGCGCCTGGCTCACCAGGAGGTCGAAGAGCGGCGTGGAGAGCGCGAACTGGCCCTGCCAGTGCAGCACCGTGGCGAGACGCAACTGGTTGTCGTAGGCCGCGCCCGGATCGTCCAGCAGGCCGGCGAGGGAAACGGCGGCCGAGGCCGCGTGCCGCGCCTCGTCGAGCCGGCCCGCGATGCGCAGGGCCGGCACGGCCGCCCCCAGCCGGTCCAGCAGCTCGCGCGGCTGCGAGTGCGAGGCCGCAACGGCGTCGGTCAGCCGCTCGACTTCGGCGGCGAAGGCGGCGGCGTCCACCGGCACCTCGCGCAGGCGATCGTCGAGCCGGCAGGCGAGCGCGCCAACCGTCACTCGAGCACGAGCCCCAGGGCCTGCCCGATGCGCGACCACTTGGCGGTCTCCTCGCGCACCACGCGCGCGGCCTCCCCGGGCGTGGAGCCCACGGGGTCGATCCACTGCCGGTCCCAGAGCTTCGCCTTCATCTCCGGGTCGCGCACGATCCTCGCGAGTTCCGCGTGCAGCCTCGCGATCGCCTCGGGCGGCGTCCTCGCGGGCGCCACGACCGCCATCCACACCGGCGCCTCGAATCCGGGGTATCCCGACTCGGCCACGGTGGGCAGGTCCGGGATGAGGGGCGAGCGGCGCGCGCCCGTCTGCGCGACCACGCGGATCCGGCCCGCCTGCACGTGCGGGATGAGCGCCGTGGGATTGAGCGAAAGCAGCTGCACGTCGCCCGCGAGCAACGCCGCCACCGCGGGGGCGCCGCCGTTGTAGGGAATGTGCTCGGTGCGGATGCCGGCCGCCGCGTTGAGGCTCTCCATGGAGAGCTGCGAGATGCTTCCCTTGCCCACGGAGGCGTAGTTGAGCCGGCCCGGCTGTGCCTTCGCCTTCGCGACGACCTCCGCGAGGGTCGTTGCGCCCAGCGACGGGTGCACGGCGATGAGGCTGGGGGAGGTGCCCACGAGCGACACGAAGGCGAAGTCGCGCGTCACGTCGTAGGGAAGCGATTTCGCGAGCGCCGGGCTCACGGCGAGCGGGCCGTTGGTGCCCATGAGCAGCGTGTGCCCGTCGGGAGCGCTCCTCGCCACGGCCTCGGCGGCGATGTTGCCGCCGGCGCCCGGGCGGTTCTCGATCACGACCGGCTGGCCCAGGGCCCGCGAGAGCGGTTCGGCGAGCGCGCGCGCCACGACATCGGGCTGCCCGCCGGGCGCGAAGGGCACGACGAGGCGGACGGGCTTCGACGGCGCCCAGTCGGCGGCCGCGGGAAGGGCCAGCGCGAGAAGCGCCGCGAGGAACGCGCGCCGCGCCATCTCAGTAGTTGAGGATGGGTGCCAGCCAGCGCTCCATCGCCGCGAGGTCCATGCCCTTGCGGTGCGCGTAGTCGGCGACCTGGTCGCGCTCGACCTTGCCCACGGCGAAGTAGCGCGACTGCGGGTGCGAGAAGTAGAACCCGCTCACCGCGGCCGTGGGCACCATCGCGAAGGATTCGGTGAGCGTGATGCCGGCGTTCCTCTCCGCGTCGAGCAGGCGGAAGAGCTCGCCCTTCTCCGTGTGGTCCGGGCAGGAGGGGTAGCCCACGGCGGGCCGGATGCCGGCGTACTTCTCGGCGATGAGTTCCTCGTTGGAGAGCGTCTCGCCCGCGGCGTAGCCCCAGAACTCGGTGCGCACGCGCTGGTGCAGGTGCTCGGCGAAGGCCTCCGCGAGGCGGTCGGCCAGCGCCTTGAGCATGATCGCCGAGAAGTCGTCGTGCTTCGAGGCGAACTCCGCGAGCTTCGCTTCGATGCCTTCGCCCGCCGCCACCGCGAAGGCGCCGAGGTAATCCACCACCCCGGAGTCCCTGGGCGCCACGAAGTCGGCCAGGCACTGGTTGGGGTTGCCCTCCGGCTTCTCGTTCTGCTGGCGCAGGTTGTGCCAGGTCATGAGCACGTGGCTGCGGCTCTCGTCCGAGTAGATCTCGATGTCGTCGCCGACCGAGTTGGCCGGCCAGATCCCGAAGACGGCGTTGGCGGTGAGCCAGCGCCCCTTCACGATGCGCTCGAGCATCGCCTGGCCCTCGCGGAAGACGTTCCTCGCCGCCTCGCCGACCACCGCATCCTCCAGGATGGCGGGGTACTTGCCCACGAGGTCCCAGGCCTGGAAGAAGGGCGCCCAGTCGAGGCAGGGCACGAGCTTTTCCAGCGGATAGTTGCGCAGCGCGAGGAGCCCCCGTTGCGCGGGCTTCGGGGGAGCGTAGCCGGCCCAGTCGAGCCGCGCGGCGTTGGCGCGCGCCGCCTCCAGCGGCACCGACTTCTGGCCGGTCTTGCGCGCGTGGGCGTCGCGCACCTTGAGGTAGTCGTGGCGCACCTGCGCGACGTAGTGGTCGCGGCCCTCGTCGCTCGCGAGGCTCGTGGCCACGCCCACCGCGCGCGAGGCGTCCGGAACCCACACGGTGGGGCCGGAGTAGCGCGGCTCGATCTTCACCGCCGTGTGCGTGCGCGAGGTCGTCGCCCCCCCGATGAGGAGCGGGATGCGCATGCCGCGGCGCTCCATCTCGGCGGCCACGTGCGCCATCTCCTCGAGGGAGGGCGTGATGAGGCCCGACAGGCCAACCATGTCGGCCTTCTCCTTCTCCGCCGTGTCGAGGATCCTCTCGGCCGGGACCATCACCCCGAGGTCCACCACCTCGAAGTTGTTGCACTGCAGGACCACGCCCACGATGTTCTTGCCGATGTCGTGCACGTCGCCCTTGACGGTGGCCATGACGACCTTGCCCTTGGCCTTGGCGTCGGCGCTTCCCAGG
>JAHCLE010000182.1 GCA_026125445.1 Burkholderiales bacterium
GGCGGCGACGACTACCTCACCAAGCCGGTGAGCCCCGTGGTGCTGGAGGCCAAGATCCGCGCCATGCGCCGCCTGGACGACATGCGCCGCGAGCTCATGGCCGTGACGCTGGAGCTGCGGGAGGCCAACGAGCGCCTGGCGCGGCTCTCGCAGCAGGACGGGCTCACGGGGCTCGCCAACCGCCGCCGCTTCGACCTGGACCTCATGCGCGAGATGGGCCGCGCGCGCCGCGAGCGCCGTCCCATCGCCCTGGTGGTGGCCGACGTCGACTACTTCAAGGTCTTCAACGACACCTACGGGCACCCGGCCGGCGACGACTGCCTGCGCCGCATCGCGGGCGCGCTTCGCGCCACCTGCCGCCGCCCGGGCGACGTGGCCGCGCGCTACGGCGGCGAGGAGTTCGCCCTCATCCTCCCGGACACGACGGAGGAGGCCGCCCGCCAGCGCGCCATCGAGGCCATGCGCGCGGTGGCCGCGCTCGAGATCGAGCACCGCGGCTCCGAGGTCGCGCGCACCGTCACCATGAGCTTCGGCGTCGCGGGCTGCGTTCCCGACGCCCAGGTCGTGGCCGACACCCTGGTCGAGAGGGCGGACCGCGCGCTCTACGCCGCCAAGCGCGCGGGGCGCAACATGGCGACCGCGTTCTCGGAGATCCCGGCCGGCGAGCCGGCCCCGGCGATCGACTTCGACGTGGGCGACGCCGGCGCCACCGCGCCGGGGATCGTGCTCCACTGAGCGGCGCCGGGCCGCGCGGCGGCCCGGCGCGCGCTCACTTCTTCTCGAGCCAGGCCAGGAGCTGCGCCATCCTCTCCTCGGTGCCGACGGCGTAACCGTTGAGCCCGAGCCTGCCGAGGAGCGCCCGGCCTTCCGGCGTCTCGGAGAGCCTCAGGAGCTCCTTCCTCACCGTCTCGACCTGGGCGGCCGGCACCTTCTTCGAGGCGATGACCGGGAAGTAGGGCTGCGGGGCGCTGCGCCCGAGCTCGCGCAGGCCGGCCTTCTCCAGCGCCTCCTTCGAGACCGCCTTGGCGTGCGAGGAGATCCCGCCCACGTCGACGTTCTTCTGCTGCAGCTGGTACATCACGACCGGCTGCTCCTTCACGAACTGCGCGTTGCCGCCCGCGCTCACGCCGGCGTCGCGCAGGCCCGCCACGCAGAGCTGGCCCATGTAGGAGGCCTTCTCCGGCAGCGTGATGCGCATGCCCTTCGCGTCCGCCAGGCTCTTCAGGGGCGAGTCCCTGGGCACCAGGTACACGCAGGAGACGTCCGGCGTCACCTGGGCCACGTAGCGGTAGCCGTGGTCGCGGATCGCGCGGGCGGTGTAGTCGGCCGGGCGGGCCATGACGAAGTCGAAGCGCTGCTCGGCGATGCCCGACTCCAGGCGCGGGAAGCTGCACACGGGGCTCACGACGACGTGGGCCTTGAGCGCCTTGCCGAGGTGGTCGGCCAGCGGGTGGTACTTGTCCACCAGCTCCGCGGGGGCCGCGCCGCCGAAGGTGCCCTCGCACACGCCCAGCACGAGGTCGTTGGCCGCGACCGCCGGTGCGGAGCCCGCCAGCGCGAGGACGGGGAGGAGGGCGCGCGAGATCTCACGCGCGTGCGCCGAGAACTTTCTCATGGGCTTTCTCCCGGGCGGAACGGATGCCGCCCGCAGGACCCATGCTATCGGCGCGCCCGGGACCGATCCTGTCGCGGATCAAAGGAAACGATTACGGCTGAAACAGGCGCGGGAGCGCGGGCTCAGCCGGCGAGCACGCGCCGCAGCTCGGCGGCGAAGGCCTCGCGGCCCGCCTCGTCCTCGAAGGCGGCGCCGGTCACCACGAAGACGTCCTCGGCGCGCGCGCCCAGCGTGGTCACGCGCGCATCCACGAGGTTCAGTCCCGCGGCGAGGAGCGCGCGCGCGATGGCCGAGAGCAGCCCCGGCCTGTCGGCGCAGGCCGCGAACACCTGCCAGGCCGCGCCGTCGCGGGTGCGCACGATCTCGACCTTCGGCTCGATGGGAAAGTGCTTCACCCAGCGCGAGACGCGCCCGGTGGGCGGCGCGCCCAGGGGGGAAGCCGGGTCGAGGGCCTCGGCGAGCCCCGTCTCGACCTTGTGGATGAGGTCGCGGTAGTGCTCCCCGGCGCGCACCTGCGAGAGCACCTGGAAGCCGTCGAGCGCGAAGCCGTGCCCGGTGGTGTAGATCTTCGCCGCCGCGATGTCGAACTGGTGCTTCTCGAAGAAGCCGGTGATGCGCGCGAAGACGCCGGGCTGGTCGTGGGCGTAGACCATGACCTGCAGGCCCTCGCCGATGGGCGACAGGCGCGCGCGCACGACGGGGCGCTCCGGCGACGGGCGCAGGAAGAGCGTGCGCGTGTGCCAGCCGACCTCGCTCGCCTCGAAGCGCTGGAAGTAGTTCTCGCCGAAGTGCCGCCAGAGCGCCTCGTGCGCGCGCTCGTCGTGGACGTACTGGCGCAGGATGCGCAGCGCCTCGGCCTTCTTGGCCTCGATCGACTTGGCGGCGTACTCGGTATCCCCGCGCAGGATGCGGCGGGTGGAGCGGAAGAGGTCCTCGAGGAGCTTCGCCTTCCACGCGTTCCACACCTTGGGGCTCGTGCCGCGGATGTCGGCCACCGTGAGGATGTAGAGCGCGGTGAGCGCCCTCTCGTCGCGCACGAGGGTGGCGAACTCCGAGATGACCTCGGGATCCGACAGGTCCTGCTTCTGCGCGGTGGACGACATCGTGAGGTGGTGCTCCACCAGCCAGGCCACCAGCCTCGCGTCGGCGCGCTTCAGGCCGTGCGCGCGGCAGAAGCGCTCGGCGTCGCGGGCGCCCAGGGCGGAGTGGTCGCCGCCGCGGCCCTTGGCGATGTCGTGGAAGAGGGCGGCGAGGTACAGCAGCTCCGGCGCGTCGAATTCCTGCATGAGCCTCGAGCACAGGGGGTGCTCGAGGTCGAACTTCGGCAGGCGGAAGCGGCGCAGGTTGCGGATCACCATCAGGATGTGCTCGTCCACGGTGTAGACGTGGAAGAGGTCGTGCTGCATCTGGCCGACGATGCGCCCGAAGGCGGGGATGTAGCGGCCGAGCACGCCGTAGCGGCTCATGCGCCGCAGCGTCCAGGTGAAGCGGTCGCCCCGCACGATGTCCATGAACAGGCGGCGGTTCCCGGGGTCCTCGCGGAAGGCGCGGTCGATCCTCGGCAGCGCCCGGTTCATCGCCCGCAGCGCGGTGGCCGAGAGGTTGGCGATGTTGCGGTCGTCCTGCAGGCGGCGGAAGGCCTCGAGGACCTTTCCGGGCGAGCGCTCGAAGAGCGACTCGTCGCGCAGGTCCAGCGTGTAGTCGACCAGACGGAAGTCGCCGTCGAGGGCGCGGATCCTCCTCTCGCGCGCCGGGACGATGCGCGCGTAGAGGTTGGCGAGCAGGATCTGGTTGAAGCGCCAGATGGCCTTGGCCGCGAGGTAGTAGCGGCGCATGAGGAGGTCCGAGGCGGCGAGCGACTTCGCGCCCTTGAGCTTCAGCTGCCTCGCGATCTCGATCTGGTGGTCGAAGACGAGGCGGTCCTCGCGCCGGCGGGCGAGCAGGTGCAGGCGCAGCCGCAGGTCCTGCAGGATGCGCTCGTTCCTCGCGATCCCGGCGGCCTCGCGCGGCGTGATGATGTCCTGGCGCGCGAGCTCGTCCCAGCTGCGGCCGATGCCGGCGGCGCGGGCGAGCCAGAGCACCGTCTGCAGATCGCGCAGCCCGCCGGGGCTCTCCTTGATGTTGGGCTCGAGGTTGTAGGCGGCCTCCTGGAAGCGGTCGTGGCGCTTCCTCTGCTCCTCGACCTTGGCGCGGAAGAACTCGCGCACGCTCCGCCGGGCGTGCAGGCGCCGCTCGAGGTCGGCCATGAGGGCGGGGTCGCCCGCGACGAGGCGCGCCTCCAGCAGGCTCGTGTCCACCGTGACGTCCTTGGCCGCCTCCTCGAGGCACTCGCCCAGGGTGCGCACGCTGTTGCCGGGCTCCAGGCCGCAGTCCCACAGCAGGCCCACGAAGCGCTCGATGTCGGCGTCGGGAGCGCGGCCGTCGGGCAGCAACACCAGGAGGTCCACGTCCGAGTGCGGGAAGAGCATCCCGCGGCCGTAGCCGCCCACGGCAACCAGCGCGACCTGCGGGTCGCGGATCGACTCCGCCCACAGGCGCGAGAGCAGCGCGTCGACCAGCGCCGAGTGCGCGGCGAGGCAGCGCTGCGGGTCGGGACGGCGCAGGTAGCGGTTGCCCAGTTCCTCGCGGCGGGCCTTCAGCCAGCGGCGGGCGTCGGCGGGGTCGCGGCCGCGCGGGGGCGCCGTGGCGGCGGACGGGGCGGCGATCCGGGACATGGCGCTCGCCCGCGGCCGGCGGTCAGGAGACCGTGTCGGCGGCGCGCGCCGTGACGAAGGCGGGCGTGGCGGGCGCGCCGGCGGACAGGGTGAGGACCTCGAAGCCGGCGGGCGTGACCAGGACGGTGTGCTCCCACTGGGCCGAGAGCGAGTGGTCGGCGGTGACGATGGTCCAGCCGTCGGCGAGCGCGCGGATGTCGCGGCGCCCGGCGTTGATCATGGGCTCCACGGTGAAGGTCATGCCGGCCTCCAGCGCCATGCCCTGGCCGGCCTTGCCGTAATGCAGGACCTGCGGCTCCTCGTGGAAGCGCCGGCCGATGCCGTGGCCGCAGAACTCGCGCACCACGCTGTAGCCGTGCGACTCGGCGTGGCGCTGGATGGCGTGGCCGATGTCGCCCAGGCGGGCGCCGGGGCGCACCTGCGCGATGCCCTTCCACATGCACTCGTAGGTGACCTCGCACAGGCGCCGGGCCTGGATCGAGGGCTCGCCCACGAGGAACATGCGGCTCGTGTCGCCGTGGAAGCCGTCCTTGAT
>JAHCLE010000183.1 GCA_026125445.1 Burkholderiales bacterium
CTGCTGCGAGATCAACTGCGGCGGCCAGGCCGACATCGCGATCATCATCCAGCACACCAAGCCGCCCAAGATCAACCACGACCTCGTGGCCAACGTCTGCGAGCGCCCCGCCGTGGTGGCCCGCTGCCCGGTGGCGGCCATCCGCCCCGCGCTGGTGAACGGCAAGCCCTCGCTGGAGGTCGACGAGAAGAAGTGCATCTGCTGCGGCGCGTGCTACCCGCCCTGCCCGCCGATGCAGATCAACGACCCGGAGTTCTCCAAGTTCGCCATCTGGGTCGGCGGCAAGAACTCCAACGCGCGCGGCAAGCCCACGTTCATGAAGATGGTCGCCTCGGGCCTGCCCAACAACCCGCCGCGCTGGCCCGAGGTCTCCGAGATCGTGAAGAAGATCCTCTACACCTACAAGGCCGACGCGCGCCCCTGGGAGCGCCTCTCGGACTGGGTCGAGCGCATCGGCTGGCCGCGCTTCTTCGAGAAGACCGGCCTGCCCTTCACGAAGTACCTCATCGACGATTGGCGTGGCTCGCGTTCCAACCTCAACGCCTCGGCGCACATCCGCTTCTAGGCCCGGCCTGGGAACGGACGGACAACGGACAGACGACAGGAGCAGTTCGTGAAGATCGGAGTGATGGTCAACGAGGGGCCGTACCAGCACCAGTCGAGCGACAGCGCGTACCTCTTCTGCAAGGCCGCGATCGAGTCGGGCCACCAGATCGAGCGCGTGTTCTTCTACCACGACGGGGTCAACAACGCGACCAAGCTCACCGAGCCGCCGCAGGACGACCGCAACGTGGTGGCGCGCTGGACCAAGCTCGCCGAGGAGCACGGCGTGGACCTCGTGGTGTGCGTGGCCGCCGCCCTGCGCCGCGGCATCGTGGAGCAGAACCTGGCCCAGGGCTTCCGCATCTCGGGCCTGGGCCAGCTCGTGGAATCGGCCATCCAGTCGGATCGGCTCGTCGTATTCGGAGACTGAGGCATGGACGAAGCCGGCACCGTCAAGAAATTCCTGTTCGTCAACCGCAAGGCGCCCTACGGCAGCGTCTACGCGCTCGAAGGCCTGGAGGTGGTGCTCATCAGCGCCGCCTTCGACCAGGACGTGGGCCTCGCCTTCCTGGACGACGGGGTCTACCAGCTCGCCAAGGGCCAGAACCCCAAGGGGATCGAGACCAAGAACTTCTCGCCGACCTACCGGGCGCTCGAGGGCTACGACATCGAGAAGCTCTACGTGGAGCGCGAGTCGCTCGAGGCGCGCGGCCTCACGGAAGGCGACCTCCTGGTCGACGTGCAGGTCCTGGGCGCGGCCGAGATGGCGGCGCTGATGGACGAGATGGACGTGATGATCAGCTTCTGAAGACAGGACCCGAGAAAATGCTCCACATCGTCAACAAGTCCCCCGGCGAGCGCTCGACGCTCGCGAGCTGCCTCGCGCACGCCCGTCCCGGGCACTGCGTCCTCCTCATCGAAGACGCCGTCTACGCGGCCACGAAGGGCCACGCGGCCGGCGCGCAGGTGGCGAAGGCGCTCGGCGGCGGCGTCAAGGTCTACGTCCTCACCCCCGACCTCGAGGCGAGGGCGCGCGCCGGCGCCGTCGCGGAAGGCGTCGTGCAGGTCGACTACAGGGGTTTCGTCGACCTCGTCACCCAGAACCCCCGCGTGCAGTCCTGGCTGTAGCGCGGACCCCGGCACCAACGAAGCCAGAAGCGACAACGCGAAACGCGAAAGGAGAAACGAATGGGCACCATCGATGCGGGCGGCAAGACCTTCGAAGTCGACGAGGAGGGCTACCTGGTCAACCTCAGCGACTGGAACGAGGAGCTCGCCGGCGAGATCGCCAAGGCCGAGAAGATCGACATGACCCCCAACCACTGGGAGGTCGTCAACTTCCTGCGCGAGTACTACAACGAGTACCAGATCGCCCCGGCGGTGCGCGTGCTCACCAAGGCCATCGGCAAGAAGCTCGGGCCCGAGAAGGGCAGCAACCAGTACCTCTACGAGCTCTTTCCCTACGGGCCGGCGAAGCAGGCGTGCAAGATCGCGGGCCTTCCCAAGCCCACGGGCTGCGTCTGATCCCCGCTTCCGGGCGCGGGCATCGTCCGCGCCCGGCCCCGGATTCCCCATGGCCGCCTTCTTCGCCGGGCTCTTCTACCTCGCCGCCGCGGTGCTCGTCGCCGGGCTGGCGGTGCGCATCCGCCAGTACGCCGGCACGCCCGCGCCGCTGAAGATCCCCACCACCCCCGCGCCGACGACGCGCGGCGGGGTGGCGGTGCGGCTGGTGCGCGAGGTGGTCCTGTTCGAGAGCCTGTTCAAGGCGACCCTCTGGACCTGGCTCTTCGGCTGGGTCTTCCACGCCGCGATGGCGCTCGTCCTGCTGCGGCACCTGCGCTACTTCACCGAGCCGGTGTGGGGCTGGGTCGCCTTCGTGCAGCCTTTCGGCGTGTACGCCGGGTTCGCCATGCTGGCGGGGCTCGGCGGGCTCTGGGCGCGGCGCTTCCTGGTCGACCGCGTGCGCTACATCTCCACGCCGTCGGACCACCTGATGCTGGCGCTCCTCGTGGCGATCGCCGCGAGCGGGCTCGCCATGAAATACCTCGCGCACACCGACGTGGTGGCGGTGAAGGCGTTCTTCCTCGGGCTCATGACCTTCCAGGTCCGCGAGCTTCCCGCGGACCCGGTCCTCGCCGTGCACCTGGGGCTGGTGGCCGCCCTCATGCTCGTCTTCCCGTTCTCCAAGCTCCTGCACGCGCCGGGGCTCTTCTTCAGCCCGAGCCGCAACCAGGCCGACGACCCGCGCGAGCGCCGCCACCTGGCCGAGTGGGCCGCGCGCCTGGACGCGAAGTAACGCCATGGCCGACGTCACCGCCCCGAAGCTTCGCGAGTACCCGGTCCCGCCGGCCATCCAGCCGGACGCGATGGCGGGCTCCATGCCCTACGTCGCCACCGAGAAGATGCAGGAGGCCATCGGCTTCCCGGCGAAGCTCGTCGACGACTGGCACGACAAGGCCATCGCGAAGATGGGCGAGCTCGTGGGCAAGTACCGCAGCCTTCGCGTCTACCTGGACGCCTGCGTGCACTGCGGGGCCTGCACCGACAAGTGCCACTATTTCCTGGGCACCGGCGACCCCAAGAACATGCCGGTGGCCCGCCAGGAGCTGATGCGCGGCGTCTACCGCCGCCACTTCACGCTGCCCGGCAAGCTCTTCCCGAAGCTCGTGGGGGCCCGCGAGCTCACGAAGGAAGTTCTCGACGACTGGTACAAGTACTACAACCAGTGCTCCGAGTGCCGCCGCTGCTCCGTCTTCTGCCCCTACGGGATCGACACGGCCGAGGTGACCATGGCCGCCAAGGAGATCCTGGACAGCGTGGGCTACGGCCAGAAGTACACGAACGAGATCATCGGCAAGGTCCACAAGATCGGCAACAACCTGGGGCTTCCGGGCCCCGCGCTCGAGGACACGCTCCTGGGCCTCGAGGAGGACACCAAGGAGGAGACCGGCGCGGACGTGAAGTTCCCCCTCGACGTGAAGGGCGCGGAGGTGCTGCTCATCACGCCCTCGGCCGACTTCTTCGCCGAGCCCCACGTCGACAGCCTCATCGGCTACGCCAAGGTCTTCCACGCCGCCGGCATCTCCTGGACGCTTTCGTCGCACGCCTCGGAGGCCGGGAACTTCGGCCTCTTCATCGGCAACTACGAGCAGATGCGAAACATCGCCCTGCGCATCCGCGAGGCCGCCCTCGAGCTGGGCGTGAAGCGCATCGTGGTGGGCGAGTGCGGGCACGCCTGGCGCGTGGCCTACAGCTTCTGGAACACGCTGGCGGGCATCGGCTCCGGCGCCGACGATCCCTTCGCGCGGATGCTCCAGTCGCAGCTCGACCACCGCTACAGGCAGCCCACGCACATCTGCGAGCTCACCTGGGACCTGGTGCAGAAGGGCGCGCTCGTGCTCGACAAGGAAGCCAACGACCACCGCGTGATCACCTTCCACGACTCCTGCAACGTGGCGCGCGCCTCGCGCATGGGCGACGAGCCCGGCGGGCAGTTCGAGATCCCGCGCGCGCTCGTGCGCGCCGTGGCCAACAAGTACGTGGAGATGCGCCCCGGCACCACCCACGAGGCCACGTTCTGCTGTGGCGGGGGCGGCGGGCTCCTGACCGACGAGATCCTCGACCTGCGCGTCAAGGGCGCGCTGCCGCGCATGGAGTCGCTGCGCGAGGTCGCCGACCGCCACGGCGTCAACTTCATGGCGACCATCTGCGCCATCTGCAAGGCGCAGTTCACCAAGGTCCTGCCCTACTACGGATTCAACCGCAGCATGGTGGGCGGCGTCCACCAGCTCGTGAGCACCGCCATCCGCCTCGGCGCGAAGCAGTAGGCAACCCCCCGGTCAAAACACACTACGACACAGAGGAACCCGTGGCCGCCAATCCCCAGGAAACCCAAGCCCTCACCTTCCGACGCTACAAGGACGGCGACCACAAGCCCGACCGCTGGCAGGAGGTGATCTTCCAGTCCTCCTGGTCGCACAAGTGCCCGACCTACATCCAGTCCACCCCGCCGTGCCAGGGCAGCTGCCCGTCCGGCGAGGACATCCGCGGCTGGCTGCAGATCGTGCGCCAGACGGAGAAGCCGCCGCAGGGCGTGCCGTGGCAGGAGTATGCCTGGCGCCGCCTCACGGAGGCCAACCCCTTCCCGTCGGTGATGGGCCGCGTCTGCCCCGCGCCCTGCGAGACGGGCTGCAACCGCAACGAGGTCGAGGACCACGTCGGCATCAACTCCGTCGAGCACTTCCTCGGCGACTACGCCAACGCCAACAAGCTCGC
>JAHCLE010000184.1 GCA_026125445.1 Burkholderiales bacterium
CTCCAGCACCCACTCGCGGATCTTGGCGGCCTCGTCGTCGGTGGGCTCGCGGCCGTTGTCGGCGCGGAACTTGTCGAGGTTCTGGTCGATCGCGGTGTTCATGAACATCGCGAGGATCGTGGGCGCCGGCCCGTTGATCGTCATCGAGACGCTGGTGTTGGGCGCCGTGAGGTCGAAGCCCGAGTAGAGAACCTTGAGGTCGTCCAGCGTGGCGATGGAAACCCCGCTGTTGCCCACCTTGCCGTAGATGTCCGGGCGAAGGTCCGGGTCGTTGCCGTAGAGCGTCACCGAGTCGAAGGCCGTGGACAGGCGCTTGGCGGGCATGCCCTCGGAGAGCATCTTGAAGCGGCGGTTGGTGCGGAAGGGGTCGCCCTCCCCCGCGAACATGCGCGTGGGGTCCTCGTTCTCGCGCTTGAAGGCGAAGACGCCGGCCGTGAAGGGGAAGGAGCCCGGCGCGTTCTCCAGCAGCAGCCAGCGCAGCAGCTCGCCGTGGTCCTCGAAGCGCGGCAGCGCGACCTTGCGGATCTTGCTCCCCGAGAGCGTGGTGTGGGTGAGCGCGGTGCGGATCTCCTTGTCGCGGATCTTCACCACGTACTCGTCGCCGGCGTAGGACTCGCGCATGCGCGGCCACATGTCCAGGAGCTTGCGGGAGCGGTTGTCGAGCTTGCCCTCTCGGTCGGCGGCGAGCCGCTCCAGGTTGGCGTTCGAGTCCTTGCACTCCTCGGCGAGCATCCGGCGGGCGGCCTGCAGGCTCTGGCGCTCGCGCGCGATCCTCGCCTGCGCGGCGGCGTGGCGCTTGTATCCGCGCACCGTATCGGCGATGTCGGCGAGGTACCGCGTGCGCTGGGGCGGCACGACGGGCGTCTGGTTCGTGCTGTGGCGCGTGGAAACCGCCGGCAGGCGCGAGGCGCCCGCTTTCAGGCCGAGGTCCTTCAGCTTCGGCAGGATCGCCTGGTAGAGCGCCGTCACGCCGTCGTCGTTGAAGCGCGCGGCCATGGTGCCGAAGACGGGCATGGCCTCCGGGCTCTGGCCGAACGCCTGGCGGTTCCTCTGCACCTGCTTGGCGACGTCGCGCAGGGCGTCGGCCGCCCCCTTGCGGTCGAACTTGTTGATGGCCACGAAGTCGGCGAAGTCGAGCATGTCGATCTTCTCGAGCTGGCTCGCGGCGCCGTACTCCGGCGTCATCACGTACAGGCTCGCATCCACGTGCTTCACGATCGCCGCGTCCCCCTGCCCGATGCCGGAGGTCTCCACGACGATGAGATCGAAGCCCGCGCACTTGCAGGCGGCCACCACGTCCGGCAGCGCCTGGGAAAGCTCGTTGCCCGCCTCGCGCGTGGCGAGCGAGCGCATGTAGACGCGCGGGCCCTTCGACCACGGGTTGATCGCGTTCATGCGGATGCGGTCGCCCAGGAGCGCCCCGCCGCTCTTGCGCCGCGAGGGGTCGATGGAGACGACGGCGATCGAAAGCGCGTCGTCGAGGTCAAGGCGAAGGCGCCGCACCAGCTCGTCGGTGAGGCTCGACTTGCCCGCCCCGCCCGTGCCCGTGATGCCGAGCACCGGCACCTTGCGCGCCGCGGCCCGGGCCAGCACCGCCTTGTGCAGCGCCGGATCGGATTTCCCGAGCTCGAGCGCCGTGATGAGCCGCGCGAGCGCACGCCAGCGGCGGGTGAGGTCCTCGTCCGCCAGCGCGTCGAGGGACCTGGGCGCCTGCGGCGAGAGGTCGACGTCGGTGTCGTGCAGGATCGAGCCGATCATGCCGTTCAGGCCCAGGAGCTGGCCGTCCTCCGGCGAGAAGAGGCGCGTCACGCCGTAGTCGTGCAGCTCCTTCACCTCCGCCGGCACGATCACGCCGCCGCCGCCGCCGAACACCTTGATGCCCTCGCCGCCACGCTGGCGCAGCAGGTCCATCATGTACTTGAAGAACTCGACGTGGCCGCCCTGGTAGCTGGAAACCGCGATGCCCTGCGCGTCCTCGTGCAGCGCCGCGGTCACGATCTCCTCCACCGACCGGTTGTGGCCGAGGTGGATCACCTCCGCGCCCATCGACTGCAGGATGCGCCGCATGATGTTGATGCTGGCGTCGTGGCCGTCGAAGAGCGAGGCGGCGGTGACGATGCGCACCTTCTGGGTCGGCTTGTAGGTCGCGAGCTTCTTGCGCACGGACAGGTCGGTCATGGCGGGGACTCCTCGGTCGTGCCGCCATCATAGGCCAGGCGCCCCCGCGGGCTCCATGTTCCCCGCGGACGCAAATCGTGCAAAAATTGCCACGATGAAGCGCGCTTCCATCCCCTATTCGGCCGCAGGCACGGATCGCCAGGATCGTGCAACCGTCGCCGTCGGCTTCGTGACCGGGCTCCTCTCGGGCCTGGCGCGCCGGGGCCTGGACGCCTCCGCGCCGCTGCGCGCGGCGGGCATCGACCCGGCCGTGCTCGCCGACCCGGCCGCCCGCGTGCCGCTCGCCTCCTACGCCGCGCTCTACGGCGAGGTGATCCGGGCCCACGGCGACGAGGCCTTCGGGCTCTTCGCCGCGCCGCTGCGCCCGGGGACCTTCGAGTTCCTCTGCCGCGGCACGGTGGGAGCCGCGCGGCTGGGAGAAGCCCTCGACCGCGCAGGGCGATTCCTGGCGCTGGTGCTCCCGGAGCTGCGCGTGAGCGTGGAGCGCAATGGCCCCACGGCGAGGCTGGTCATTGCCGAGGCGAAGCCGCTCGCGAGGCGGCCGGCCGATCCCTGCCGCGTGTTCGCCTTCGAGTGGCTGCTTCGCCTGCTGCACGCGCTGGCCTGCTGGCTCGCGGGGCGCGCGCTGCCGCTCGGTGCCGTGCGCTTTCCCTACCCCCGCCCCGCCCACGCCGCGGACTACGGCCTCATCTACACCGAGCACTCGACCTTCGGCGGCCGGGCGCTGGAGGCCACGCTGGACGCGAGCCTCCTCGACCTGCCGGTGCGCCGCGACCAATCCGACCTGGCAGCCTTCCTGGAGGGTGCGCCCGGCAAGATCACGATGCTCTACCGGCGCGACCGGGAACTGGCCGGGAACCTGCGCGCGATCCTCGCCGAGGCGCTGCCGCGCGCCGTGGGGCTTGAAGAAGCGGCGCGCGGGCTCCACCTGTCGCCGAGGACGCTGCACCGCCGCCTGCAGGACGAGGGCACGAGCTTTCGCGCGATCAAGGACGCCCTGCGGCGCGACCTGGCCACCGCGAGGCTCGCGAAGCCCGGAGAAAGCGTCGCGCGCGTGGCGGCCGAGCTGGGCTATTCGGAGCCTTCCGCCTTCTTCCGCGCCTTCCAGGGCTGGACGGGCGAGGCCCCGAGCGCCTGGCGTCGGCGGGTCCTCGGCCGGCGCTGAGCCGGGCGGGATCCTGCGACCTGAGTACAATTCAACCCATTCCAGGAAAGGCCACCATGTTCGACGCGATCTCCATCCCCTTCGGCGCCAGGATGCTCTTCAACACCGTGAAGCTGAAACCGGGCGTGAGCATGGACGACGTCGAGCTCGCCCTCGGCGAGATGTGCAACACGGTCAAGAACACCTACGGCGGCGACAAGGGCGGGTTCATCGCAGGCCAGGTGTTCAAGTTCTCCGGCTTCGCCTCGGCCGAGGGCTCGCTCACCGCGCCCAAGGGGGCCGACGACCACATCGTGATCGTCACCTACTGGAGGTCCTTCGAGGAGCACGAGAGGTCCCACGCCGACCACGTGTTCAAGGAGAAATTCGCCGCGCTCGCGAGGATGTGCACCGACACCCAGGAGCTGGGCTACGAGCTGCTCTGGCAGGGCGTGCCGGAAACCGAGTAGCGCCCCTTGTTCGACAGGATCCTCGTCGCCAACCGCGGAGAGATCGCCTGCCGGGTGATCCGCACCTGCCGCGCCCTCTCGGTGCGGACGGTCGCGGTCCATTCCACGGCCGACGCACGCGCACTGCACGTCGAGATGGCCGACGAGGCCTTCGAGATCGGGGGCCCCCGCCCGGCCGACTCCTACCTGCGCGGCGACCGGATCATCGAGGTCGCGCGCAGTAGCGGCGCGCAGGCCATCCACCCCGGCTACGGGTTCCTGTCGGAGAACGAGGCGTTCGCGCGCGCGGTGGAGGCCGCCGGCCTCGTCTTCATCGGCCCCACGCCCGAGGCCATCGAGAAGATGGGCCTCAAGGACCGTGCCAAGGCGATCCTCGAGAAGGCGGGGGTGCCGGTGGTGCCCGGCTACCACGGCGAGAAGCAGGACGACGCCTACCTCAAGGGCGTGGCGGAGACGATCGGCTTTCCGCTGCTGGTGAAGGCGGTGGCCGGCGGTGGCGGGCGCGGGATGCGGCTCGTGCGCGACGCAGGCGAGTTCGACGCCCAGCTCGCGGCGGCGCGCCGCGAGGCCAAGGGCGCCTTCGGCGACGACCGCGTGCTGCTCGAGCGCTTCGTGCAGGGCCCGCACCACGTCGAGTTCCAGGTCTTCGGCGACACGCACGGCAACCACGTGCACCTCTTCGAGCGCGAGTGCTCCATCCAGCGCCGGCACCAGAAGGTGCTGGAGGAGTCGCCCTCCCCCTTCCTCGACGAGGAGCTGCGCCGCCGCATGGGCAAGGCGGCCGTGGCCGCCGCGAAGGCCATCGGCTACCGCGGCGCCGGGACGGTCGAGTTCATCGTGGGCGCCGACCGCCGGTTCTACTTCATGGAGATGAACACGCGCCTGCAGGTCGAGCACCCGGTGACGGAGATGATCAC
>JAHCLE010000185.1 GCA_026125445.1 Burkholderiales bacterium
CGCGTCGAGGAGATGGCCGCCGCCGGCGCCGTCGTGGCCATGATCGGCGACGGCATCAACGACGCCCCCGTCCTCGCGCGGGCGCAGGTCTCCATCGCCCTGGCGAGCGGGGCGGCGCTCGCCCAGTCCCAGGCCGACCTCGTGGTGGCCAATCCGTCGCTGCTGGCCATCGGCGAGGCGATCGAGCTCTCCCGCCGCACGCGGCGCATCATCCGCCAGAACATCGGCTGGTCCATCGCCTACAACGCCGTCACCCTGCCACTCGCCCTGGGCGGGTTCCTCACGCCCTGGCTCGCGAGCCTGGGGATGTCGCTCTCCTCGCTCCTCGTGGTGGCCAATGCCCTGCGCCTGCTGCGCCGGCGTCCCGCGCGCGCGGCCGCCGGGCCCGTCGCCGAGGCTTCCGCGGTGCCGACCTGAGCCGCCATGGATATCCTCTACCTCCTCATCCCCGTGAGCGTCGTGATCGTCTTCGTCATCGGGGTCATCTTCTGGTGGGCCATCTCCGCCGGGCAGTTCGACGAGCTGGACCGGGAGGGGAAAACGGTTGTCGAGGACCGCGAATCCGAGTCACAATATAAGTAACAACTTATTGACCGTGATCAATCCGGGGTCATTCCGGGCCGCTATAGTCCCGCGAGGAATCGCCGTCGCGAGTCCGGGTGGTTGTTTACGCCAGTTCCAGGGGGGTATCCATGAACGACACGCAATATAACTACAAGGTGGTGCGCCAGTTCGCGGTGATGACCGTGATCTGGGGAATCGTCGGCATGCTGGTGGGGGTGATCATCGCCGCCCAGCTCGCGTGGCCGGCGCTCAACTTCGACATCCCGTGGCTCACCTACGGGCGATTGCGGCCGCTGCACACCAACGCCGTGATCTTCGCCTTCGGCGGCTCGGCGCTCTTCGCGACCTCCTACTACGCCGTCCAGCGCACCTGCCACGCGCGCCTCTTCGGCGGCCCCCTGGTCGCGTTCACCTTCTGGGGCTGGCAGATCGTCATCGTGCTCGCCGCGATCACGCTGCCGCTGGGCTACACCACGGCCAAGGAGTACGCCGAGCTCGAGTGGCCCATCGACATCCTCATCGCCCTGGTCTGGGTGGCCTATGCCATCGTCTTCTTCGGCACCATCGCCACGCGCAAGGTGAAGCACATCTACGTGGCCAACTGGTTCTTCGGCGCCTTCATCCTGACGGTCGCGCTGCTGCACATCGTGAACAGCGCGGAAGTCCCCGCGGGCTTCCTCAAGTCCTACTCGGCCTACGCCGGCGTGCAGGACGCGATGGTTCAGTGGTGGTACGGCCACAACGCCGTGGGCTTCTTCCTCACCGCGGGCTTCCTGGGGATGATGTACTACTTCATCCCGAAGCAGGCGGGCCGCCCGGTGTACTCCTACCGCCTGTCGATCGTGCACTTCTGGGCCCTCATCTTCACCTACATGTGGGCGGGCCCGCACCACCTGCACTACACGGCGCTGCCGGACTGGGCGCAGTCCATCGGCATGATCTTCTCGCTCATCCTGCTGGCGCCCTCCTGGGGCGGCATGATCAACGGGATCATGACGCTCTCGGGCGCCTGGCACAAGCTGCGCACCGACCCGATCCTCAAGTTCCTCATCGTCTCGCTCTCGTTCTACGGCATGTCGACGTTCGAGGGCCCGATGATGTCGATCAAGACCGTGAACGCGCTCTCGCACTACACCGACTGGACGGTGGGCCACGTGCACTCCGGCGCGCTCGGGTGGGTGGCGATGATCTCGATCGGCAGCCTCTACTACCTGCTGCCGCGCCTCTTCGGCCGCACGGAGATGTACTCCACGAAGGCGATCACGCTGCACTTCTGGATCACCACCATCGGCATCGTGCTCTACATCGCCTCGATGTGGATCGCGGGCGTGATGCAGGGCCTCATGTGGCGCGCGGTGAACGAGGACGGCACCCTCACCTACACGTTCGTCGAGAGCGTCAAGGCGACCTACCCGTACTACGTGATCCGCCTGACCGGCGGCCTGCTGGTTCTCTCCGGCATGTTCGTCATGGCCTGGAACATGTTCAAGACGATCGCCGCGGGCAAGGCGGTCGAGGGCCAGATCCCGCCGGTGTCCGCGGGCTCCGGCCTCGACGCGCCGGCGCACGCTTGACGGAGACGAGACCATGAAACTCACGCACGACATCATCGAGCAGAAGACCGGCCTCCTCGCCCTCCTCGTCGTCCTGGTGGTGAGCGTCGGCGGACTGGTGGAGATCGTCCCCCTGTACTTCCAGCGCTCCACGACCGAGCCCGTCTCGGGTCTGAAGCCCTACAACGCGCTGCGGCTCGCCGGGCGCGACATCTACATCCGCGAGGGCTGCTACAACTGCCACTCGCAGATGATCCGGCCCTTCCGGGCGGAGGTGGAGCGCTATGGCCACTACTCCGTGGCCGGCGAGTTCGTCTACGACCATCCGTTCCAGTGGGGCAGCAAGCGCACCGGGCCGGACCTCGCGCGCGTGGGCGGCCGCTACAGCGACGAGTGGCACCGCACGCACCTGCGCAACCCGCGCGACGTGGTGCCCGAGTCCAACATGCCCAACTACCCCTGGCTCTCGAAGACCGCGGTGGACGGCGAGTCGCTGCCGGCCAAGATGCGGGCGCTGCGCACCGTCGGCGTGCCCTACACGGACGTGGAGATCGCCTCGTCGACCAAGGACGTCGCCGGCAAGACCGAGGAGGACGCGCTCATCGCCTACCTCCAGGAGCTCGGCACCGTCATCAAGTCGAGGAGATAGCGCCATGGACATCAACGCCATCCGCGCCGGCGTCACCGTCGCCGCCCTGATCACCTTCCTCGGCATCGTCGCGTGGGCCTGGTCCTCGCGCCGCCGTGCCGATTTCGAAGCCGCGGCGCGCCTTCCCCTCGAAGAGGACGACGCCGACCACGCCCGGGAGAAAGAACAATGAGCGATTTCGTCGACGGCTTCTGGAGCCTGTACGTCGCAGGCATCACCCTCCTCTCCGTCATCGCGTGCGCGGTGCTGCTCACCATGCAGCACCAGAAGCGCGCTCCCGGCCAGGCGGTGGGCACCACCGGCCACCAGTGGGACGAGGACCTCGCGGAGTACAACAACCCGCTGCCGAAGTGGTGGATGTGGCTCTTCTGGATCACCATCGTCTTCGGGCTGGTCTACTTCGCCCTCTATCCCGGCCTGGGCACCTTCAAGGGGATGCTCGGCTGGACCTCGACCGGCCAGTACCAGGCCGAGCAGGCCAAGGCCGACGCCACCTACGGGCCGGTGTTCAAGAAGTACGCGGCCATGGACATCGAGGCGATCGCGAAGGACCCGCAGGCCAAGGCCATGGGCGAGCGCATGTTCCTCACCTACTGCTCGCAGTGCCACGGGTCCGATGCGCGCGGCGCGAAGGGCTTCCCCAACCTCGCCGACAATGACTGGCTGTGGGGCGGCGAGCCGCAGGCCATCCTCACGACGATCCTGGAAGGCCGCACCGGCATGATGCCCCCCATGGGCGCGGCGGTCGGCGGTCCCGAGGGCGTGAAGGAAGTCGCCAACTACGTGCTCTCGCTCTCCGGCGCGGCGCACGACGCGAAGCTCGCGGAGGCCGGCAAGGCCAAGTTCGCGGCCTGCGCCGCCTGCCACGGGCCCGAGGCCAAGGGCAACCCCGCCCTCGGCGCACCCAACCTCACGGACAAGGTCTGGCTGCACGGCGGCACGCTCGCCGCGATCAGCGAGCAGATCGACAAGGGCCGCACCAACGTGATGCCCGCGCACAAGGAATTCCTCGGTCCCGAGCGCTCCCGCCTCATCGCCGCCTACGTCTGGGGCCTTTCCCAGCCGCCGGCCGGGGCCAAGTGACGCAACCGGCGCCCGGCGCCGGAACGGGCGCGGCCAAGCCCGCGCCCGCAGCGCCCCTGCGGGCGGTCGCCTCGGCGTCCGCCCGCGAGGAGGTGGAGCGCGGCCTCTTCGAGGTCCGCAAGAAGATCTACCCGCGCGCCGTCACCGGGTGGTTCGCCACCCTGCGCTGGGCCGCGGTCTGGCTCACCCAGGTCGTCTTCTACGGCCTCCCGTGGCTCGCCTGGAACGACCGCCAGGCGGTCCTCTTCGATCTCGGGGCACGCAAGTTCTACATCTTCGGCCTGGTCTTCTGGCCGCAGGACTTCATCTACCTCACGCTGCTGCTGGTCACGGCGGCGGTGTCGCTCTTCCTCTTCACCGCCATCGCCGGGCGCCTGTGGTGCGGCTACGCGTGCCCGCAGACGGTCTACACCGAGATCTTCCTCTGGATCGAGCGCCTTTTCGAGGGCGACCGCAACGCCCGGACCAAGCTGGACGCCTCCCCGCTCAGCGCGCGCAAGTTCGGCATCAAGGCGGGCAAGCACGCCGCCTGGGCGGCCTTCGCCTTCTGGACCGGCTTCACCTTCGTGGGCTACTTCACGCCCATCAAGGTGCTGGGCGGCTCGGTGCTCTCCTTCTCGCTGGGGCCCTGGGAGACCTTCTGGATCTTCTTCTACGGCTTCGCCACCTACGGCAACGCGGGCTGGATGCGCGAGCAGGTCTGCAAGTACATGTGCCCCTACGCCCGCTTCCAGGGCGCGATGTTCGACCAGGACACCCTC
>JAHCLE010000186.1 GCA_026125445.1 Burkholderiales bacterium
CGGATCGGCGTGATCACGTCGCGGTAGACCTTGCGGTAGGCCTCGAAGGCGGACACCGAGCGCAGCACCGCCGACCACTGGTAGTAGTCCACCGCGCCCCCGACGTCGGTCACGCTGGGCAGGAGCACGTGGTACTTCACGTCGAGGATGCGCGCGGTGGAATCGGCGCGCTCGATGTGCGTGCCCAGGCGGGTGAAGCTGTAGGCGTCGTCGCGGCGCATGGTGCCGAAGGTGACGCCGCGGAAGAGGTGGCTCCTCTCCTTCACCCAGTCGAAGAACGCCGAGATCCCGCGCGCGTTCATCCGCTCCTCCGTCATCTGCTGCATCTCGAGCCAGGTGGTGTTGAGGACCTCCCACATCTCGGAGGTGATGGAGCCGCGCACCGCGCGCGCGTTCTCGCGCGCCTGGCGGGCGCAGGAGTGGATGGAGGAGGGGTTCTCCGGGTCGAGGGCCATGAAGTGCAGCACCTCGCGGGCGCACACGGTGCTGTGCCGCCCGGAGAAGGGGAAGAGGGTGCCCGTGATGTTGAGGGGCGCGAACCATTCCTGGTCCTGCAGCCGGGGCTCCTTCACGAGGAGCGACATGCGCCAGGTCACGTCGAGCACGCGCGCGGTGTTCTCCGCCCGCTCGACGTAGCGGCTCATCCAGTAGAGGTTGGAGGCGACTCGGCTGAGCATGGAGTTCAGTGGGCGAAAATCTTTGGAAACGCCGATGAACGCCGATGCCACGCCGATTGCCGCCGAAAACGCCGGACTGGATCACGTAGGTGGCAGGCATCTCGTCTCATGGAACCGCGTCCCGTGGCGGCACCCAGCCATGATTCATCGGCGGCAATCGGCGTGGCATCGGCGTTCATCGGCGTTTCCAAAGAATTTCGCTCGCATCACTCTCGGTCAATCGACCACCCAGGTGTCCTTCACGCCCCCGCCCTGGGAGGAGTTCACCACCAGCGAGCCTTCGCGCAGCGCCACGCGGGTGAGGCCCCCGGGGGCCAGGCGGACCTGCTGGCCCGTGAGCACGTAGGGGCGAAGGTCGATGTGTCGCGGGGCCAGCCGGTCGCCGCAGAACGTGGGCACCTGGGAGAGCGACAGGGTGGGCTGCGCGATGAAGCGCTCCGGGGCGTCGAGGATCCGGCGCTTGTACTTCTCGCGCTCCTCGCGCGTGGACGTCGGTCCCACGAGCATCCCGTAGCCCCCGGAGCCCTGCGTCTCCTTCACCACCAGCTCCTCGAGATGGTCCAGGGCGTAGGCGAGGTCGCCGGGCTCGCGCAGGAGGTAGGTCGGCACGTTGGCGAGGATGGGCTCCTCGCCGAGGTAGAAGCGGATCATCTCCGGCACGAAGGGATAGATCGACTTGTCGTCCGCCACTCCCGTGCCGATCGCGTTGGCGAGCGTGACGCGGCCGGCGCGGTAGGCCTCCAGGAGGCCGGGCACGCCCAGCATCGAGTCGGGGCGGAAGGCGAGCGGGTCGAGGAAGTCGTCGTCGATCCGGCGGTAGATCACGTCCACGCGCTGCGGCCCCTGCGTCGTGCGCATGAAGACGGTGCGGTCCTGCACGAAGAGGTCCTGGCCCTCGACCAGCTCGATTCCCATCTGCTGCGCGAGGAAGGCGTGCTCGAAGTAGGCGCTGTTGAAGTGGCCGGGCGTGAGGAGCACGATGACCGGGTTGTCGACGTCGCGCGGGGCGAGCTCGCGCAGCGTCTCGAGGAGCATGTCCGGGTAGTGGTCCACCGGCCGGATCGACTGCAGGGCGAAGAGCTCGGGAAAGAGCCGCATCATCATCTTGCGGTTCTCGAGCATGTAGGAGACGCCCGAGGGCGTGCGCAGGTTGTCCTCCAGGACGTAGTACTTGCCGTCGGCGTCCCTCACGAGGTCCACGCCGGCCACGTGCGCGTAGATGCCGCCGGGAACGTCCACGCCGACCATCTCCTGGCGGAACTGGGAGTTGGACTCGACGTCCTGCGCCGGGACGCGGCCGGCGCGCAGGATCTCGCGGCCGTGGTAGATGTCGTGGAGGAACCGGTTGAGCGCCGTGACGCGCTGGCGCAGCCCCGCCGCCAGCCGGTCCCACTCCGCGCCCGGGATCGCGTGCGGGACGATGTCGAAGGGGATGAGGCGCTCCGTGCCCGAGGCCTCGCCGTAGACGGCGAACGTGATGCCGACGCGGTGGAACAGCAGGTCGGCCGCGTGCCGGTTCTGCGCGACGCGTTCGGGCGGGGTGTCGCGCAGCCAGTCCGCGAACGCCGCGTAGTGCGGGCGCACGGCGCCGTCGGCGGCGAACATCTCGTTGTAGGGACTCGGCAGCGGCATCGTCATCGTGGCGTTGTATCGCGGTGACAGCAATCGGCGTGCCACACGAGTATGCGCCCTGCATCCGGCCGGGCGGCTGCCGCCTGCGCCGATTCGATGCACCGCGACGGTGCGCGCGCACCAAGGCGACGCGCGGGCCGCCGCGGAAATCGCGAGCGGGCATGCGAGGGTAGAATCGCGGCTGGAAGAACCCTGCCGCATCCGCCGTGATCACCGACCAGTCCGTCGCCGACCTCCCGCAGCTTCAGTCCGGCCTCGTCGCCACCTACGGCGAGGCGCTGGCCGACGCGCCGCTGCGCGCGCTCCAGCTCGCCCTCGGCGCCTGCCAGGCCGCCGGGC
Organism: Burkholderiales bacterium; assembly: GCA_026125445.1. GTDB lineage: Bacteria > Pseudomonadota > Gammaproteobacteria > Burkholderiales > Usitatibacteraceae > FEB-7. The sequence goes on from JAHCLE010000186.1 coordinate 2,649, forward strand.
GCGAGGCCGCCTTCGAGCGCGCGGTGGCGGTGGCGCGGCTACTGCTCGTGCAGGGCGCGGATCCGGACACGGTGAGCGCGGCCCTGATCAGCGGGGCCCTTCCCGAGGCCGAGCTGGACCTCGAGGGCATCCAGGCCGCCTTCGGCGAGGAGCTCGCGCAGCTCCTGAAGGGACTCGCCCGGGCCGGGCGAATCGAGTCGCTCGCCTCCGCGAAGTCCGATCCCGAGCAGCTTCGCAAGATGCTGCTCGCCATCGCCGAGGACGTGCGGGTCGTGCTCATCAAGCTCGCCGAGCGCGTCGTGTACCTGCGCTCCATCACGAAGGCCGAAGACGCGGTGCGCCGCGCGGCCGGCGAGGACACGCTCGCGCTCTTCGCCCCGCTCGCCAACCGCCTGGGCGTCTCGGAGCTCAAGTGGGAGCTCGAGGACTTCGCCTTCCGCTTCACCGAGCCGGAGCTCTACAGGAAGGTCGCGGGGCTGCTCGACGAGAAGCGAAACGACCGCGAGGCCTACATCGCGCGCGTCGTGGCGAAGCTCTCGGAGGAGCTCGCCGGCATGGGGATCCAGGCCCAGATCCAGGGCCGCCCGAAGCACCTCTACTCGATCTTCCGGAAGATGCGCGGCAAGAACCTCGCCTTCGAGCAGCTCTACGACATCCGCGCCGTGCGGGTGATCGTGAAGAACGTGCGCGAGTGCTACGCCGTCCTGGGCGTGATCCACGACCTGTGGACGCCCATCGAGGGCGAGTTCGACGACTACATCGCGAGCCCCAAGGCGAACGAGTACCGCTCGCTGCACACCGCCGTCGTCGGCCCCGAGGGCAGGACGCTCGAGGTGCAGATCCGCACCGAGGAGATGCACCAGCACTCCGAGCACGGCGTGGCGGCGCACTGGCGCTACAAGGAGGGCCGGCGCGCCGACCAGAAGTTCGACGCCAAGATCGCGTGGTTGCGCCAGGTGCTCGCCTGGAAGGCGGACGTGCTGGCGGTGGAGGGGGCGGCGGGGCGCGTGCCGCGCGGCCTCTTCGAGGAGACGATCTACGTCCTCACGCCGCAGGGCCGGGTGGTGGACCTGCCGGCGGGCTCCACGCCCATCGACTTCGCCTACCACGTGCACACCGACCTCGGCCACCGCTGCCGCGGCGCCAAGGTCGACGGGCAGATGGTTCCGCTCAACACCAGGCTCGCCAACGCGCAGCGCGTGGAGATCGTGGCGGCCAAGCAGGGCGGCCCCTCGCGCGACTGGCTCTCGGGCGGCTACCTCGCGAGCCCGCGGGCGATCGCCAAGGTGCGGCAGTGGTTCCGCCACGAGGACTTCGAGGTCGACGTGGCCAGCGGCCGCGGCGCGCTGGAAAAGGAGCTCACGCGCCTGGGGGCCACGAGCTTCGCGCACGAGAGAATCGCGGCCTCCTGCGGGTTCGCGCGCACCGACGAGTTCTTCGCGGCCCTGGGCCGGGGCGAAGTGACCGGGCGCCAGATCGAGATCGCGGTGCGCGGCGAGGCCCCGGCCGCGGTGCCGCCGCCACCGGTCACGGTCGTCCCGGCCCCGGCCTCGCGTACCTCCTCGGGCGTGCTGGTGCTGGGCGTGAACAACATCGCCACCCTCGTGGCCAAGTGCTGCAAGCCGGTGCCGCCGGACGCGATCGTGGGGTTCGTCACGCGCACGCGCGGCGTGATGGTGCACCGCGCCGACTGCCCCAACATCACGGGGCTCGCCGCCGACCAGCGCGAGCGGCTGCTTCCCGCCGACTGGGGAAAGACCGGCGACGCGCCTTTCTCCGCCGACGTCGAAGTGGTGGCCCTCGACCGCCAGGGGCTGCTTCGCGACATCTCGGAGGCGATCTCGCGCGAGCGCATCAACGTCACCGCCGTGAACACGCTCTCGCGCGGCGCCCACGCCTTCATGCGCTTCACGCTGCAGGTCGA
>JAHCLE010000187.1 GCA_026125445.1 Burkholderiales bacterium
GCCCGGCAAAGGCCGCAGGTGCCGTTCTCGCAGCCGTAGGAAAGGCGCAGCCCCGCCTTCAGGCCCGCCTGCAGCAGGGAGTCGTGGCCCTCGACGTAGAACTCGTGGCCGCTCGGCCGGACTTCGACTCGCGGGGTCATGGCTCGCAGGGCGTCGTCCAGGCCGGCGACGGCATCGCTCGCTTCTCCCGCCAGCACGCGGCCGAGCCCGCCGGAGAGAAGGGCCAGCAGCCGCTGGCGGGGGTCGGCGTCCGGCAGGCGCTCGCGAAGGGCGCGCTCGATCTCCTCCACCAGGCCGTGGTAGCGCTGGACGGTGCGCCGCATCTCGGCCAGCTCCTGGCCCTGCGCGAAGAGCCGCTGGGCGAGGACTTCCTGGGACGGGAGCATGCGTTCGCGGACACGGCGGCCAAAGGCCTCCTCCTTGATTCGGTTGACCCACTCGACGGCGCCCGCGCCCCCGAGGTCGGCCAGGGGGAAGGCGCGCCTGAGCTCCTCGACGCCCACCATCCCCTCGTCGGTGGCGAGGCGGCCGTCGGCCACCATCTTCTGCAGCGTGCTCCGGTGCACGCCGACGAGTTGGGCCGCTCGGGAAAGCGACAGCCGATGGGACACGATCGTTCTCCGGCCGGAATCGCGCCGAACGAGGCGCCGAAAGGCAGTTTAGCGTAGGACTTTGGCCCACCGGCATTAAATAAGCGGCCGTTGATATGCGTCACTACCCATTTGGGGGGGGGCGAATTACCCTACGCGGGTATAGTCAGTGCGTGGTGCGCGCCGCGAAAGTGCGAAACCCGCAGGGAAAGGCGGGACATTCCGCGCCAGACTGTCTGGTCACACGAAGGAGACGAACATGGACTACAACAAGGAACTGGACGCGCGCGGGCTCAATTGCCCGCTGCCGATCCTCAAGACCAAGAAGGCGCTGGGCGAGCTCACCGCCGGCCAGGTGCTCAAGGTGATCTCGACCGACGCCGGCAGCGTGAAGGACATGGAAGCCTTCGCGAAGCAGACCGGCAACGAGCTCCTGTCCTCGCAGCCCGAGGGCAAGGAGTACGTGTTCTTCCTGAAGAAGAAGTAGGCGGCGCGATGGCCCAGAAAAGACTGGCGATCATCGCCACCAAGGGCACGCTCGACATGGCGTACCCGCCCTTCATCCTCGCCTCCACGGCCGCGGCCCTGGACTACGAGGTCCAGATCTTCTTCACGTTCTACGGCCTCACCCTGCTGCGCAAGGACCTGTCCGGGGTGAAGATCAGCCCGCTGGCGAACCCCGCCATGCCCATGCCCGTGCCCATGCCCGTCCTCGTCTCGGCGCTGCCGGGAATGGAGTCGATGGCCACCATGATGATGAAGCAGAAGATCAAGGCGAAGGGCGTGGCCTCCATCGAGGACCTTCGCACCGCCTGCCTGGAGTCCGGGGTCAAGTTCATCGGCTGCGAGATGACGGTGGACCTCTTCGACTTCAAGCGCGAGGACTTCATCGACGGCATCGAGTACGGTGGCGCCTCCACCTTCTTCGAGTTCGCCGGCAACACCGACATCTGCCTCTTCATCTGACGCCTCCAGGCTCCCCTGTCCCCAACCCCACTCGGAGATCACCACAATCATGAAAACGATCACCACCGCGGTCCGCGGCGCGCTCCTCGCGGGCGCCGTCGCCCTGCCGTTCGCGGCCTTCGCGACGGACGGCTACTTCTCGGACGGCTACGGCATCAAGTCGAAGGGGATGGGCGGGGTGTCCATCGCCACCGCCTCCGACTCCATGGGCGGCGCCAACAACCCCGCCAGCATGTTCTTCGTCGGCAACCGCGTGGACGCGGGCCTCGACCTCTTCAGCCCGCACCGCTATGCCAAGCGCGAGGGCAGCATGCAGGGAATGATCGATTTCGCGGTGGACAGCGACAGCACGCTCTTCGCGATCCCCGAGTTCGGCTACAACACCCGCTACAACAAGGACGTGACGCTGGGCGTGACCGTGTACGGCAACGGCGGCATGAACACCGACTACGAGGGCGGCCAGATCAACTGCTCGCCCCTGGGCGGGCCGTCCTCGGCCAACGGCCTGTGCGGCTTCGGCCGCCTGGGCGTGGACCTCATGCAGCTCATCGTCGCGCCGACCATCGCCTGGCAGTTCTCCCCCAACCACGCCATCGGCGTGTCGCCGCTGCTTGCCTACCAGCGCTTCCGCATCCAGGGCGTACAGCTCTTCGCGATGCTCTCGCAGGCGCCCGAGAACGTCACGAACCTCGGCTACAGCAACGCCACCGGCTTCGGCGTGAAGATCGGCTACATGGGCAAGGTCGGGCCGGTCAACGTCGGCGCGATCTACGGCTCGAAGGTGAACATGGGCAAGTTCGACGAGTACAAGGGCCTCTTCGCCGAAGGCGGCGCCTTCGACATGCCCGAGCACTACGGCTTCGGCGTGTCGTTCAAGCCCGCCGGCAACTGGATGGTGGGCGTGGACTACAAGCGCATCAACTACAGCGAGATCGCCTCCGTGGGCAACCCCAGCACCAACCAGGCCCCGCTGGGCGCCGACAACGGCCCGGGCTTCGGCTGGCAGGACGTGGACGTGTGGAAGTTCGGCGCCGAGTACCAGGCGACGCCGGAGCTGCTCCTGCGCGCCGGCTACAGCAAGTCGGACAACCCCATCCTCGCGCGCGACGTGACGTTCAACATCCTCGCGCCGGGCGTGGTGAAGGACCACTACACGCTGGGCTTCACCTACGCGATCGACAAGAGCTCGGAGATCTCCGGCTCCTTCGTGCACGCGAAGAAGAACTCCGTGACCGGGGCGTCGCTCTTCAACGGCCTGGCGCCGGCGCCGGTCATGGGCAGCGAGACGATCTCGATGTACCAGAACTCGCTGGGCATCGCCTGGGGCAAGCGCTGGTAGGCCGAACCCCGGCAGCGGCACCGCGAACGGCCGGCTACACGCCGGCCGTTTCGTTTCCGGACCAGGCGCTCTCGGTGCCCGCGATGCGCTCGACGTAACGCGCGCGGTAGAGCAGGCGGGGTCGCGCGGGGTCGTCCACGAAGGCGCTCCTCTCGTGCAGCACGTTGTTGCACACGAGCCCCATGCCCGGCAGGAGGCGCGTGCGCAGCACGCACCCGGAATCGCCGTCCAGGAGGGCCAGCAGGCGCGCCGCCGCGGCCGCCGTGGCGGCGTCGTCCTTCCAGGCCACGCTGCGCGTGCGGGCGGTGTAGCGCATGTGCAGGTCCCCCGTGCCGGGCTCGATCGAGAAGACCGGCCCCACGGCCGCCGGGCGCGCGACCCCCTCCTCGTCGACCCGCGCCGGGATCGCGAGCGCGTCGGGCTGCATCAGGGCGGCCGCGAGTGCGGGATCGTCCTCGCGCAGCATCAGCCAGGCGAGCTCGTGGTCCAGGACCGCCGTGTCGCCCCCGGAGGCGGCGTCGCGCACGCAGTGCAGCAGCATCGCGCGGATGCGCAGCTCCGGCGGGTTGTAGTAGCCGTCCGTGTGCCAGCGGATGCGGTGGGTCGTGTAGGGAATGAATCCCGCCGAGGCCTTGGCGCCGGTCACCGCGATGCTCGTGATGCCGTCCTCGTCGGCGAGGAAGTTGGTGTCGAGCGTGGCGAGCCCCAGCTGGGCGCCCAGGCGCCGCGGAACGGACTTGTCCTCGCCGGTCACCGTGCTCGCGTAGATGGCCATGTTGTCGCGCCGGCAGCGGCGCACGATCTCGGCCTTCTCGGCGGCCGTGAGGGCGCGCGGGTCGCGGACCTCCACCAGGAGGTCGGCGGCCGAGCGGGCACGGGCGGCGAGCTTGCGGTCGCGCCAGCGGGCGTAGGCCTCGTCGTTGCCGGGCGCGAAGGGGTTGCCTCCGGGGCCGGGATCGATCGCGTCCAAAGCCTCAGCCCTCGGACTCGGCGGCGCGCCGCTTGCGCCGCGGCGCCTCGTCGAAGAGGCCGGCCACGCTCCTGGCGAGGGTGGTGGCCGCCTCGGGGCCCTCGATGGCGATGACCTGGTCCCAGGTCCAGCGCTTGTCCTTCTCCGGCATCAGCTCGGCCACGGACGTCGCGAAATAGCGCAGGAAGGCGAAGTCCGGGCCCTCGGGGCCGTAGCCGAACTCCGCGTACTCCTCCGTGCGGCGGTTCAGCAGTTCGATGAACGCGGCCTTGATGGCGGCGGGGTCGGACTCGCCCAGCAGCCGCGCGCGGTTCTCGGCGAGCTCCTCGCCGGCGCGGTTGGCGAGCGTGGTCATGAACGCCACCCGTCCCGCGTCGTCGTAGCGCGCGTAGACGAGCCGCCAGGCGACCTGGATGGCGAAGGCCAGCGCCTCGGCCAGGAAGTCGAAGTACTGCGGCCCGGGGTCGATGTCGAACCCGGCCTTGCGCATGCTCTTGAGCATGTTCTGGGCGACGCGCCAGGCGATGAACGCGAGCGAGGCCGCGACCTCCCCGGGCGCGTGCGCCCGCCCGGCCTTGAACCAGGTGTTCTTCACGCGCAGGGGGGTACGGCTGGAGGTGCTCACAGCTTGCGCAGGTAGAACTCGTAGGCGCCGTTGCCCGAGCCCGAGGCGGACACGAGCTCCAGGTGGGTGGCCTCG
>JAHCLE010000188.1 GCA_026125445.1 Burkholderiales bacterium
CTTCATCGTGAGGAGCATGCGCTTCACGTCGGGGTGCTGGATGATGGGCGCGGTCCTGGCGGCACCGGCCACGCCGACGGGCCTGCCCTGCAGGCGCTCGAGCGCCCAGTCGCGCGCGCGCTGGTAGGCGCGCTCGGCGAGCGACACGCCCTCCAGGCCCACGCCCAGGCGCGCCGCGTTCATCATCACGAACATGTACTCGAGGCCGCGGTTGGCCTCGCCCACGAGGTGGCCGGTGGCGTTGTCGTAGGCCATGACCGCCGTCGGGCTCGCGTGGATGCCCATCTTGTGCTCGATGGAGACGCACTTGACGCCGTTGCGCGCGCCCAGCGTGCCGTCGGCGTTGACCAGGACCTTTGGCACGACGAAGAGCGAGATCCCCTTCACGCCCTCGGGCGCCCCGTCGATGCGGGCGAGCACCGTGTGCACGATGTTCTCCGTGTAGTCCTGCTCGCCGTAGGTGATGAAGATCTTCTGCCCGGTGAGCTTGTAGGTCCCGTCGGGCTGCGGCGTTGCCTTGGTGCGCACGAGCGAGAGGTCGCTTCCGGCCTGCGGCTCGGTGAGGTTCATGGTGCCCGTCCACTTGCCGGAGACCATGTTGGGCAGGAAGCGCTTCTTGAGCGCGTCGGAGGCGTTGCGGTGCAGCGCCTCGACCGCGCCCAGGGTGAGCATCGGGCAGAGCTTGAAGGCGATGTTGGCCGAGCCCCACATCTCCTCGACCGGCGTGGAGAGCAGGTGCGGCAGGCCCTGGCCGCCGAATTCCGGGGGCGCGATGATGTTGCCCCAGCCGCCGTCCACGAACTGGCGGTAGGCGTCCTTGAAGCCGGGGGGCGTGATCACCTCGCCGTCCTTGAACGCGGCGCCCACCTGGTCCCCCGTGACGTTGAGCGGCGAAAGCACCTCGCCGGCGAACTTGGCGGCCTCCTCGAGGATGGCGTCCACGACGTCGTCGGTCACCTCGTCCCAGCCCGGCAGGGTGTTCACCTGGTCCAGGCCGACCACGTGCTTGAGCACGAACTGCATGTCCTTCAGGGGAGCGGCATATTCGGCCACGGAAAGTCTCCTAGATCTGCTAGATCGGCTAGATCTGCGCGGTGAGTTCGGGGACGACCTGGAAGAGGTCGCCCACCAGCCCGTAGTCGGCCACCTGGAAGATGGGCGCCTCGGGGTCCTTGTTGATCGCGACGATCACCTTGCTGTCCTTCATGCCCGCGAGGTGCTGGATGGCGCCCGAGATGCCCACGGCGATGTAGAGCTCCGGCGCCACGATCTTGCCGGTCTGGCCCACCTGGTAGTCGTTGGGCACGTAGCCGGAATCCACGGCCGCGCGCGAGGCGCCGATGGCCGCCCCCAGCTTGTCGGCGAGCGCCTCGACGAGCTTGAAGCTCTCGGCGCTGCCGAGGCCCCGGCCCCCGGAGACCACGCGGCGGGCGGCCACGAGCTCCGGGCGTGCCGACTGGGTGAGCTCCTGGCCGAGGAGCTTCGATTTCCCGGCATCGGGGCCGGCCGCGACGGACTCCACCGGCGCCGATCCCGTGGCCGCGGCTTCGTCGAATCCGGTCGAGCGCACGGTGACCACCTTGACGGCGTCCGGCGACTGCACGGTGGCAAAGGCGTTGCCGGCGTAGATCGGGCGCACGAAGGTGTCGGGCGACTCCACGGCGACGATCTCGGAGACCTGCGCCACGTCCAGCAGCGCGGCCACCCTCGGCATGAAGCTCTTGCCAGCGGCGGTGGCGGCGGCCACGACGTGCGAATAGCCCTTGGCCAGCGGCACCACGAGCGCGGCCGTGTTCTCGGGAAGCGCGGCGGCGTAGTGGGCCGCGTCGGCCACGAGGACCTTGGCCACGCCCGCGAGCTTGGCGGCCTCGGCCGCGGCTGCGGCGCAGCCCTGCCCCGCGACCAGGACGTGGACCTCGCCGCCCATCTTCGCGGCGGCGGTGACGGCGTTGGCGGTGCCCGGCTTGAGCCTGGCGTTGTCGTGCTCGGCAATGACGAGGGCAGTCATCTATATCACCTTCGCTTCGGACTTGAGCTTCGCGACCAGTTCGGCCACGTCCTTGACCATCACGCCGCCCTTGCGCTTGGGCGGCTCGGCGACCTTCAGGGTCTTCAGCCGCGGCGCCACGTCGACGCCCAGGTCGGCGGGCTTCACCGTGTCCAGGGGCTTCTTCTTGGCCTTCATGATGTTGGGCAGCGTCGCGTAGCGCGGCGTGTTCAGGCGCAGGTCCGCCGTGAGCACCGCGGGCAGCGCCGCCTCGACGGTCTCGAGGCCGCCGTCGATCTCGCGCGTGACCGTGACCTTGCCGCCGTCCAGCGCCACCTTCGAGGCGAAGGTGACCTGCGCCCAGTCCAGCAGCGCGGCGAGCATCTGCCCCACCTGGTTCGCGTCGTCGTCGATGGCCTGCTTGCCCGCGATCACGAGCTGCGGCAATTCCTTCGCGACGACGGCCTTGAGGAGCTTGGCGACCGCGAGCGGCTGCAGCTCGCCCTCGGCCTCGACGAGGATGGCGCGGTCGGCCCCCATGGCGAGCGCCGTGCGCAGCGTCTCCTGGCAGGCCGCCGGGCCGCAGGAGACGGCCACCACCTCCGTGGCCTTGCCCGCCTCCTTGAGCTTCAAGGCCTCCTCGACGGCGATCTCGTCGAAGGGATTCATGGACATCTTCACGTTGGCCAGGTCGACTCCCGTGCCGTCCGCCTTCACGCGGACCTTCACGTTGTAGTCGACGACGCGCTTCACCGGGACGAGGATTTTCATGGCGGGCGGGATGGGGTCGTGGAAGGAAATTCAAACGAGCGTTTGAATTCTAGCAGAACCGCGCCGGGGCGTCTGGCGCCCGGGCGACTATTGCAGGCCGGCCGCCCGCTGCCGCAGGACGAACTTCTGGATCTTGCCCGTGGAGGTCTTGGGCAGTTCCCCGAAGACCACGGTGCGCGGCACCTTGAAGTGCGCCAGGTGCTCCCGGCAGAACGCGATGATGTCCTCCGCCGTCGCCTTCCCCGCCCCCGGCTTGAGGGTCACGAACGCGCAGGGCGACTCGCCCCACTTCTCGTCCGGGCGCGCGACGACGGCCGCCTCCATGACCAGCGGGTGGCGGTAGAGGCACTCCTCCACCTCGAGGGACGAGATGTTCTCGCCGCCCGAGATGATGATGTCCTTGGAGCGGTCCTTCACCTCGATGTAGCCGTCCGGGTGCCACACCGCCAGGTCCCCCGTGCGGTACCAGCCCCCTCGGAAGGCGGCTTGCGTCGCCTTCGGGTTGGCGAGGTAGCCCTTCATGATCGTGTTGCCGCGCAGCATCACCTCGCCCAGCGTGCGGCCGTCGCGGGGCACGGGAACGCCGGTCCGCGCGTCGGCCACCTGCAGGTCCTCGAGCGTGGGATAGCGAACGCCCTGGCGCGCCATGAGCCGCGCCCTCGCCTCGAGCCCGAGCCCGTCCCACTCGTCCTGCCAGGCGCACAGGGTGGCCGGCCCGTAGCTCTCCGTGAGGCCGTAGAGGTGGGTGACGCGAAAGCCCATGCGCTCCATGGCCTCGATCACGGCCGAGGGCGGCGCGGCGCCCCCGGTGGCGACTTCCACGGGGTGGCCGAAGCGCACCTTTACTTCCTCGGGCGCGTGCACCAGCAGGTTCAGCACGATGGGCGCGCCGCACAGGTGCGTGACGCCGTGCCGGGCGATGGCCGGGAAGATGAGCGCCGGGTCGACCTTGCGCAGGCAGACGTGGGTGCCGCCCACGGCGGTCACGGCCCAGGTGTAGGTCCACCCGTTGCAGTGGAACATGGGCAGCGTCCACAAGTACACGGATCGCGAGGAAAGCCCGAAGGCCAGCGCATTGCCGAGCGCGTTGAGGTACGCGCCGCGATGGTGGTAGACCACGCCCTTGGGGTCGCCCGTCGTGCCGGAGGTGTAGAGCAGCCCCAGCGAATCCCACTCGTCGCGCGGGCCGGGCAGGACGAAGTCGGGATCGCCTTCCTCGAGGAAGTCTTCGTAGGTCAGCTCGCCCAAGGGCGCCCCGGGCGCCAGCGGATCGTCGATGTCGACGACGAGGGGGCGATTGCGGGCGAGCGCGAGCGCCTTCTGCACCACCGGCGAGAACTCGCGGTCGGCGATGAGCACCCTTGCGCCGCCGTGGTCGAGGCAGAAGGCGATCGTGCGCGCGTCGAGCCGGTAGTTGAGCGCGTTGAGGACCGCGCCCAGCCCCGGCACCGCGTAGTGCGCCTCCAGCATGGCGGGCACGTTGGGCGCCACGATCGCCACCGTGTCTCCGCGGCCGATGCCGCGCCCGGCCAGCGCGCTCGCCAGCCGCCGGCAGCGCGCCTCGAACTGGGCCCAGGTGAAGGCGAGCTCGCCGTGGCGCACGGCGACCTTGCCGGGCCAGGTGTCGGCCGCGCGGCGCAGGAAGGAAACGGGCGAGAGCGGGACGTGGTTGGCGGCGTCGCGCCCGAGGTCCGGGGCGTGGTCGGCCGCCATGGGAAGCGTCAGTCGATGCGGCGGCGCCGGAGCCAGGCCTCGAGCTCGCCCATGACGCCCCGACGGAAAGCGAGCACGCAGACCACGAAT
>JAHCLE010000189.1 GCA_026125445.1 Burkholderiales bacterium
GGCGTGACTTCCGGCCGGCCTGCGGCGGGCCCTTCCCCGCCGGGGTTGACAGTCGTTTCGATATTTCTATATTCTTCAAATCATGGAATCTCAACAAGCCATCGAATCCCTGGCCGCGTTGGCCCAGGAAACCCGGCTCGCCATCTACAGGCTTCTCGTCCAGGCCGGCCCGGAGGGATTGGCCGCCGGCGCCATCGCCGAGAAGCTCGCCGTGGCGCCCGCCACCCTGTCCTTCCACCTGAAGGAGCTCGCCCGTGCCGGGCTCGTCACGTCACGGACGGCTTCCCGGTTCATCTATTACGCCGCCAGCTTCGAGCGCATGGCGGCGCTCATGACCTACCTCACCGAGAACTGCTGCCGGGGGATGCCCGGCGAATGCCTCTCTCCCGCCGAAACAGGGCTGGGGCGATGCGTCTCGGGCCCGACCCAGGAGACCCTCCATGAATGACCGCATCGCCCTGCCCGTCGCCGTGATCGGCGCCGGACCGGTAGGACTTGCCGCCGCCGCCCACATGCTGGAGCGCGGACTTCGCCCCGTCGTCTTCGAGGCGGGCGCCACGGTGGCCGCGAACCTGGAGAGCTTCCGGCACGTGCGACTCTTCTCGCCATGGCGGTACAACGTCGATCGCGCCGCCCGCCGGCTGCTGGAAAGCGCGGGTTGGCAGCCGCCGCCCGACGAGGAACTGCCCACCGCCGGCGAGATCGTGGACCGCTATCTCGCCCCGCTCGCCGCGCTGCCGCCCATCGCCGCCGCCTTGCAGCTGTCGAGCCGCGTGGAGAGCATCGCGCGCGACGGCTTCGACAAGTTGAAGTCGCGCGGCCGCGACGAGGCGCCCTTCGTGCTGCGGGTGCGCACGGCAAGCGGCGTCCGGGAGCACCGGGCCTGGGCCGTCCTGGACGCGACCGGCACCTGGGCCACGCCGAACCCGCTCGGTGCCAACGGCCTGCCGGCGCTGGGCGAGCGCGAGCACGCCGATCGCATCGCCTACGGCATGCCCGACATCCTGGGCGCGCAGCGCGCACGCTACGCGGGACGCCGAGTCGTGGTCGCGGGCGCCGGCCACTCCGCCGCCGGGAACCTCCTCGCTCTCGCGAAGCTCGCGCAGACGGAACCCGGCACGCGCATCGTGTGGACGATCCGCGGCCACGACTTCGCGCGCATCTTCGGCGGGGGAGAGAACGACGGGCTCGCCGCGCGCGGCGCCCTGGGCGCCCGGCTTCGCGCGCTGGTCGGGGAAGGCCGGCTCGAGGTCCGCGCGGACTTCAAGGCCGAGGCGATCCGCGACGAGGGCGGGCCGCTCGCGATCGAGGGCCGGGCCCCGGACGGCTCGCGCGTGCGGATCGACGCCGTCGACGAGATCATCGTCTCGACGGGATGCCGGCCCGACCTCGGCCTGTCGTCCGAGATCCGCGTCAGGCTGGACCCTTGGCTGGAAAGCACCGAGGCGCTCGCCCCGCTTATCGACCCCAACGAGCACAGCTGCGGCACGGTGCGGCCGCACGGCCACCGCGAGCTCGCGCATCCCGAAGCGCGCTTCTACGCCCTCGGCGCCAAGAGCTACGGGCGCGCGCCCAACTTCCTGCTGGCCACCGGCTACGAGCAGGCGCGTTCCGTCGCGGCGGCGCTCGCAGGCGACCTCGCGTCCGCCGACGACGTGCAGCTGGAGCTTCCGCAAACGGGCGTGTGCTCCACGCAATTCGACGAGGCCGCGGGCGCCTGCTGCGCCAAGCCGGAGACTCCCGTCGAGGCGCCGATCGCCGCCTCGTCCTGCTGCGGCGGCCCCCCGAAATCGCGGGCCGATGCGTGCTGCGTCCGCGACGAGGTGGCGAAGGACGAAGGCAAGTCCGGCTGCGGTTGCGGCGCGGAGCCGAAGCCGTCCGGGAAAGTCATCGAGGCGTCATGTTGCTGAAACAGCATTGCCCTCCCGACCATCCAGCCGCGACGACGCCATGACCGACCGCCCCTACAACGTCCTGTTCCTCTGCACCGGCAATTCCGCGCGCTCGATCCTGGGCGAGGCCCTCCTGAACTCCATGGGCCGGGATCGCTTCCGTGCGTGGAGCGCGGGCAGCCACCCGGGAGGGCGCGTGAACTCCTTCGCGCTCGAGATCCTCGCGAAGAACGGGTTCGCCACCGAAGGCCTGCGAAGCAAGAGCTGGGACGAGTTCGCTTCTCCCGGCGCGCCCGAGTTCGACTTCATCTTCACGGTGTGCGACTCCGCGGCGGCCGAGACCTGCCCGGTCTGGCCCGGACATCCGATGAGCGCGCACTGGGGAATCCCCGACCCGGCAGCCGTCGAGGGTGACGACGAGACGAAGCGCCGCGCCTTCCGCGACGCCTTCTCGCGCCTGCAGCGCCGCATCTCGCTGCTGGTGAACCTGCCCGTGCAGAGCCTGGACAAGCTCTCGCTCCAGAAACAGCTCTCGGACATCGGGAAGACCGCCTGACCGCCATGGCCACGACCGCAGTCCCGGCCCCCGCGCCCATCGGTTTCTTCGAACGCTACCTCACCGTCTGGGTGGCGCTGTGCATCGTCGCCGGAATCGGGCTAGGGCAATTGCTTCCGGGCGCGTTCGCCGCCATCGGGCAGCTGGAGGTCGCGAAGGTGAACCTGCCGGTGGGCGCGCTCATCTGGGTGATGATCGTTCCGATGCTCGTGAAGATCGACTTCGGGGCACTCCACCAGGTGAAGGCGCACTGGAAGGGCATCGGCGTGACCGTCTTCGTGAACTGGGCGGTGAAGCCGTTCTCGATGGCGCTGCTGGGCTGGCTCTTCATCCGCGAGCTCTTCGCGCCGTGGCTGCCGGCCGCGCAGCTCGACAGCTACATCGCCGGGCTCATCCTGCTGGCCGCCGCGCCGTGCACGGCGATGGTGTTCGTGTGGAGCCAGCTCTGCCGCGGCAACCCCTACTTCACGCTCTCCCAGGTGGCGCTCAACGATGCGCTCATGATCGTGCTCTTCGCGCCGATCGTGGCGCTGCTGCTGGGCATCTCGAGCATCACGGTGCCCTGGGACACGCTCTTCGTCTCGGTGGTGCTGTACGTGGCGATCCCCGTGGCGCTAGCGCAGCTGTGGCGGAAGTGGCTGCTGTCGCGTGGCCAGGCGGCCTACGAGGCCACGCTCGCGCGCATCGGCCCCTTCTCGATCGCGGCGCTGCTGGCCACCATCGTCCTGCTGTTCGGCTTCCAGGGCGAGGCGATCCTGCGGCAGCCGCTGGTGATCGCGCTCCTCGCCGTGCCGATCCTGCTGCAGGTGTTCTTCAATTCCGGGCTCGCCTACCTCCTCAACCGCCGGCTGGGCGTGGCGCACGAGGTGGCGGGGCCTTCGTGCCTCATCGGCGCGAGCAACTTCTTCGAGCTCGCCGTGGCCGCGGCGATCACCCTCTTCGGGCTGGAGTCCGGCGCGGCGCTCGCCACCGTGGTGGGCGTCCTGATCGAGGTGCCGGTGATGCTCGCGGTGGTGAAGGTGGTCAACGCGAGCAAGGGGTGGTACGAAGCGACCGCCCCCTGACGACCCGTCCCGCGCGAGTTCCGGGCCTCAGGCCGCGCGCCTGAGGAAATGGCGCGCGAAGCGAGCGTCCAGCCGATCCAACGAAAGCAGGATGGGCAGGTCGGCGCAGTTGAATTCGGGGTCGACCGCGGGCTCGCCGCAGACCCAGGCGCCCATGCCCAGGTAGCCCTTGAGAAGCGGCGGGATTCCCGCGGGCTCGCCGGGCTCGAAGCGATCCAGGGGGAAGGGATTGCGCGGGAACACCCGAAGGCTCTCGGGGGCCAGCCGCTCGCGGCGGACGCGGTCGAACACGGAGGCGGCCATGTGCCCGCCATCGTCGAGGCCGATGCTCGCGGCCCCGACGAAGTACTCGTAGCCCCCCTCGATCACGTAGCGGGCGAGCGCCGACCACATGAGGAGCATCACGGCGGCGCTGCGGTGGGCCGGGTGCACGCAGGCGCGCCCCACTTCCACCATGCGGCGGCGCAGCGGCTGCAGGAAGGTCAGGTCGAACTCGCGGTCCGCGTAGAGCCCTCCCGCTTCGCCCGCCGCCTCGGGCGGCAGGACGCGGTAGGTGCCGACGACGCAGCCCGAGAGCCGGTCGCGCACCAGCAGGTGGTCGCAGTGCGGGTCGAACTCGTCCTCGTCGATCCCGCGGTCGGCGCCCGGAAGGCGCGCGCCCAGCTCCTGGCCGAAGACGAGGTAGCGCAGGCGCTGGGCCTCGAGGACCTCGTGGCGGTTCGCGGCGAAGGTGACGGCGAAGCGTGTGGACAGCGCGTTCTCGGACATCTCGGCCTCTCGGTCGGGTGGATTCCCGACACGGTAGGCCCCGCCGGTGACCCGCGCGTGACGCGGGCGCGACGGATCGGTGACGGCCTAGCCGAAGCGCCCGGTGATGTAATCCTCGGTCGCCTGCTCCTTCGGCTTGAGGAAGATCTGGTCGGTCTCGCCGAACTCCACGAGGTCGCCCAGGTACATGTAGGCCGTGTAGTCGGAGCAGCGTGCCGCCTGCTGCATGTTGTGCGTC
>JAHCLE010000019.1 GCA_026125445.1 Burkholderiales bacterium
TCTTTCCGGGCAGCGTGTGGCGCGAGTTCCAGACGCTCGTCCGCAGGGACTTCGACGCGATCGGCGTGCGCGTCGACTTCCGCGTCGTGCCCACGCAGGACCTGTTCAAGGAGGCCGCGCAGGGCAAGTTCCAGATCAACGTCCACGGGCGGTCCGTCTACCCGATGGGGCTCGCGTTCAGCACGCTGTACGGGCCGTCGCCGCCCGAGGACAACGAGACCCGCTTCCGCAACGCGCAGTACGACCTCGCGTTCGCGCGCTTCCTCCGCGCGCCGGACCCGGCCGCGCGCCAGGACGCCGCGCGCACGATGAGCACGATCGTCGCCTACCACGCGCCGATGATCCCGCTGATGGTCGACGTCGAGAACGCGTTCGTGCAGCCGTGGGTGCTGGGCTACTGGCCGGCGCCGTTCACGTCGATGGCGAAGTATCTCGACGTCGACCTCGCGCGCATGCCCGCCCGGCGGTAGCGGGCCGCGGCGGGCCGATTCGCGTTACAATGTTCGTTTTCCCAACAAAAACAGCACGATGCGCGCATCGCAGTTCTACATCGCCACGCTGAAGGAAGCCCCGGCCGAGGCCGACGTCACGAGCCAGAAGCTCATGCTTCGCTCGGGGATGATCAAGAAGCTGTCCTCCGGCATCTACTCGTGGCTGCCGCTCGGGCTGGTCACGCTGCGCAAGACCGAGCAGATCGTGCGCGAGGAGATGGACCGCGCCGGCGCCCTGGAGGTGATCATGCCGCCCGTGCAGCCGGCCGAGCTCTGGCAGGAGACCGGGCGCTGGGACAAGTTCGGCCCGCAGCTCCTCAAGATCAGGGACCGCCACGAGCGCGACTTCCTGTTCGGCCCGACGCACGAGGAGCCCGTCACCGACATCGCGAGGAAGGAGCTGAGGAGCTACCGCCAGCTGCCGGTGAACTTCTACCAGATCCAGACCAAGTTCCGCGACGAGATCCGCCCGCGCTTCGGCGTGCTGCGCGCGCGCGAGTTCTCGATGAAGGACGCCTACTCCTTCGACGCCGACGAGGCGGGGATGCTCCGCTCGTACCAGAAGATGTTCGACGCCTACGTGCGCATCTTCACGCGCCTGGGCCTCAAGTTCCGTCCCGTGGCGGCCGACACCGGCGAGATCGGCGGCCTCGCCTCGCACGAGTTCCAGGTGCTGGCCGACTCGGGCGAAGACCAGATCGCCTACTCGAACGCGTCCGAGTACGCCGCCAACATCGAGCAGGCCGAGGCCCTCGCCCCGGCCTCCCCGCGCGCCGCGCCCACGGAGCCCATGCGCAAGAACCCGACGCCGGGCACCTCCACCTGCGAGGGCGTGGCCAGGCTGTGGAACGAGCCGCTCTCGCGCACGGTGAAGGCGATCCTCCTCTACGCCAACCACCGCGTGCACATGCTGCTCATCCGCGGCGACCACACGCTCAACGAGGTGAAGACGGGCAAGGTGCACGGGCTCAAGGGCTGGCGGTGGGCGAGCGACGAGGAGATCCTCGCCGCGGCCGACGGGCCCGCGGGCTACCTCGGCCCCGTGGGTCTGGACCGCTCGAAGATCACCGTGGTGGCCGACCGCACGGTGGCCGCGATGTCCGACTTCATCTGCGGCGCCAACGAGAAGGACTTCCACATCCGCGGCGTGAACTGGGGACGCGACTGCCCCGAGCCCGACATCGTGGCCGACATCCGCAACGTGATCCCCGGCGACCCCTCCCCGGACGGCAAGGGCACGCTCGCGATCGTGCGCGGCATCGAGGTCGGGCACGTCTTCGCGCTCGGCCGGCGCTACTCCGAGGCGATGGGCGCCACCTTCACCGCGGAGGACGGCACCGCCAAGCCCTTCGAGATGGGCTGCTACGGCATCGGCGTCACCCGCATCGTGGGCGCGGCCATCGAGCAGAACCACGACGACAAGGGGATCATCTGGCCCGATCCCATGGCGCCCTTCACGGTGGCGGTGATCCCGATGGGCGCGAACAAGAGCGAGGCGGTGAAGGAAGCCGCGGAGAAGCTCTACGCCGGGCTCCTCGCGGCGGGCATCGAGGCCTTCATCGACGACCGGGGCGAGCGCCCCGGCGTGATGCTCGCCGACCAGGAGCTCGTCGGCATCCCGCACCGCGTCGTGATCGGCGAGCGCGGCCTCAAGGAAGGCGTGGTCGAGTACCAGCACCGCCGCGACGCCGAGGCCACCAAGGTGCCGCTCGCGCAGGCCGCCGCCTTCGTGAAGGAGCGCCTCGCCCGATGACCGCGGCGCCGGCGCGCTGGCTCGGACTCGCGCTGGCGGCGCTCGCGGGGCTCCTCCCCGCCACCGCGCTCGCGGGCGCGCAGCAGTACGAGGAGCTGTCGGCCTCGGTGCGCGCGTCGCTGGCGAAATCCGTCACCGACCGCCAGTACGCGCGCCTTCGGGACCCGGAATCGATCGCCTGGGTGCGCGCGCACCACGAACGCGTGCAGGAGCGCGTGCGCGACGACCGCCTCGCCCACGAGCTCCTCGAGATGATCCGCTACGAAGCGCTGCGCGCCGGGCTCGACCCGCGGCTGGTGCTCGCGGTCATCGACGTGGAGAGCGGCTTCCGCAAGTACGCCGTCTCGCCGGCCGGCGCGCGCGGATACATGCAGGTGATGCCCTTCTGGGTGCGGGAGATCGGGATGCCCGGGCAGAACCTCTTCCATGCCCGCACCAACCTGCGCTACGGCTGCGTCATCCTGCGCCACTACCTCCAGGTCGAGAACGGCAACCTCTTCAACGCGCTCGGCCGCTACAACGGCAGCCTCGGCCGCCCCGAGTATCCCGAGCGCGTGCTGCGCGCGATGCGCAGCCGCTGGTCGGCGGGCGCCTAGCCCTTCGGCGCGCCGGCGGAGGCGATCGCCTCCTCGAGCGACTTGCGGGTCACGGTGCCCGTGCGCGCCCAGGCGCGCTTGCCCGAAGGGTCGTAGATCACCGTCGTCGGCAGGCCCTTCACCTTCCCGAAGACCTTCTCGGTGTCGTCGTCCTCGAGCACGAGCGGGTAGGCGTGGCCGATCTTCTTCGCGAACTGCTTCGTCTTCGCCTCGTCCTCCACGTCGAGCGCGATGCCCAGCACCACCGCCCGCCCGGGCGCGTTGGCGGCGCTGAAGGCGGCGATCTCGGGGATCTCCTTGATGCACGGCGTGCACCACGTGGCCCAGAAGTTCACCACCACCCACTTGCCGCGATAGTCGGCCAGGCGATGGCGCTTGCCGTCGGTATCGGTCACGTCGAAGGCGGCCGCGGACTGCGCCAGGCCGGCCAGCAGAAGGAGGATCGCCCCGCGACGGGCCATCTCGATAACAAATGCTCTCGTTTTCAAATACATCGCGCTCGTCTATTCTGGGGCTCGTACCCGCCGGGGAAGGCGGGACCCCCATTAAGCCATTGAAAATCAAAGATTAACACAGCAGTGGCCCTCGACCTTCGCATACCCGCCGAACGCCTCGCCCCTCCCAGGGACGTGGACCTTCGCCCGAAACAGGCCAAGGCGTGGGTGGAATCGCTCCCGCTGGCCCAGAGCGCGGAGGCCGGGCGCAAGATCCTCGCGAACCTCGCCGCGATCAACCGGGCCAAGGTGGAGTTCGACGACCGGCTGCAGATCTGCGAGGCCTACCGGCCCGTGGCGCACGTCGTCTTCGACGAGCTGGACGCCGTCTACGGCAAGTCGCTGCTGCCGCTGCCGCCCAAGGCGCGCGAGGCCCTGGCGCTCGCCCGCGAGCTCGCCACCGAGTTCGGCTACGCCTACAAGACGCTGCTCGTGGAGAAGACCGGCAAGCTCCTCGCGTTCGGCGCGAAGAAGCAGATGCCGTTCGTCGCCTACCGGGCCATGGAAAGCCTGATGCAGCTGCTGCGCGCGAGCTACCGCTCCTACACGCCGATCCCGGCGGGATCCTGGCGCGAGATCCACCAGCTCTACCTGCACGCCGAGAAGGAGGGTTTCGTCGCGGAGCCGGCCGACCCGGAGACCAAGTCGACGATCGCCGACCTGTATTCCGAGGCGCTGCTCGTGTCGCTGACCGACCCCTACCGCCTCGTGCCGGGCGACCTCGACCGCATCCAGCAGGTCGTGCGCGGCCAGCGCGGCGCCTACACGCTGGGCCAGGCCCGGCCGCAGACGCGACCCGGCGCGCACTTCCTCGTGCCCTGCGACCAGGACAAGCCGCCCAAGCCGCTCCTGTCGGCCAACGACGATCCGGGCGGGCCCAACTGGCGGCTGCTCGACACGAACCCGGTGGTCGAGCGCCTGCGCGCGCGCCGCCAGGCCGTCGAGACGGGCAACGTGTCGGCGACCACCAGCAAGGCCACGACCCCGGAGATGCTGGCGCTCCTGGGCAAGCTCATCGTCCTGTGGGGCGACCCGCCCAAGCGCAGCTCGCGGCGCGACCCCATGGAGGCCACGGTGGCGATCTGCTCCGGCATGCGCGCCATCACCCACTTCGTGTCGATCGAGCCGAAGATCAGCCCGGAGATGGAGAAGGAGGCCATCGAGAGCGCGGCTACCATCCCGCTCGTCTTCGTCCCCGACGACGAGGTCTCGAAGAGCATGAACGCAGGCGAGTGGGACGTGGTGAACCAGAGCGCCGGCGGCCTCAAGGTCCGCCGCGTGGGCGCGAATCTCACCCAGGCCATCACGGTGGGCGAGGTGCTCGGCGTCAAGTTCATGGGCAACCCCCGCTGGACGGTGGGCGTGGTGCGCTGGCTCACCGTGCTCGACGAGGGCGGCATGGAGTTCGGCATCCAGTTCCTCGCCCCCGCCGCGCGCTGCGTCGCGGTGCAGCCCACGGTCAGCACGGGCGCCCAGGTGCGCCCCGGCCTGCTGCTTTCCGACAGCGGCGACTTCGACACGCCCGACACCCTGCTCGCCGGCACCGGCACCTACAGCGACCTGCGCGAGTTCGAGATCGAGGACGAGGGCTTCGTCACGCGCGTGCGCGCCACCAGCCTCATCGAGCGCACGGGGCGCTTCGACCTCTTCCACATCGCCGAATCCTGATCAGCCCCCGGGATCCCCGGCGGAGGCGGCCCAGCCCGCGCCCTCGCGACGCACCGCGCCGCCGCGCTGCAAGCGTTCCAGCAGGTCCTCCAGCCGGTCGTCGGGCAGGCCCGTGGCCTCGCGCAGTGCGGCGAACGGGACGGCCCCGCCGCCGGCCGCGGCGAGCGCCCGGCCCACCACGAAAGCCGCATGGTCTTCCTCCACGCGCGCCTCCTCCAGTCCGGCGCGCACGCCGCGCCACCATCCCAGCGAGGCGGTGAACTCCGCCCCGAGCAGGACCACCAGCCACGAGAGGTAGATCCAGAGCAGGAAGATGGGAATCGAGGCGAACGCCCCGTAGACCAGCTGGTAGGTCGGCACGGCGCGGATGTAGGCGGCGAAGACCGACTTCATCGCCTCGAAGGCCACCGCGGCGAGGATGCCGCCCGCGAGCGCATGCCGCGCCGGGACGTGCCGGTTCGGGATGATGCGGTAGACGAGGAAGAAGGCGGTGGCGCTTACCACGACCGGCACGACGCGCAGCACCAGCGCCTCGAATTCCGAGGGCATCGACAGGCGGTCGAGGGAAGCGGCCACGATCCAGGAGGTGGCCCACAGCGACAGGCCGAGGAGGACGGGCCCGAGGACGAGCAGCGCCGAGTACCCCATCGCCGAAAGCCACAGGGAGCGGTGCCGGTCCACGCGCCAGATCACGTTGAGCGAGCGGTCCACCGTGAAGAGCATCGCGATGGCCATCGCGAAGAGGGCGACCAGCGAGACGGTGGTGAGGCGCCCCGCGGCCTCCGCGAACTGCACCATGTACACGGTGATGATCCTGCCGGCGATCTCGGGGACGAGGTTGAGCAGCAGGAAGATCTTGATCTGCACCATCGCGCCCTCGAAGAAGGGAGCCGACGAGAGCACCGCCACCACCACGGTGAAGAGCGGCACCATGGCGAGCAGCGTCGTGAAGGTGAGGGAGCCCGCGATCTGCGGACAGCGGTCCTCCTGCCAGCGTCGGAACACGAACGCGACGAAACCGGCGAGGTCGCGGAATGGGGCGCGGAGGGGCTTCAAGCGGCAGGTATCATAGCACCCGGAAAACACCGCTCCCGGCGACCCGCGATGGCCGACATCCTCGTCCTCTACTACAGCAGCAACGGCAGCGTCCGCGCCCTCGCGGACATCGTGGCGCGCGGCGTCGAGACCGTCGAGGGCATGCGCGCGCGCGTGCGCACCGTCCCCCGCGTCTCGCCCGTCACCGAGGTGGCCGCCCCCGCCGTGCCCCCGTCCGGCCCGCCCTACGCCGAGCGCCGCGACCTCGAGGAGTGCGCCGGGCTCGCGCTGGGCTCGCCCACGCGCTTCGGCAACATGGCCGCGCCCCTGAAGCACTTCCTCGACACGCTCGGCGGCGAGTGGTCGCGCGGGACGCTGGCGGGCAAGCCCGCGGCGGTCTTCACCTCCACCTCCACGATGCACGGCGGGCAGGAGTCGACGCTCCTCACGATGATGGTCCCGCTGCTGCACCACGGCATGGTGCTCGTGGGCATCCCCTACACCGAGCCGGATCTCACCGCCACGACGGGCGGCGGCACGCCCTACGGCGCCTCGCACGTCGCCGGCCCCCTGGGCGATCGGCCGGTGACGGAGGAGGAGAAGCGCCTCGCGCTCGCCCTCGGCCGGCGCCTGGCGTCCGTGGCCCGCAAGCTCTCGGCGTGAACGCGCGCCTCGCCTGGCTCGCGGCCTGCGCGGCGTGGATCGGGCTCATCCTGCTGGGGCTCGCGTGGGAGCTCTACCTCGCGCCGCTGCGGCCCGGCGGCTCCTGGCTCGTGCTCAAGGTGGTCCCCCTGCTCCTGCCCCTGATGGGGCTGCTCCGCGGGCGGCGCTACACCTTCAAGTGGAGCTCGCTCCTCGTGTGGGCCTGCATGGTGGAAGGGGCGCTGCGCGCCGCCTCGGACCCGGGCCCTTCCGCGCGGCTCGCCATCCTGGAGCTCGCGCTGGGCACGGCGTTCTTCCTGTCGGCCGTCGCCTACCTTCGCGCGACTCGCGGCGCGCCTTCACCCTCACCCCGACCCTCTCCCAGGGGAGAGGGGGAACTCTAGCCCACGGAGCGCGCCCGGTCGGCCATCGCGGCCAGGAAGACCTCGCGCAGGAAGGCGAGCAGGCACACGGTGAGGGCCGCGATGGCGAGCACGAACATCCCTGCCACGGGCTTGGACAGGTCCACCGCGACCAGGGCCCCGATGAAGGCCGTGCCGATGAGCAGGCACACCAGCAGGGCCGAGAGCACGGCGAACGCCATGGCCCAGAAGACGAGCTTGATGCGCCTGGCGAGCGAGCCGAGCTCGCGCTCCATCGAGGCGAGCGTCTCGCCCTCGAAGGCGGGCAGGAGCTCCTCGAGCTTGCGCCGGCGGTCCACGGCACGCCCCAGCCGTCCCATGAGGGCGTTGATGATGGCGCCGATGGCGGTGAGGAGGAAGACGGGGGCGACGGCGAGCTGGATGGCTCGCGTCATGTCGAAGACGTGCGAATCGAGGACGGGCATCGGGGCAGTCTGGGCGCGCGGGCGCGCGGACGTCAAGGTCGAGCGCGCCCCTCGCCGCGCGCCTTCCACGCCGCCACGGCGAGCGGCACCAGGCTCACCGCGATGATCCCGACGATGATGGCGGAGAGGTTCGCGCGCACCCACGGGAGGTTGCCGAAGAAGTATCCCGCGTAGCCGAGGGAACCCACCCAGAGGATGGCGCCGCCCACGTTGTAGGCGGTGAACCGCGCCGACCCCATCTGCGCGAGGCCCGCCACGAAGGGCACGTAGGTGCGGATGATGGGCAGGAACCGGGAAATCACCACCGCGGCGCCGCCGTGGCGCTCGTAGAAGGCGTGCGTGCGATCGAGGTGCTCGCGCTTCACCCAGCGCGAGCGGCCCTCGTCGAAGTAGCGCCGGCCCAGCCAGCGCCCGATCGCGTAGTTGGTGGTGTTGCCGAGGATGGCGGCGGCCGTGAGCGAGGCCACCAGCAGGTGCACGTCGAGGCCGCCGAGAGCGGCGAGCGCCCCCGCCACGAAAAGCAGCGAATCCCCCGGCAGGAAGGGCGTCACCACGAGCCCGGTCTCCGCGAAGATCACTGCGAAGAGGATCGCGTAGACCCACGCGCCGTAATCGTGGACGAGGGCGCCGAGATGGACGTCGAGCCGCAGGACGATGTCCAGGAGCCCGGCCAGGATCTCCACCGGTCGCCGCTCAGGGCATCGCCGGCTCGGCCGCCTTCTTCTCGGGCTTCACGAAGTCCTCGCGCGAGGCGCCGAGGTACTTGGCGAGCGGGGCGGCGACCAGCACCGAGGAGTAGATGCCGAAGCAGATGCCGATCGTGAGCGCGAGCGCGAAGTAGTACAGGCTCGCGCCCCCGAAGAAGAGGATGGAGAGGACCATCATCTGGGTCGAGCCGTGGGTGATGATGGTGCGCGAGATGGTGCCCGTGATCGAGGCATCCATGATCTCGTCGACGCTCGCGCGGCGCATCTTGCGGAAGTTCTCGCGCACCCGGTCGAACACCACCACCGATTCGTTCACCGAGTAGCCCAGGATCGCGAGCACCGCGGCCAGCACCGGCAGCGAGAATTCCCACTGGAAGGCCGCGAACATGCCCAGGATGATCACCACGTCGTGCAGGTTGGCGAGGATCGTGGCCACGGCGAAGCGCCACTCGAAGCGGAAGGCGAGGTAGACCATGATCCCCAGGCACACCACGAGTAGCGCCATGGCGCCGTCGGTGGCGAGCTCCTTGCCCACCTGCCCGCCCACGAATTCCGTGCGCACGATCCGGGCGGAGGAGTCGACCGACCTGAGCACCTCCATGGCCGCCGTGCTCTGCTTCTGCATCTCCTCGTTCTGGATCTTGGGGTCCGGGTTGGGCTTCAGGGGCAGGCGGATCAGCACGTCCTGCGAGGAGCCGAACTTGAGGACGTTGATGTCCTTGAAGCCAGCCGCGCCGAGGGCGTCGCGGATGCGGTCGGGCTGCGCGGGCTTGTCGTGCGTCACCTCCATCACCGTGCCGCCGGTGAACTCGATGGAGAAGTGCAGGCCGCGCACGGCGAGGAAGCCGATCGCCAGCGCGAACGTGACCAGCGAGATCACGTTGAACACCAGCGCGTGGCGCATGAACGGGATCGTTCGGCGGATCTTGAAGAATTCCATGGTGTCTTCCCGGTTTCGTCGGTCTCGGGCGGCCCTCAGGCCGCCTTCCCGGCCTTGTGCCACTCGGTGTTGCCGATGGAGACCCTGGTGACCTTCCTGCGCCCCCCGTAGACGAGGTTCACGATGCCGCGCGAGACCATCACCGCGCTGAAGATCGAGGTGAGGATGCCCAGGCAGTGCACCACCGCGAAGCCGCGCACCGGGCCGGAGCCGAAGGCGAGGAGCGCGAGGCCCGCGATGAGGGTGGTGATGTTGGAGTCGAAGATCGTGTCGAAGGCCCTCTCGTAACCCGCCTGGATGGCCATCTGCGGGCTCATGCCGGCACGAAGCTCCTCGCGGATCCTCTCGTTGATGAGCACGTTGGCGTCGATGGCCATGCCGAGCGCCAGCGCGATGGCGGCGATGCCCGGGAGCGTGAGCGTGGCCTGCAGCATCGACAGCAGGCCCACGAGGAAGAGCAGGTTCGCCCCGAGCGCCACCACCGAGATCACGCCGAAGAGCGCGTAGTAGACCGCGATGAACAGCGCGATGGCCGCGAAGCCGTAGACCACCGACCGGAAGCCCTTGGCGATGTTCTCCGCGCCGAGCGAGGGGCCGACGGTGCGCTCCTCGATGATGTCCATCGGCGCGGCGAGCGCCCCCGCGCGCAGCAGCAGGGCGAGGTTTCGGGCCTCCTGCACGTCGCCGATGCCGGAGATCTGGAAGCGGTTGCCGAACTCCTCCTGGATCACGGGCCAGGTGAGCACGGTGGTCGAGTTCCTCTCCACGAGCATCATGCCCATGCGCTTCTTGAGGTTCTCGCGGGTGGTCTGGCGCATGATGCGCCCGCCGGTGTCGTCGAGCGCCATGGAGACCACGGGCCGACCGTCGCGCTGGTCGAAGCCGGGCTGGGCGTCCTTGATGCGGTCGCCGGTGATGACGAGCGCCTTCTTCACGAGCACCGTGTTGCCCTCGGAATCGAGGAACTTGTCGGTGCCGAAGGGCGCGGGCTGGTCCTTGTAGGCGGCGAAGGCGTTCTGGCCGGGGCCGGCCGCGTGCTCCTCGGAGACCAGGCGCACCTCCAGGGTCGCGGTGCGGCCGAGGATCTCCTTGGCGCGGCCGGGATCCTGCACGCCGGCGAGCTGCACGACGATGCGGTCCGCCCCCTGCTGCTGGATGATGGGCTCGGCCACGCCGAGCTCGTTGACGCGGTTGCGCAGCGTCTGGATGTTCTGCTGGAGCGCGAGCTCCTGCTCCTTCTTCACCACCTCGGGCTTGACCGTGGCGGTGATGGTGGCCTCCCCCGCGCCCTCCTGCTCGCGCAGGACGAGGTCGGGCATCTCCTTCTCGACCAGCTTCTGCGCCGCGGCGCGCTGGTCGGCCTCGCGGAAGCGCATCACGATGCGGTCGCCCTCGCGCGCGAGCCCCGAGTAGTAGACCTTCTTGTCGCGCAGGAGGCTTCGGATGTCGCCCAGGTAGCGCTCCACCGACTTGTTGGAGGCGGCCTTCATGTCGACCTGGAGCAGGAAGTGCACGCCCCCGCGCAGGTCCAGGCCCAGGTACATGGGCTTGGCGCCCAGCGCCTGCAGCCAGCGCGGCGTGGCCGACTGGAGGTTCAGCGCCACCACGTAGCCCGCCGGCACCTTCGACTGGATGAGGTCGCGCGCCTTGATCTGGGTGTCGGTGTCGGCGAAGCGGAAGGTCGCCTGGCCCTCGCCCGCGTCCACGCCCGAGAGCGCGATGCCCGCGGCCTTGATGGCGGCCTCGAGATCGGCCTGCATCGCCGGCTCCACCTTCACGGACGCGCGCGCGCCGGAGACCTGCACCACCGGCACCTCGCCGAAGAGGTTGGGCGCCGCGTAGACGATGCTCACCAGCAGCGCGACGGCGATGATGGCGTACTTCCAGATCGGGTACTTGTTCATGCGGGAAGGGCCCCTCGCGGGCCTACTTGATGGTGCCCTTGGGGAGGAGCGTGTTGACCGCCTGCTTCTGGACCTGGATCACGACCTTGTCGGCGATCTCCAGGCTCACGTAGTTGTCGTCGACCTTCTCGACGCGGCCGAGGATGCCCACGGCGACGACCTCGTCGCCCTTCTGCAGCTTCTCGGTCATCTCCTTGTGCTCCTTCGCCTTCTTCATCTGCGGCCGGATCATGAGGAAGTACAGGATCACGAACATCAGGATGATGGGCAGCAGGCCCATCAGGGTGTCGCCCTGCGAGGCCTGTCCGGCGGCTTGGGCGTAGGCGGTTCCGATCATTGGGGGTCTCCGGGCGGAAAGTCTCGGTGCGGCAAGGGCTTAGCCTGCCGGCAAACACGCGATTCTAGCACGCGGGAGGCCGGGCATTCGACCCGACATGGGGGCGCCGCCCCGGGGGATCAAGCCTTGGCGGCCTCGGGCGGCCGGCTCGCCCGGTCGCGGCGGAAGCGCTCCCTGAAGGCGGAGAAGGAGCCCGCCGCGATGGCCTCGCGCATCTCGCGCATGAGCACCTGGTAGTAGAAGAGGTTGTGGATCGTGTTGAGGCGCGCGCCCAGGATCTCGTTGGCGCGGTGCAGGTGGTGCAGGTAGGCGCGCGAGAAGTGGCGGCAGGCGTGGCAGCCGCAGGTCTCGTCCAGGGGCCCGGTGTCGGCGCGGTGGCGGGCGTTCTTGATCTTCACGTCGCCGAAGCGGGTGAAGAGCCAGCCGTTGCGCGCGTTGCGGGTCGGCATCACGCAATCAAAGAGGTCCACACCGGCGGCGACCGCGTTGACGAGATCCTCCGGCGTTCCCACCCCCATGAGGTAGCGCGGCCGGCCGGCCGGAAGCCTGGGCGCCGTGTGCGCGAGGATGCGCGCCATGTCCTCCTTGGGCTCGCCCACCGAGAGCCCGCCGATGGCGTAGCCGTCGAAGCCGATCGATTCCAGGCCCCCGAGCGACTCGTCGCGCAGGTCCTCGTGCATGCCGCCCTGGACGATGCCGAAGAGCGCGTTGGCGTTGCCCTCGTGCGCGCGGCGCGAGCGCGCGGCCCAGCGGAGCGAAAGCCGCATGGAATCCGCCGCCTCGTCGCGCGTGGCGGGGTACGCCGTGCACTCGTCGAAGATCATCACGATGTCGGAATCGAGCACGCGCTGGATGCGCATCGATTCTTCCGGAGTCAGGAAGAGCTTGTCGCCGTTCACCGGCGACTGGAAGGCCACGCCCTCCTCGCTCACCTTGCGAAGGGGCCCCAGGCTGTAGACCTGGAAGCCGCCGGAGTCGGTGAGGATGGGCCTTTCCCATCCCATGAAGCGGTGCAGGCCGCCGTGCGCGGCGATGACCTCCAGCCCGGGGCGCAGCCACAGGTGGAAGGTGTTGCCCAGCACGATGTCGGCGCCGATCTCCACGAGCTCGGCGGGCGACATGGCCTTGACGGTGCCGTACGTGCCCACGGGCATGAAGGCGGGGGTCTCGACCTTTCCGTGGGCGAGCGCCAGGGTGCCGCGGCGGGCGGGGCCGTCGATGGCCCGCAGGTCGAACTTCACGAGCGCCAGTGCGGCGGAAAGGTCTTCTCGAAGTACGGCAGCGCCTCGATCCGCGCGGCCCACTTCGCGATGGACGCCGGCAGGATCCCGTCGAGCTTCGATTGCGGTTTCTTCAGGCCGATGCGCTTCACGTAGGCGATGTCGGGGTAGAGCACGAAGTCCGCGGCGCTCGGCGCATTGCCGGCGAGGAAATCCCCGCGCAGCTCGCGGCCGAAATACTCCATCTCCTCCACGAGCTTCTTCCGGCCCGCTTCCAGCCGTGCCTCGTCGGGCGCCACGCCCTCGGGCTTCCTGTAGAGCTCGTCGTAGATGGGGGTGAGGCCCTTCAGGTCGAGGTGCTCCTCGTCCTCCCGCACGAGGCGCCAGATTCGCGCGCGCTCCTGCGCCGTGCCGGGGAAGAGCCGGTGCCCGCCCGCGATCTCGTCCAGGTAGGCGAGGATCGCGAGCGACTCCCACAGCGCGAAGCCGTCGTGCACGATCGTGGGCACCTGGTGGCGCGGGTTGATGGCGACGAATTCCGGCTTGGTGAGGTCCTTCTCGGCGAAGGAAAGCACCTTGAGCTCGTAGGGAAGGCCCAGGTGCTCGAGGGCGAGCCAGACGCGCCACGAGTAGGGCGAGCCGTGGCCGTGGTAGAAGGTCAGGGACATGGGTTTTCCTCGTCGTCGCGAAATGGGGTCAGGTTACTTTGCACGGGAATCATGCAAAGTAACCTGACCCCATTTCAGGAGTCTACCGAAATGGAAAGGGCCGCCCGAGGGCGGCCCTTCGCGTTGCCACGCGATCGCCTACAGCAGCGGCACGATGAGCAGCGCCACGATGTTGATGATCTTGATGAGCGGGTTCACGGCGGGGCCGGCGGTGTCCTTGTAGGGGTCGCCCACCGTGTCGCCCGTCACCGCGGCCTTGTGGGCGTCGGAGCCCTTGCCGCCGTGGTGGCCGTCCTCGATGTACTTCTTGGCGTTGTCCCACGCGCCGCCGCCGGTGCACATCGAGATCGCGACGAAGAGGCCAGTCACGATCGTGCCCATGAGCATGCCGCCGAGCGCCTGCACGCCCGCGTCCTTGCCCATGAGGAAGCCGACGATGAGCGCCACGGCCACCGGCGAGAGCACCGGCAGCAGCGACGGGATCATCATCTCCTTGATGGCGCCGCGCGTGAGCATGTCCACGGCCTTGGAGTAGTCGGGCTTGGCCTTGCCTTCCATGATCCCCTTGATCTCGCGGAACTGGCGGCGCACCTCCTCCACCACCGAGCCCGCGCAACGGCCCACGGCCTCCATCGCCATGGCGCCGAAGAGGTAGGGGATGAGGCCGCCGGCGAACAGGCCGATGATGACCGCGGGGTTGGAGAGGTCGAACGAGATGTGCCGGCCCATCTCCTCGAGCTTGTGCGTGTAGTCGGCGAAGAGCACGAGGGCCGCGAGGCCCGCCGAGCCGATGGCGTAGCCCTTGGTCACCGCCTTCGTGGTGTTTCCGACGGCGTCGAGCGGGTCGGTCACGTTGCGCACTTCCTTGGGCAGCTCGGACATCTCGGCGATGCCGCCGGCGTTGTCCGTGATCGGGCCGTAGGCGTCCAGCGCCACGATGATGCCGGCCATGGAGAGCATGGAGGTCGCGGCGATCGCGATCCCGTAGAGCCCCGCGAACCAGTAGGCCGCCCAGATCGCCAGGCACACCGAAAGCACCGGCCAGGCCGTCGAGCGCATGGACACGCCGATGCCCGCGATGATGTTGGTGGCGTGGCCCTTGGTCGAGGCCTCGGCGACGTGCTTCACGGGGCCGTACTCGGTTCCCGTGTAGTACTCGGTGATGTAGACCATGAGCGCGGTGAGGACCAGCCCCACCACGCAGGCGCCGAAGAGCCCGTTGACCGTCACGTTCGGGTAGACGCTCGCCACGTCCTTCATCATCCATCCCGTGACGAACCAGAAGGCCACGAGCGAGATCGCGCCCGCGACGCCCAGGCCCAGGTAGAGCGCGTTCATGATCTTGCCGCCCTGGGAGGTCTTCACGAAGTAGGTGCCGATGATCGACGCGACGATGGAGACCGCGCCCAGCACGAGCGGGTAGGTGATCGCGTTGCCGACGACGGCGGGGCTGGGCATGAGGAGGGCGCCCAGCACCATCGTGGCGATGATCGTCACCGCGTAGGTCTCGAAGAGGTCGGCGGCCATGCCGGCGCAGTCGCCCACGTTGTCGCCCACGTTGTCGGCGATCACCGCGGGGTTGCGGGGGTCGTCCTCGGGAATGCCGGCCTCGACCTTGCCCACCAGGTCCGCGCCCACGTCGGCGCCCTTGGTGAAGATGCCGCCGCCCAGACGCGCGAAGATGGAGATGAGCGAGGAGCCGAAGGCTAGCCCGATGAGGGGCTTGGCCACGTCGCTCATTTTCGCCCCGTGCTCCGCGGTGCCCTGAAGCAGCAGGAAGAAGGCTGTGACCGAGAGCAGGCCCAGGCCCACCACCAGCATGCCGGTGATGGCGCCGCCCTTGAAGGCGATGTCGAGCGCCGGGGCGATGCCGCCGCGCGCGGCCTCGGCCGTGCGCACGTTCGCGCGCACCGACACGTTCATGCCGATGTAGCCCGCGGCGCCCGAGGCGACGGCCCCGATCGCGAAGCCCAGGGCGGTCATCCACCCCAACGCGAGCCAGATCACCACGAAGAGCACCACGCCCACCATGCCGATGGTCGTGTACTGGCGGTTGAGGTAGGCCTTCGCGCCGGCCTGCACGGCGGCGGCGATCTCGCGCATGCGGTCGTTGCCGTCCGGCTTCGACAGGATCCACTTCGCCGTGGCCGCGCCGTAGAGCAGCGCGAGCGCGGCGCAGGCGAGCGCCAGGATGATTGCTGAGTTCAACATCTCACTTCTCCCTTTGACTTCGGTTGGGTACGGCGGAAAATCGGCGGGACGCCCCGCTCACGGGGCGCGAGCGGTCTTCGTCTTCTTGCGCACGGCGGCGTTCTTGAGCCGCACGTACCTCGGCAGGCCCTTCTCGAACGGCGGGAACGCCTCGCCCGCGATGAGCGGCTCGAGGTAGCGACGGCACTTCGCGGTGATGTGGAAGCCGTCGGGCGTGATGAAGTCGCGCGGCATCTTCTTCTCGACGTTGGCGACGTCCTCGAGCTTCGCCACCCCGATCTTCCAGCGGTACGGGCGGCTCGAGACGCGGACTATCGTGGGCATGACGCCGGACCTGCCGGCGACGGCGAGCTCCACCGCGGCCTTGCCCACGGCGTACGACTGCTCGAGGTCCGCCTTCGACGCGATGTGCCGCGCCGCGCGCTGCAGGTAGTCGGCGACCGCCCAGTGGTACTTGTAGCCGAGCCTCGACTTCACGAGGTTGGCGATCATCGGCGCCACGCCGCCGAGCTGCGAGTGCCCGAAGGCGTCCTTGAGGCCCGACTCGGAGAGGAACTTGCCCTCCCCGTCGTGCAGGCCCTCGGAGACGCCGATGCAGCAATGTCCGAAGCGCCTGACGCTTTCGTCGACCTTCGCGAGGAAGGCGGCCTCGTCGAAGGCGATCTCCGGGAAGAGCAGCACGTGCGGCGCCTCGCCGGCCCTCGACTGCGCGAGCCCCACGGCGGCCGTGATCCAGCCCGCGTGCCGGCCCATCACCTCGAGCACGAAGACCTTCGTGGAGGTCTCGGCCATCGACTCCACGTCCAGGCCCGCCTCGCGCATGCTGGTGGCGACGTACTTGGCCACGGACCCGAAGCCCGGGCAGTTGTCGGTGATCGGCAGGTCGTTGTCGATCGTCTTGGGCACGTGGACGGCCACGAGCGGGTAGCCCATCTCGGTGGCGATGCGAGAGACCTTGAGGCAGGTGTCGGCGGAATCGTTGCCGCCGTTGTAGAAGAAATAGCCGATGTCGTGCGCCTTGAAGACCTCGATGAGGCGCTCGTACTCGTGGCCGCCCTTCTCCACGCCCTTGAGCTTGTAGCGGCAGGAGCCGAAGGCCCCTCCGGGCGTGTGCATGAGCGCGCGGATGCTGGCCGCGCTCTCGCGGCTGGTGTCGATGAGGTCCTCGTTGAGCGCGCCGATGATGCCGTTGCGGCCCGCGTAGACCTTGCCGATCTTCGACTTGTGCTTGCGGGCCGTCTCGATGACCCCCGCGGCGCTCGCGTTGATCACCGCGGTGACGCCGCCGGACTGGGCGTAGAAGGCGTTCCTGGGCATGGTGGGTACCGTGGGTTCAGCAGGCGTGGGATTTCAGCACGGAGGACACGGAGGTCACGGAGTTCCCGGAACGAAGCGGCTGGCTCCCTCCGTGCCCTCCGTGATGAAGACCCATGTCCATTCCCTTCCCCTTCAGCCGAGAGCCGCGAAGATGCGGTCGCGCACCTGCTCGACCGTCCCGTCGCCGGGGATGCGGTGGCACTTCGGCGCGTGCCGGTCGCCGGAGGCGGACCAGCGCGCGTAGAACTCCACGAGCGGCATCGTCTGCTGGTGGTAGATCTCCAGGCGGTGGCGCACGGTCTCTTCCTTGTCGTCGTCGCGCAGGATGAGGTCCTCGCCGGTGACGTCGTCCTTGCCCGCCACCTTCGGCGGGTTGTACTTCACGTGGTAGGTGCGCCCCGAGGGCAGGTGCACGCGCCGGCCCGACATGCGGTCGATGATGGCGGCGTCCTCCACCGCGATCTCGACCACGTGGTCGACGTCGATGCCGGAGGCCTTGAGGGCCTCGGCCTGCGGGATCGTGCGCGGGAAGCCGTCGAAGAGGAAGCCGCGGGCGCAGTCGGGCTGGGTGATGCGCTTCTTCACGAGGGCCACGATGATGTCGTCGGAGACGAGCTCGCCGCGGTCCATGACCGCCTTGGCGGCGAGCCCTTCCGGGGTGCCGGCCTTCACGGCGGTGCGGAGCATGTCGCCCGTGGAAATCTGCGGGATGGCGAACTTCTGCGTGATGAAGCCGGCCTGGGTGCCCTTGCCGGCGCCCGGACCACCCAACAAGATCAGGCGCATGGGCCTGCCTCCCTCAAGGGGTTTCTTTTGGAAAAGCGATCAATTATCGCCGCCCCGGGGGAAGCGGGTCAAACCCGGGGAAACCCTTCCGGGGGGGTATCAGGCCGGCGGGCGGCCCAGCACCTTCCGTACCCTCGCGAGGTCCTCGGGGGTATCGACCCCCGCCTCCACGGGCTCGCTCCAGAACGCCACGGCGATGCGGTGCCCGTGGCCCAGGGCGCGCAGCTGCTCCAGCGCCTCGAAGCGCTCGGCCGGCGTCTGCGACAGCCCGACGAACTTGCGCAGGTACCCCACCCGGTAGGCATAGATGCCGACGTGGCGCAGCGCCGGGAAGCCCGGCGGCAGCCTGCCCTTGCTCTCGGCGAACGCGTCGCGGGCGTACGGGATGGGCGCGCGCGAGAAGTAGGTCGCGAAGCCGTCGGTGTCGTGCACGACCTTCACCACGTTCGGGTCGAAGAACGCCTTGGCGCTCGTGATGGGATGCACGGCCGTGGCGATGGCGGCCTTGGGGCGCAGCGCCAGCTCGCGCGCCACGGCGCGGATGAGCAGCGGGTCGATGAGCGGCTCGTCGCCCTGGACGTTCACCACGATCTCGTCGTCGTCGAGCCGCAGCAGGTCGACGGCTTCAGCGAGCCTGTCCGTGCCCGTCGGGTGCGCGGGCGAGGTGGTGCACACGCGCCAGCCCAGCGCCGCCATGGCGTCGGCGATGTCGGCATGGTCGGTGGCGATCACCACCTCCTCGGCCCCGCTCTCGGCGGCCCGCTCGGCCACCCAGGCGACCATAGGCTTGCCCGCGATGTCGGCGAGCATCTTGCCGGGCAGCCGCGTGGAGCGAAGCCGCGCCGGGATGATGACCTTGAAGGCCAGGGTCTTCATGGAAGCCCCCCTCAGGCCTCCTCGTCGGGTCCGAGCTTGCGGGCCTCCTCCTCCAGCATGACGGGGATGTCGTCGCGCACGGGGAAGGCGAGACGGTCGGCGCGGCAGACGAGCTCGCGGGGCTCGCGGCGGTGCACGAGTGGGCCCTTGCAGATGGGGCAGACGAGGATCTCGAGGAGCTTGGGGTCCATCAGGGGCTCTTCCGGGCGGCGAGGCGTTCGAGGAGGAAGGCGTCGAATTCCGGCGGCAGGGCCGCCTCGACGCGCAGGAACCACATCCGCGCATCGGCGAATGCCGCGCATTTTACGGCATCCTTCTCGGTCATGACGACGAGGTCGGCGCCGGGCAGGCGCAGCTCGCCGGGCTGGAAGTGGTGGTGGTCGGCAAAGGGGTGGCGCTCCGGCGAGATGCCCAGGCGCACGAGATGGGCGAAGAAGCGCGCGGGGTTGCCGATGCCTGCCACCGCGGCGATCCGCCGGCCGCGCGCGGCCAGCGCGAACTCCTCCGGCGCGAGCTCCTCGCCGGAGAAGGACACGAAGCGCTCCCCGGCGAGGGTCATCGCGAACTGCCGCGGCGCCGGCACCCGGACCGAATTCTCGACCGGCGCTTCGCGACTACGGTTCCCCCCGTTCACGACGGCGCAGTCGACCTCGCGAAGCCGCGAGACCGGCTCGCGAAGCGGACCGGAAGGCAGCGGCAGCCCGTTGCCGAAGCCGCGCTCGCCGTCGACGACCGCGATCTCCACGTCGCGGGCGAGCGCGTAGTGCTGCAGGCCGTCGTCGCTCACCAGCACATCGACCTCGGGGTGCGCGGCCAGGAGCGCCCGCGCGGCCGCGGGACGGTCGGGCGACAGGTATACCGGCACGCCCGTGCGCCTGGCGATGAGCACCGGCTCGTCGCCGAAGTACTCCGGCGTGGCCACGCCGGGGAGCACGCGCACCACGCCGCGGGGATCGGCGTCCGTGGGCGGCACGCGCCCGTACCCGCGCGAGACGACGCCGGGATTGCGCCCGGCCGCGCGCAGCGTCTCGACCACCTCGATCACCAGGGGAGTCTTGCCGGTGCCGCCGGCGGTGATGTTGCCCACCACGACCACGGGCACGGGCGCCTTCCACGCCGGCAGGATCCCGGCCCGGTAGAGAGCCCGCCGCAGCCCGGAAAGGGCGCGGAAGGCGAGCGCGAGGGGAAGGAACACGAGCGCCCCGCCGCCGAGGCGCTGCCATTCCCGTTCCAGCCAGGCGCGCATGGGCCCCGCGCCGCCCCTACTTGCGCGACTGCGTGGTGAAGGAGATGTGGTTGTAGCCCGCGATGCGCGCCGCCTCCATCACGTTCACCACGGACTGGTGCGTGGCCGCGGCGTCGGCGCTGATGGCGACGACCGGCTCCTTGGCGCCCTTGGCCGCCTCCTGCAGGCGCGTGGCGAGGCCGGAGGGGTTGTCGTAGGCGACCGTCGCGCCGTTGATGGCGTAGCGCCCGTTCGCGTCGACGGCCACGGCGAGCACCTGCGGGCGGTCGGGAGACTTCTCCGCGGCCGACTCCGGCAGGTTGATCTGCAGCTCGGCGAAGCGGCTGTAGGTGGTGGTGAGGAACAGGAAGATCAGGACGACGATGAGGATGTCGATGAGCGGGATCAGGTTGATCTCCGGCTCCTCGCGCGCCCTTCCACGCCGGAAGTTCATGCGCGCCGTTCGCCCCGCAGGATCTCCACGAGCTTGATGGCCTGGCTCTCCATCTCGACCACGAGCACGTCCACGCGGTTGCGGAAGTGGCGATAGAAGATGACCGCGGGAATGGCCACGCCGATGCCGAAGAGCGTGTTGTAGAGCGCCACCGAGATGCCGTGCGCGAGCTGCGCCGGGTTGCCGCCCGAGGGGGTCTGGGACCCGAAGATCTCGATCATCCCCACGATCGTGCCGAAGAGCCCCAGCAGCGTGGAGACGGTGGCGATGGTCCCCAGCGTGTTGAGGAAGCGCTCGAGCTCGAGCATCACCGCCCGGCCGGCGTCCTCGACGGAATCCTTGATCACCTCGCGCGGGCTCTTCTCGTTGGCGAGCGCCGCGGCGAAGATGCGCCCGATGAGCGGCCCCTGCTGCAGGCGGTTGAGGAGGTCCTGCGTCACGCCCTTGGACTGGTACTCGCGGACGGTGGCCGGGAGGAGGTCCCGGGGCGCGACCACGGAGGTCCGCAACGACCAGAAGCGTTCCCCGATGATGGCCAGCGCGACGACGGAAGTGAGGATGATGAACCAGATCGGCCAGCCGGCCGCTTCGATGATCGACAGCACGCGTGCATGTCCCCGGTGAAATTCGCAGCGCATTTTCGCCTGCCCACCCGCGTTCCACAAGCCCTTGTGCCGCGAAGCGACGGATGCCACAAGCCCGGCGAGAATTCACTTGAAGTGCGAAAACGCGCGCCCCGCCGAACCCCAGCATTGGCGCGGCTTCGCGGCCGAAATGCCCCGGAAAGCGGCGTCGATTCTCGCGTGACGGTCGCCTCGCGATGGGCAATCGCCACAGTGTCGCGAATCATCCACAGAGGCTGTGGATAACCCTGTGGGTCTTCGCCGGGGGGCATCTCCAAGTGCCGTTCCGATAAGGCTTTTTTTTCCTCCGCTCATTTTTTGAGCGTCCGTGGTTCCCGTCTATTAATCAAACACTTACAGTTTTTTTCCCCTGTCAAGAGGGCGCCCCGGGGACATTCCGTGTTTCCGCGCCGCGTCACTTCCGTGACGGTGGATAGAGGGCCCGTCGCCGCGCCCCGGGAAAGCGTCTAGGATGCCGCCCCATGGCCTCCCTGCCGGGCTCCGCCCCCCTCACCGTCACCGAAATCAACCGCCGCTCCCGGCAGATTCTCGAGAACCAGTTCGGCCTGGTCTGGGTGGTGGGCGAGATCTCGCGCGCCACCCTCGCCTCCTCCGGGCACTGGTACTTCGTCCTCAAGGACGAGGGGGCGGCCATCGACTGCGCCATGTTCAAGGGCCGCGCGCAGTACCTCGACTTCCGGCCGGAGAACGGCCTGAAGGTCGAGGTGCGGGCGCGGGTCACCATCTACGAGCCGCGCGGGGCCTACCAGCTCGCCGTGGAGCAGATGCGCCACGCGGGCCTGGGCGCGCTCTTCGAGGCCTTCGAGAAGCTCAAGGCACGGCTCGCCGCCGAGGGGCTGTTCGAGCCCGCGCGCAAGAAGCCGCTGCCCGCCTTCGCGCGCGCCATCGGGGTGGTGACCTCGCCCGCGGCCGCCGCGCTCCGCGACATCCTCACCACGCTCGCGCGCCGCGCGCCCATGGTGCCGGTGATCCTCTACCCCACGCCCGTGCAGGGCGAGGGCGCGGGGGCGCAGGTCGCGCGCGCCATCGAGGCAGCCAATGCCCGGCGCGAGTGCGACGTGCTGATCGTGGCCCGGGGCGGCGGCAGCCTCGAGGACCTGTGGGCCTTCAACGAGGAGGTCGTGGCGCGCGCCATCGCCGCCTCCGCCATCCCCGTGGTGAGCGGCGTCGGCCACGAGACCGACTTCACGATCGCCGACTTCGTGGCCGACCTGCGGGCGGCCACGCCCACCGCCGCGGCCGCGGCGGCAAGCCCGGATCGCGACGTCCTCCTCGCGCAGAACGCTCGCGCCCGTGCGCGCCGGCGCGCTACGCCGCCAGCGCTGGACGAACCGGGCAGCGGCTGGACCTCATGACCGGCGCCTGCTCACGCCCGCCGAGCGCGTCGAGCGGTCGCGGGCCGGGCTGCGGCCGTCGCCCGCCGGCTCACGCCGGGCTGGCAGGGACCTCGGGCTTCGCGCCGCCGCGCTGCGCGGGATCGCGCCGCGGCTGAGGGCGGCCGCGCCGGCATGGCCGATCTCGCGCGCGAACCTCGGCCGGCTCGGGCCAGGGGACTGGCGGCGGGGGCCGCGCGCTCGCAACGCGAGCGCCGCGCGCGCCTGGCGGCCGCGGCGGCCTCGCTGGGCCACCTCGACCCCTCGCAGGTGCTCTCCCGCGGCTATGCGATCGTGCGCGCGAAGGACGGCGCCGTCGTGCGTTCCGGCGCGACGCTCGCTCGCGGCGACGCCCTCGACGTCACCTTCGCCGAGGGCGGCGCGAAGGTCACGGTCGACGAGCCGCGCTCCGATTCCGCGCCGGAGCGGCCGGGCGTATAGTGGATCGGCAATCCCACCTCAGGAGGAGAGAAAGCATGGCCAAGAAAGCGAAGAAAGCCCGGGCGGCCACGCCTGCCGTCTACCGGATCACCGACATCGTCGGGACGAGCTCCACGTCGTGGGCGGACGCCGCCGCCAACGGCATCAAGGCGGCCTCGAAGAGCCTGCGCGACCTGCGCGTGGCCGAGGTCGACCGGCTCGACGTGAAGATCGAGGGCGGAAAGCTCATCTATCGCGCGAAGCTCAAGCTGAGCTTCAAGTACCACGGGGACGATTGAGTCTCCCACCCGGCCTTGGCGGCCCGCCTAGCGGCCGTCCAGGAACCGCCCCACGCGCCCCGCCACCTCCGCCGCGAGGTCGGGGCGCAGGCAATCCAGCCGCTCCACTTCCCGCATCGCCCGCAGCCACGTGAGCTGGCGCTTGGCCAGCTGCCGGGTCGCGGCCACGCCGCGCGCCTCGAGGGTGGCCGCGCTCGCCTGCCCCTCCAGCGTCTCCCACACCTGGCGATAGCCCACGGCGCGCATCGAGGGCAGGCCCGCGTCGAGGGCGTAGCGGGCGCGCAGGCCGACCACCTCGTCCACCAGCCCCGCCGCGAGCATCGCGCGGAAGCGCTCTTCGATGCGCCGGTGCAGCACCGCGCGATCGGAGGGCTCCAGCACGACGGTGAGCGCCGCGAAGGGCGGGCCTCCGCCGCCCTCGCCGGCGATGAGGGCGGTGAGGCTCGCGCCCGCGAGGCGCCAGACTTCCAGCGCGCGCTGGATGCGCTGCGCGTCGTTCGGGTCGAGCCGCGCGGCGCTCGCGGGATCGACCCCGGCCAGCTCGGCGTGCAGCGCCGGCCAGCCGCGCAGCCGTGCCTCGCGGTCGATCTGCGCCCGCACGGCGGGATCGGCCGCCGGAAGGCGAGCCAGCCCGCGCATGAGCGCCCTCTCGTAGAGCATGGTGCCGCCGGCGAAGAGCGGCACGCGGCCGCGCGCGGCGATCCCGCCGGCCACGCGCAGGGCGTCCTCGCGGAACCGTCCCGCGGAGTAGGCCTCGGTGGGCGGCACGATGTCGACGAGGTGGTGCGGCACCGCCGCGAGGGTGGCGCGGTCGGGCTTGGCGGTGCCGATGTCCATGTCGCGGTAGACGAGCGCCGAGTCGACGCTCACGATCTCCAGCGGAAAGCGCGCGGCGAGCGCCAGGGCGAGCGCGGTCTTGCCGCTCGCGGTGGGCCCGAGGAGGAAGACCGCCGGGGGAAGCCGCGCCATCGCGGGCGGCCCTAGCGGCCGCGCAGGAAGAGGCGGTCGAGGTCCGCCATCGAGAACTGCACCCAGGTGGGCCGGCCGTGGTTGCAGCTCCCGGCGCGCTCGGTCTCCTCCATCTCGCGCAGCAGGGCGTTCATCTCGGGCACCGAGAGGCTGCGGTTGGCGCGCACGGCGGCATGGCAGGCCATGGTGGACAGCAGCTCGTTTCGCCGCTCGACGAGCGCGCGGCTCGCCCCGAACTCGCGCATCTCGGCGAGCACCGACCGGAGCAAGGCGGGCGCGTCGAGGTCGGCCAGCAGCGCCGGCACCGCGCGCACGACGAGCTCGCGGGGGCCTGCCGCGCCCACCTCGAAGCCCAGGCTCGCGAGCGCCTCGGCGGAGCGCCCGGCCTCCTCGGCCTCCTCCGCCGTGGCCGGCATGGCGAGCGGCACCAGAAGCGGCTGCGAGGGCAGGCGCGAGGCGTCGAGCGCGCCCTTGAGCCTCTCGTAGACGATGCGCTCGTGGGCCGCGTGCATGTCCACCAGCACGAGGCCCGCGGCGTTCTGCGCCAGCACGTACACGCCGTGCAGCTGCGCGAGCGCGTAGCCGAGCATCGGGGGCGCTCCCGGCTCGTCGCCGCGCGGCGGCGGGGCGGCGCGCTCGCCGGCCGTGGCGGCCGCGAAGAAGGCCTCGTAGCGCGAGGGCTCCTGGGCCACCGCGAGCGAGCCCTGGGCGAAGGCGAAGGGCGTCGCCGGGGAAGGCGCCGGCGCGGCGTCGGCGGCGCGCCGGCGAGCGGCGTGGCCAGCGCGCGCGAGGCAAAAGTGGAAGACGAACCGTACTTTCTGAATGAGATGCACCTGATCTCTTTGTCGGTGCACGTTCACGTCCACGAGCCGCGGATCGACGTCGAGGAAGAGCACGTAGGCCGGGTGGCGGTCGTGGTGCAGCACGTCCGCGTAGGCCTCGCGGATGGCGTGCGCCACCACCTTGTCGCGCACGAAGCGGCCGTTCACGAAGAGGTACTGGGCATCGCGCGAGGCGCGCGTGAACCCGGGGCGGCGAGCAGGCCGGAAAGGCGCACCGCCGCGCCGCTCGCCTCGACCTCGACCGCGGCGGAGGCGAAGTCCTCCCCCACCACGCCGGCGGTGCGGCTGCGGGGCGAGGCGGGTGCGAGGTGCGAGACGCGCCGGCCGTTGTGGGTGAGCGAGAAGGCCACCGCCGGCCGCGACAGCGCCACCCGCGAGTACGCCTCCTCGCAGCGCGCGAACTCGGTCGCCTCGCTCTTCAGGAACTTGCGCCGCGCCGGCGTGTTGAAGTAGAGCTCCTCCACCTCGACCGTGGTGCCGCCGGCGAGCGCGGCCGGCTCCACGGGCGCGATCGCGCCCCCGTCGCAGGCGATGCGCCAGGCGTGCCGCTCGCCGCGCGGCGGCTGGTGATCGCCAGGCGCGAGACGGCGCCGATGG
Source organism: Burkholderiales bacterium (assembly GCA_026125445.1). Classification (GTDB taxonomy): domain Bacteria; phylum Pseudomonadota; class Gammaproteobacteria; order Burkholderiales; family Usitatibacteraceae; genus FEB-7. The sequence goes on from JAHCLE010000019.1 coordinate 25,316, forward strand.
AGGCGAGCGCCTCGCCGCGGAAGCCGAGCGAGGAGGCACGCTCGAGGTCGTCGAGGGTCGCGATCTTGCTGGTGGCGAAGCGGGCGAGCGCCAGCGGCAGGTCGGAGGCCTCGATGCCCTCGCCGTCGTCGGCCACCCGGATGCGGCGGATGCCGCCCTCGGCCAGGTCCACCGCCACCGAGCGCGCACCGGCATCCAGGCTGTTCTCGACCAGCTCCTTGAGCGCGGAAGCCGGCCGCTCGACCACCTCGCCGGCGGCGATCTGGTTGACCAGCAGGTCGGGGAGCTCGCGGATGTGGCCCATCGTGGCGTGGCGGCGCCGGAACCGGGCCCGCCGCAGGGGGACTTTCGTCCCGGGATCGAGGGCGAATGTTACACTCAAAGCCTGACTACAGAGCGCGCCCACGCGAAGCGCGCCTACTCGCGCGCCGGAGCGGGATGACTCCCAACGACTCGCCAGGAATGCCCCGACAGGCCGCCCCCGCGCCGCCGGTGTCCATCGGCGCCGTCCGCGAGGAGCAGGTCCGGCTCCTCTTCCGCTTCTCCCTGGTGGGCTACCTCGCCACCCTGCTCGTGGTGTTCATCCTCGGGGCGGTGCTGTGGGAGGACCTCGCGAAGCCCCCGCTCTTCGCCTGGTTCGCGGCCATCTCGGTCATCACCGTCGGCCGCTACGCCCTCTACAAGATATTCATCAACCGCGATCCTGCCCCGGCGGACCTGGGCCGCTGGGAGCGCTACTTCCTCGCCGGCTCCCTCCTCACCTCGCTCTGCTGGGCCGCGATCGCGACCTTCCTGCTGCCCGATTCCGCGCACCTCGCCCAGCGCATGGCCGTGGTGATGCTGGTCACGCTCCTCATCACCGGGGCGGTGGGCTACTACGCCCCGCACCCGCACGCCTTCAAGATCTCGGCCTTCGTGGGCCTCGTGCCCTTCGCGCTCGCGCTCGGCTTCTCGAGCGACCGCGTGCAGGGGTTCATGTCGGGGGCCATCCTGCTGCTGGCGGGCGTGCTGCCCTACGTGCACGAGAAGCTGCACCGGGCGCTCGTCGACTCGCTGGCCGCGCGCCAGGACAAGGCCACGCTCGCGAGCGAGCTCGAGGTCGAGCGCGCGCGCCTGCAGCAGGCCAACGACGCGCTGGCCGAGGAGATGGTCGGGCGCCTGAAGGCCCAGCAGGCCGAGCTCATCGCCGCCCAGAAGCTGCGCATGCACGTCGAGCGCAACGCCGCTCGCGGTGATCGAGTGGGACCGCGAGCACAGGGTCACCGCCTGGAACCCGGCCGCGGAGGCGATCTTCGGCTTCCCCGCCGGGGAGGCCATCGGCAAGCGCGCCCCCGAGTTCATCGCGCCGCCGGGCAGCGCGGAGGCGGTGGAGTCGATGTGGCTCGAGCTCGCCGAGACGCGCGACGGCACCAAGGTGAGCCTCGAGAACATCACCCGCAGCGGGCGCGCGATCCAGTGCGAGTGGTACAACACGCCGCTGGTCGACCCGGGCGGGCGCATCGTGGGCTTCGCCTCGCTGGTGCAGGACGTCACCGAGCGCCTGAACACGGAGCGCACCATCCACTACATGGCGCACCACGACGCGCTCACGGGCCTGCCCAACCGCCGGCTCATGCAGGACCGCCTCAACCAGGCGATCATGCAGGCGCGGCGCAAGCAGCGGCACGTGGCGGTGCTCTTCCTCGACCTAGACCGCTTCAAGCTCCTCAACGACACGCTGGGCCACGACACCGGCGACTACATCCTCAAGGACGTGGCGCGGCGCCTGACCTCCTGCGTGCGCGAGGTCGACACCGTCTCGCGCGAGGGCGGCGACGAGTTCGTCGTGGTGCTCCCGGACCTCGAGCGGCCGGAGAACGCGCGCATCGTGGCCGACAAGATCCTGCGCGAGTTCTCCAAGCCCGTGGAGATCGGCGGCCAGGACATCCACATCACGACCTCGATCGGCATCGCGCACTACCCCAACGACGCGACCGACGTGAACCACCTGCTCAAGCACGCCGACAGCGCGATGTACCAGGCCAAGGACTCGGGGCGCAACACCGTGCGCTTCTACACGAGCGACCTGAACTACCTGCTGTCGCGCCGCCTCGAGGTGGAGGGGCGCCTGAGGAAGGGCATCGAGCAGGAGGAGTTCTTCCTGCGCTACCAGCCGCAGGTCGATGTCGCCACGGGGCGCATCACGGGCATGGAGACGCTGCTGCGCTGGAACGACCCGGTGAAGGGCGAGGTCTTCCCCAAGGACTTCATCTCGGTGGCCGAGGAGCTCGGCCTCATCGTGCAGCTGGGCGAGTGGGCCTTCCGCACCGCCTGCCGGCAGCTGAAGAGCTGGGAGGCCGAGGGCGTGCGCGACGTGACCGTCGCGGTGAACCTCTCGGCGCGCCAGTTCATGTCGCGCAAGCTCGTGCCCCGATGCTCGCCACGTGCGCGAGTCGGGCGCGGACCCCCGGCACCTGGAGGTCGAGATCACCGAAACCATGGTCATGCGCAACCTCGAGCAGTCCATCGAGATCCTGGGCCAGCTTCGCTCGGTGGGCATCGGCGTGTCCATCGACGACTTCGGCGTGGGCTACTCCTCGCTGGGGCAGCTGCGGCGGCTGCCGGCCACGGCGCTCAAGATCGACCGCTCCTTCGTGGCCAACGTGCCCGACGACGCCTCCAGCACCTCGATCGCCGAGGCGATCATCGGCATGGCCAAGAGCCTGGCTGCGGGTGGTGGCCGAGGGGGTGGAGACGCGCGCCCAGCTCGAGTTCCTGCGCGCGAGCCACTGCGACGCCTTCCAGGGCTACCTCTTCTCGAAGCCGCTCACGGCGCTCGAGGCCTCCGCGATGCTGCGCGCCCAGGCCGGCGGGCGCACGGCGGCCTGAGCCCGGCTAGGGGTTCTGCGCCAGGCGCGCGCGGGCGAGCGGCGGGTTCTTCGCGAGGTAGCCGCGGATGCCCTGGAAGATGGCCTCCGCCATCTTGTCCTGGTAGGAAGAGTCCTTCAGCCGCTGCTCCTCCTGCGGGTTGGAGATGAACGCCGTCTCCACCAGGATCGAGGGGATGTCGGGTGCCTTGAGCACGGCGAAGCCGGCCTGCTCGACCGAGGCCTTGTGCAGGTGGTTCACGTCGCCCAGCTCGCCCAGCACGGCCTTGCCGAGCTTGAGCGAGTCGTTGATGGTGGCCGTCTGCGACAGGTCGAGGAGCGTCCTCGCGAGCACCGGGTCCTTCACGTCCAGGTTCACCCCGCCGATGAGGTCGGACTCGTTCTCGCGCTTGGCGGCCAGCGCGCCGCGGCCGAGGTGGCGCCGCGCTCGGAGAGCGCGAAGACGGACGAGCCGCGCGCATGCGGCTGCACGAAGGCGTCGGCGTGCACCGACACGAAGAGGTCGGCCTGCACGCGCCGCGCCTTCTGCACGCGCTGCGCCAGCCCGATGAAGTAGTCGCCGTCGCGGGTGAGCACGGCGCGCATGCCCGGCTCGCGGTCGATGCGCTCCTTGAGGCGCTTGGCGATGGCGAGCGTCACGTCCTTCTCGCGCGTGCCGCGCCGCCCGCGCGCGCCCGGGTCCTCGCCGCCGTGCCCGGCATCGACGGCGATCGTGACCATGCGGTCGACCTTCGGCGCCCCGGGCCGGGCGTCCGCTTTCGCAGGGGCGGCCTTGCCGGGATCGAGGCGGACCACCGGCAGCTCCGGCGCCGCGGCCGGCTCGACCACCGGCGCCTTCGCGATCTCGCCGATGGGGTCCGGGCCCGGCTGCACGAGGGCGAGCAGCGGATCGCGCGGCTTCTCGGGGTAGAGGTCGAGGACGAGGCGGTGGCGGTACTCCCCCGCCGGGGCCAGCGGGAAGACGGAAGGCTTCACCGCGCTCTTCAGGTCGAAGACCACGCGCGCCACGTTCGGGCGGTTGACGGCCACGCGCACCTGCTTGATGTAGGGATCGTCCTCGCGCACCTTGCCCACGACGCTCTTCAGCTCCGCGTCGAGCTCCACGCCCTCGAGGTCGAGCACCAGGCGCGGCGGGTCGGGCACCTCGAAGAACTGGTGGCGGACGGGCTTCGCCGTCTCGAAGGTGACGCGCGTGTACTCCTCGGCGGGCCACACGCGCGAGGCGATGACGGCCTGGCCCGCGCGCCGCGGGGGCGGCGACGGCGAGGATCAGGAAAGCCGCGAGGCGGCGAGCAATCGCCCCAGCGGGAGACGACGCGGTGAGGATCGCCGAGCGTCCCGGCTCCGTCACCTCGAGCGCGATCTCCAGGTCCGCGGGCGGCAGTTGCCCGCGGCCCGTTCCGGCCACTCCACGAGGCAGACGTTGCGCCCGTTGAACACGTCCCTGAATCCCGCATCGATCCATTCGGAGGGGTCGTGGAACCGATAAAAATCAAAGTGATACAAGCTTAACCTAGAAACTTCATAAACTTCAACCAGCGTGTAGGTGGGGTTTTCACCCGCCCGGCGTGCCCCAGGGCCCGCAGCAGGCCGCGCACGAGGGTCGTCTTGCCCGCTCCCAGCTCGCCGCGCAGCGGTCGAGCACCAGGCCCGGCACGAGGTGCGGGGCGAGCGCCGCGCCCAGGGCGAGGGTCGCTGCTTCGTCGGGAAGGTCGATGCGTGGCAAGGCGATGGGCGGGGCGCTTCGGGCTACCATCTCGTCCGATGGATACGGGCCATTCTCCCGCCAGCCTCGCCGGCCGCGTCAAGCGCTGGGCGCTGGAGGCGGGCTTCGACGCGGTGGCGATCGCCGGCACCGATCTCGCCGAGGAGGAAGCGCGGCTCCTCGCATGGCTCGACCGCGGCTGGCACGGGGCGATGGATTATATGGCACGCCACGGCACGCGCCGCTCGCGGCCGGCCGAGCTGGTGCCGGGCACGGCGAGCGTGGTGAGCGTGCGCCTGGACTACTGGCCCGGCGGGGCGAGGGACGCGCAGGAGGTCCTCGCCGAGCCCACCCTCGCCTTCGTCTCTCGCTACGCCGTGGGCCGCGATTACCACAAGGTGCTGCGCGCGCGCCTGCAGGCGCTGGCCGACCGGATGCTCGCCGAGCTCGGCCCCTTTCCCTACCGCGTCTTCACCGACAGCGCGCCGGTGATGGAAGTGGCGCTCGCCGCGCGCGCCGGGCTGGGCTGGCAGGGCAAGCACACGCTGCTGCTCGCGCGAGGCGGCTCCAGCTACTTCCTCGGCGAGCTCTTCGTGGGCCTGGACCTCGCGAAGGACGCTCCCGTGACGGGGCACTGCGGCACCTGCGAGCGCTGCCTGGGGCCTGTCCCACGCGCGCGATCGTGGCGCCCTTCCAGCTCGACGCGCGCCGCTGCATCTCCTACCTCACCATCGAGAATCCCGGCCCCATCCCCGAGGAATTCCGCGTCGCCATGGGCAACCGCATCTACGGCTGCGACGACTGCCAGCTCGCCTGCCCCTGGAACAAGTACGCGCGGATCGCGCGCGCCCCGGACTTCGCCGTGCGCAACGGGCTCGACGCCGCCACGCTCGCCTCCCTCTTCGCCTGGACGCGCGAGGAGTTCGAGTCGCGCCTGGAGGGTTCGCCCATCCGCCGCATCGGACACGCCCGGTGGCTGCGCAACATCGCGGTGGCGCTGGGCAACGCCCGCGACGGGCGAAGTGCTGTCCGCGCTGCGCGGCCGGGCCGAAGACCCCGACCCGCTCGTGCGCGAGCACGTGGCCTGGGCCCTGGCGAGGCACGGCGCGGCCGCATGACGGCCTCTCCCGCCCTGCCGCGCACGGTCTGGGTGCTCGGCTTCGTGAGCCTGCTGATGGACATCTCCTCGGAGATGATCCACAGCCTGCTGCCGCTCTACCTCACCGTCGGGCTCGGCGCGAGCGCGCTGGCCGTGGGCGTGATCGAGGGCCTCGCGGAGGCCACCGCCCTCGTGATACGCGTCTTCTCCGGGACACTCTCGGACGCGCTCGGCCACCGCAAGTGGGTCGCGGCGGCGGGCTACGGCCTGGGGGCGGCCTCGAAGCCCCTCTTCGCGCTGGCCACGGGGCCGTGGCTCGTCTTCGGCGCGCGCTTCATGGACCGCATCGGCAAGGGCATCCGCGGCGCCCCGCGCGACGCGCTCATCGCGGACGTGACCCCGGCGGCGAGCCGCGGCGAGGCCTTCGGGCTGCGCCAGTCCCTCGACACCGTGGGCGCGTTCGCCGGGCCGCTGCTCGCCATGGCGCTCATGCTCGCGTGGTCGGACGACTTCCGCGCCGTGTTCTGGGTGGCGGTCGTTCCGGCGTGGCCTCCTTCCTGCTCATCGCGCTCGCGGTGCGGGAGCCGGCCCGCGATCCGGCCGCGCCGGCGGCGCCGCGCCTTTCCTGGCGCGCCGCGCACGGGCTGGGAGGGACGTTCTGGTGGGTGACGGCCGCCGGCGCCACCCTCACCCTGGCGCGTTTCAGCGAAGCCTTCCTGGTGCTGCGCGCCCAGGACCTGGGGCTCGCCCTCGCGTGGGCGCCGCTCGTCCTGGTCGGGATGAACGCGGTGTTCGCGCTGGTGGCCTGGCCCGCGGGGCGGCTCGCGGACCGCCTGGGACCGGGAGGCCTGCTCGTGGCGGGCACCGTGGCGCTCGTGGCCGCGGACCTGTGCCTCGCCTTCGCCGGCGGCCTCGCGGCGCTCGCCGCGGGCGTCGCCCTCTGGGGGCTGCACATGGGGCTCACGCAGGGACTGCTCGCGGCGATGGTGGCGGCCAGCGCGCCGGCCGACCGGCGCGGCACCGCGTTCGGGGTCTTCAACCTGGCCTGCGGCGCCGCGCTCCTCGTGGCGAGCGTGCTCGCCGGCGCGCTCTGGCACTACGCGGGGCCGCCGGCGACCTTCCTTCGTGGGCGCGGCGCTCGCGGCCGCCGCGATCGCCGTCACGCGCTTCGCGGCTCGGTGACCGGGGAGGACGCCGGCTGGTCGCGGTGCGCGGCGAGCCAGGCGGCCGCCTCGGCCGCGGCGAGCGGCGGGCTTGCGAGGTAGCCCTGCATCTCGTCGCAGCCGCGCCGGCGCAGGAAGTCGAGCTGCGCCTCGCTCTCCACGCCCTCGGCGATGGAGGTGATGGACATGGCGCGCGCGATGTCCACGATGGCCGCGGTGATGGCGCGGTCGTCGGGATCGCTCGCGATGTCGCGAACGAAGGTGCGGTCGATCTTGAGCTTGTCGATGGGGAAGCGCTTCAGGAGCGCGAGCGAGGAGTGCCCGGTGCCGAAGTCGTCGATGGCCAGGCGCACGCCCAGCAGGCGCAGCCCGTCCAGGGTGCGCATGATGTCGGGCGTGTCCTCCATCAGCATGCTCTCGGTGAGCTCGAACTCGAGGCCGGCGGCGTCGAGCCCCGTCTCCGCGAGCACGCGCTCGACCTCCTCCACCAGGTTCTTCTGCTTGAACTGGATGGCCGAGGTTCACCGCCACCGGGACCTTCGGCAGCCCCGAGAGCTGCCACATGCGGTTCTGGCGGCAGGCCTGGCGAAGCACCCAGCTCCCGATGGGCATGATGAGGCCGCGCTGCTCGGCGATGGGGATGAAGTCGTTGGGCATCACCGTCGGGCCTTCCTTCTGCGGCCAGCGGATGAGCGCCTCGACGCCCACGAGCCGCCCGGTGTCCACGCGCACCTGCGGCTGGTAGAGCAGCTCGAAGGCCTCGTCGCGGATCGCCTCCCGCAGGCGCGTCTCGAGCGAGCGTGTTGAACGCCGCCTGCGACAGGCGCTCGCTGAAGAACTGGAAGTTGCTGCGGCCGCGGTCCTTGGCGAGGTACATCGCGGCGTCGGCGTTGCGGATGAGCGTGTCGGCGCCGGCGCCGTCGCGCGGGAAGACGGCGATGCCGATCGACGGGCTCACCGACAGGCTCTGGCCCCTCCAGTGACGGGCTCGCTCACCGCCGCGAGGAGCTTCTCGGCCACCGCGACCGGCGACTGCTCGTCCTCCAGGTCCGGCAGGACCACCAGGAACTCGTCGCCGCCCGCCGGGAGACCACGTCCACGGACCTGAGCGTCGCCTCGATGCGCGAGGCCGTCAGGCGCAGCAGCGCGCCGGCGGCGTGCCCGAGGGAGTCGTTCACCGTCTTGAAGTTGTCCAGGTCGATGAAGAGGATCCCCACCTTCGCGCTTCGCCGCCGGGCGGAAGCGAGGATGAACTCGAGCCGGTCCATGAGCAGCACCCGGTTGGGCAGCCCCGTGAGCGTGTCGTGGTGGGCGAGGAACTGGATGCGCGCCTCGGCCTCCTTGCGGTCGCGGATGTCGCGCAGCACCGTCATGCGGTAGTGCTTGCCCTTGTAGGGCATCACCTTGCCGGTGAGCTCCACCGCGACGCGGCTGCCGTCCTTGTGCACGATCGCGGCCTCGTAGGCGCGCTCGTAGCCCATGCGGATGTTGTTGAGGACGGTGTCGCGCGCGTCCGGCGCCACGAAGTCCAGCACGGGCCGGCCCACGAGCTCCTCGTAGCGGTAGCCGATGAGGCGCAGCCCCGCGTCGTTGCAGTCGGTGATCACGCCGTTCTCGTGGAAGACGATGCCCTCGTGCGTCGCGTCGGCGAACTTGCGCAGGCGCTCCTCGCTCTCGCGCACCGCGAGCTCGGAAAGGCGGTGGCGCGTGATGTCCGTGATCATCACGAAGGCCGCGAGGACGGCGCCGTCGTCGCCCAGCCGCGGCAGCAGGTTCACCTCGAGCACGCGCTGCGTCCCCGTCGGCCGCCTGGATCGTGCGCTCGTAGGTCACCGTCTCGCCGCGGACCACGCGGCCGATGTGCGGCTCGATCTCGCGGAAGCCCTGCGGGCCGATGATCTCCTCGACCGTGTGGCCGACGATCGAGTCCACGTCCCAGCCCCAGGTGGAGGCGTAGGCCTTGTTCGCGAAGAGGCAGCGCAGGTTGTCCGCCGCGAAGTGCGCGATGAGCGCCGGGACGTTGTCGGCCAGCAGCCGCACCTCCTGGGCGCGCGCCTTCGCCGAGAGCTCGGCGTAGCGCCGCTCGCTGATGTCGTGGCAGGCGCCCAGGTAGCCCGCGAGCCGCCCCGTGGCGTCGTTCACGGGCTCCGCGGCGTGGTGCACCCAGCCGTAGTCGCCGGCGGCCCTGCGCAGGCGGAACTCCGTGTCCAGGCGCCGGCGCAGGCCGAAGGCCTCCGACCACTGCCGGCCCACGGCCTCGCGGTCCTCCGGGTGGATCGCCTCGAGCCAGCCCGCGCCGCGCTCCAGGTCCAGGCCGCGCCCCGTGTAGTCCGTCCAGGCCTGGTTCACGAAGCTGCAGCCGCCGTCGCCGTCCGCGCACCACACGAGGGCGGGGAAGCTGTCGAAGAGCGCGGCGTGTCGCAGCGGGTCCTCGAGGACCTCGGCGGTGCCGCTCGGCTTCGGATCGTGGGGCGTGACGGCCATGGGGGGCGGGCGCTCTTGCGGGCGATTACGGGTCGAGGCTACCACGCGCCCCGGCGCGGCCCGATGGCAACGATAACGGCGCGCATTTCAGGCGAAACCGAGCACCACACGGCGGTTGCGGGCCCCTTCGCTGCGGATCTTCGTCACCGCGAGCCGTCCCACCTCGCGGGTGTCGGCCACGTGCGTCCCGCCGCAGGGCTGCAGGTCCACCCCCTCGATCTCGAGGACGCGCACGCCGCCCAGCCCGCGCGGGGGCTGCACCGACATCGTGCGCACCAGCTCGGGCCGGGCGTCGAGCTCGGCATCCGTGATCCAGCGGGGGCGAACGGGGTGCCCCTCGGCGACGAGACGGTTCAATTCCGCTTCGATCGTCTCCTTCACCAGGCGCTCCATCCCGATGTCGAAGTCCAGGCGGGCCTTGTCCTCGGACACCTGGCCGCCGGTCACCGGCGCGGGCACGACCGCGCAAAGGAGGTGCAGAGCCGTGTGGAAGCGCATGTGGCGGTAGCGCCTCTCCCAGTCGAGCGCCGCCTCGACCTCCTCGCCGGGGGCGGGCAGCGCCTCGCCCGGGGCGGGCAGGTGCAGGACCGCGTCGGCCCCCTCCCCCTTCACCGTCCCCGCGATGCGCACGCGGCTGCCGTCCGGGCGCAGGAGCGAGCCCGTGTCGCCGGGCTGGCCGCCGCCGGTCGGGTAGAACACCGTGCGGTCGAGCTCGATCCCCGCCGGGGTCGCCGCCAGCACGCGTGCGCGGCAGGCGCGGGCGTAGGCGTCGTCGCGGAAAACGAGTTCGGCCATTGTCTTTCCGGATGCGTGGCGGTCGTGACCGGGTTGCGCGGCCATCGCTGCTAGAATCAGCCCAAACGCCGCACAAGTCCACCTCCCGGAGGAAACCCATGAAGACGCCCCTCATCCGCGCCCTCGCGCTCGCGT
>JAHCLE010000190.1 GCA_026125445.1 Burkholderiales bacterium
GCAGAAGGTGCACTTGTCCATCTTGCCGCGCAGGCCGAAGGCGCCGGCCTGCGGGAACTGCGGCGCGCCGAAGGGGCAGGCGTAGAAGCAGTAGCCGCAGCCGATGCACAGGTCCTTGTCGTGCAGGACGATGCCCTCTTCCGTCTTGTAGAAGCAGTCGACGGGGCAGACCGCCATGCAGGGGGCGTCGGTGCAGTGCATGCACGCCACCGAGATGGAGCGCTCGCCGGGCTTGCCGTCGTTCACCGTCACCAGGCGCCGCCGGTTGACTCCCCAGGGCACCTCGTGCTCGTTCTTGCACGCCGTCACGCAGCCGTTGCACTCGATGCAGCGCTCGGCGTCACAGATGAATTTCATTCTGGCCATGTGTCTCTCCTAATATCCGTGGCGGTGCGCTAGGCGCGCTCGATCTGGCACAGGGTGGTCTTGGTCTCCTGCATCATCGTCACCGAGTCGTAGCCGTAGGTCGTGGCCGTGTTGACGGCCTCGCCGCGCACGATCGGCGCCGCGCCCTCCGGGTACTTGTCGAGCAGGTCCTTGCCCTGCCACCAGCCCGCGAAGTGGAACGGGATCCAGGAGACGCCCTGGCCCACGCGCTCGGTGACGAGCGCCCGGACCTTGATGCGCGCGCCGGTCGGCGTGCTCACCCAGACGTAGTCCCAGTACTTGATGCCGCGGGACTCGGCGTCCTTCGGGTTGACCTCCACGAAGTTCTCCTGCTGCAGTTCCGCGAGCCACGGGTTGGAGCGCGTCTCCTCGCCGCCGCCCTCGTACTCGACCAGGCGCCCCGAGGTCAGCACGATCGGGTACTTCTCGTGCACCTTGTCGGCGATCGCCTTCTGCTGCACCGTCTTGTAGAGCGTCGGCAGGCGCCAGAAGGCCTTCTTGTCGTCGTGCGTCGGGTACTTGGCGACGAGGTCCGGGCGGTTGGAGTAGATCGGCTCGCGGTGCTTCGGGATCGCGTCCGGGAAGTTCCAGACGACGGCCCGCGCCTTGGCGTTGCCGAACGGGTGGCAGCCGTGGTTCTTGAGCACCACGCGCTGGATGCCGCCCGAGAGGTCGTTCTTCCAGTTCTTGCCCTCGGCCTCCTTCTGCTCCTCGGGCGTGAGCTCGCTCCACCAGCCCAGCTTCTTGAGCAGCACGTGGTCGAACTCCGGGTAGCCCGTGGTGATGTCGGCGCCCTTGGAGTGCGAGCCGTCGGCCGCGAGCAGCGACTCGCCGTCGCGCACCACGCCGAAGTTGGCGCGGAAGTTCCCGCCGCCGTCCATCACGTGCTTGGAGGTGTCGTACAGGTTGGGCGAGCCCGGGTGCTTGAGCGAGGGATTGCCGTAGCAGGGCCACGGCAGGCCGAAGTAGTCGCCCTCGAGGTCGTAGCCGGTCTCCTTGTCGACGACCGACTTGGTGCAGCGAAGCGTCTTCGGGTCGAAGGCGTCCATGTGGCGCATGTGGGCCTTCAGGCGCTCGGGGCTCTGCCCCGTGTAGCCGATCGTCCACACGCCGCGGTTGATCTCGCGCAGGATGTCCTCGACGAGCGGCTCGTCCCAGCCGCTCTTGTCCTTCACCAGCTTGATGTTCTTCACGAACTCGTCGGCGAAGCCGAACTTCTTCGCGAAGGCGTACATGATGGTGTGGTCGGGCTTGGACTCGAAGAGGGGCTCGACGACCTTCTCGCGCCACTGGATCGAGCGGTTGGAGGCCGTGGCCGAGCCCGAGGTCTCGAACTGGGTGGCCGCCGGCAGCAGGTAGACGCCTTCCTTGCGGTCGGGCATCACGGCGGAGGCCGAGGGGTACGGGTCGACGACCACCATCAGGTCGACCTTCTCCATGGCCGTCTTCATCTCCAGGCCGCGCGTCTGCGAGTTCGGGGCGTGGCCCCAGTAGACGACGGCGCGCAGGTTGTTGTCCTGGTCGATGAGCTCGTTCTTCTCGGTCACGCCGTCGATCCAGCGCGAGAGCGTCATGCCGGGCTTCTCCATCATCGCCTGCGAGGCGAAGCGGCCCTTCATCCACTCGTAGTCGACGCCCCAGACGCGGCACCAGTGCTTCCAGGAGCCGGTGACTATGCCGTAGTAGCCCGGCAGGGAGTCGGGGTTCGGGCCCACGTCCGTGGCGCCCTGCACGTTGTCGTGGCCGCGGTAGATGTTCGTGCCGCCGCCGGAGACGCCCACGTTGCCCAGGGCCAGCTGCAGGATGCAGGAGGCGCGCACCATCGCGTTGCCGATGGAGTGCTGGGTCTGGCCCATGCACCACACGATCGTCGAGGGCCGGTTCTTGGCCATCGTCTCGGCGGCCGCGTACACCTCGGCCTCGGGGACTCCGCAGGCCTCCTGGACCTTGTCCGGCGTCCAGTTCTTCATCACCTCCTCGCGCACCTTCTCCATCCCGTAGACGCGGTCGTTGAGGTACTTCTTGTCCTCCCAGCCGTTCTTGAAGATGTGGTAGAGCATGCCGAAGAGCAGCGGCACGTCGGTGCCGGAGCGGAAGCGGATGTACTGGTCGGCCTTGGCCGCCGTGCGCGTGAAGCGCGGATCGGCCACGATCAGCTTCGAGCCGGTCTCCTTGGCGTGCAGGCAGTGCAGCATCGAGACGGGGTGCGCCTCGGCCGCGTTCGACCCGATGAAGAACATCGCCTTCGAGTTCATCAGGTCGTTGTAGGAGTTGGTCATGGCGCCGTAGCCCCAGGTGTTCGCCACGCCCGCCACCGTCGTGGAGTGGCAGATGCGCGCCTGGTGGTCCATGTTGTTCGTGCCGAACATCGACACGAACTTGCGGAACATGTAGGACTGCTCGTTCGAGTGCTTGGAGGAGCCCAGCCAGAACACCGCGTCGGGGCCGCTCTCCTTGCGGATCTGCAGCAGCTTGTCGCCGATCTCGTTGATCGCCTGCTCCCAGGTGATCTTGCGGTACTTGCCGTCGACCAGCTTCATCGGGCTCTTCAGGCGGTGCGAGTGCTCGGTCATGCCGTGCTCGCGCACCGAGGCGCCCTTGGCGCAGTGCGCGCCCAGGTTGAGCGGGGAGTCGAACACCGGCTCCTGGCGCACCCACACGCCGTTCTGCACGTGGGCGTCGACCGAGCAGCCCACCGAGCAGTGCGTGCAGACGGTGCGCTTCACCTCGATCTTGCCGCCCTTGGCCTCGGCGGCGGCGTTCGCCTCGCCGATCATGTTGAGCGGCAGCTGGCTCGCGAAAGCGGCCGCGCCGGCGGTGATGCCCGTGCCCTTGAGGAACGAGCGGCGGTCCACGGTCTTCGCCCCGAGGGCGCCCATGGCGCGGGTCAGCGGATTGGCGCGCTCGGCCCGGCCTTCGGATTTGCGGTTGAGCAGCATGGTCGGCCTCCTCAGACTTGCGTGGTCTTGTAGTACTTCAGGATGTGCTCGGAGACGTGGTAGCCCCGCTTCTTCGCTGAAGCGGTCGCGTCCGTCGCTGCGGACACCGCCTGCTTGCCGGCGACGGCGGCCGCGGCGACGCCCGCGCCCCCGAGGCCCGCGTTGAGCAGGAACTTCCTGCGGCTGTTGGGTTTTCTCTCGTTGTTCATGTCACGCCTCCTGTATTTCGCGAAGAAACTGCGGTTTCAACCCAGGTTGAACGACTCGTTTTCGATGCCGACGAAAGCCTCGCCGACGGCTGCGACCTTGCGGTAGTAATTCGATTCCGGGGCCTCGCGCACCGCCGCGAGGAAGGCCCCCACGCCCGGCTTCACGTGCCCTTCGTAGAACTGCCTCTGCTCGGCGAGGCTCGCCGGAGCCCTCCCCGCCCCGCCCGCCACGAGCACGCGCATCGTCTCGAAGAGGGCGGAAAAATGATCCTCGGGCTCGGAGACGCCCGCGGGCCGCGCGAGCCCCAGCCCGGAAAGCGCCTCGATGATGCGAAGGCGCGCCGGCTCCATCCACAGGGCGCTCGTGTACCAGCCCGAGTAGATCGACACCTTCGCCTTGCCCACGCCGACGAAGAGCGTCTCGTACTCCTCCGCGGCCGCCTCGGGATCCATCGCCGCGGATGCCGCCGCGAGCTGCGACCAGGCGCGCGCGAGTTCCTCGCTCCCCCCCTCGATGGGCGGGGCGATGGCGAGGGTCTGCAGCAGCCTCGCGTCCGGCGCGCGCTGGAAGAGCGCGGCGAGGAGCGCGTAGAAGTCCGCGCGCGCCGCGTCCTCCGGGGCGACCGGGCGCGGGACTTCGACGCGGACGGCGGCCTGGGTCGTCACAGCTTGAGCACCGAGACTTCGTTCTTGTTGGACATCATGTCGACGACGCGGCAGTCGGCGCACATCTGCAGGCGCCTGAGGGCCGCCGGGTCGGAGAACATCGAGTGGCCCGCGAGCCTTCCGAGCATCGCGTCGACCATCTGGCGCGTCCCGAACGGCTTGCCGCAGGAAACGCAATGGAACGGCTGCGTCTCGTTGAGCACGCGCGCCTCGCGCACGGACGGCGCGAGGAGGAGCCGCGGGCGCAGCGTGATCGCGTCCTCGGGGCAGGTGCGCTCGCACAG
>JAHCLE010000191.1 GCA_026125445.1 Burkholderiales bacterium
GTCGGCACCACGAGGAGCGTGAGGAGCGTCGAGGTGATCGTGCCCCCGATGATGGCCACCGCCATCGGGCGATAGAACTCGCCGCCCTCGCCCAGGCCGATGGCCACCGGCAGCATGCCGGCGATGAGGGCGAAGGTGGTCATGAGGATGGGCCGCAGGCGCACGCGCCCGGCGTGCATGAGCGCCTCCTCGCGGTCGATGCCCTGCGCCTCCTCCTTGCGCGCGCAGTCGAGGAGCAGGATCGCGTTCTTGGCCACCAGGCCCATGAGCATGATGACGCCGATGAAGCTCATGAGGTTGAGCGTGCCGCCCGTGGCCAGCAGCGCCAGCACCACGCCGATGAGGGAAAGCGGCAGCGAGAGCATCACCGGCAGCGGCGCGGTGAACGAGCCGAACTGCATCACGAGCACCAGGTACATGAGCGCGATGCCCATGACGAGCGCGATGCCCATCTCCGAGAACACCTCTTTCTGGTCGCGCGAGGCGCCGCCCAGCTCCAGGCCGTAACCCGGCGGGAACTCGATCTGCTTCGCGATCTTCATCGCGTCGGAGGTCACCTCGCCGGGCGAGCGCCCCTGGGCGTTGGCGGAGACCGCGATCATCCGCTTGCCGTCGGAGTGCTGGATCTGCGCCGGGCCCTTGCCCATGGTGATGGTGGCGATCTGGTCGAGCGGCACCATCATGTTGCCGCCCGTCACGCTGATGGGCAGGCGCTCGATGTTGGCGGCGTCCACGCGGTCGTCGGGGTGCAGGCGCACCGCGACGTCGCGCGATTCCCCGGTGGGGTCGACCCAGTCGCCCACCTCCACGCCCGCGAAGGCCACGCGCAGCGCCTGCGCCGCGTCGCCCACGGCGATGCCCAGCGCGTTGGCCAGGCCCCGGTCGAGCTCGATCTTGAGCTCGTCCTTCGGCTCCTGCTCGGAGAGCCCCACGTCGACCGCGCCCGGCACCTTGGCGAGCTTCTCCATGAAGTCGGCGGTGATGGCCATGAGGCGGCGCGAGTCGGGGCCGGAGAACTGGATCTGCACCGGCTTCCTCGCCCCGTTGTTCAGGTCGTCGAGCACCACGTACTCCGCGCCGACCAGCTGCGCCATCAGGCCGCGCAGCTGCACCGCGATCTCGGCGGCCGAGCGCTTGCGCTTCGTGCTCTTGCCGATGTCCACGTACACGCGCCCGCCGCTCGCGTCCACGCGGCTGTTGGTGGCCACCGTCTCGGGAATCGTGCGCGCGAGCTCGGCGGCCTTCTCGACCTTGAGGCGCGCGTAGTCCAGGCTCGCGCTCGAGGGCGTTCGCACCTCGATGGCCACCATGCCCACGTCGGAGGCGGGCAGGAAGCTCGAGCCCCCCACGGTGGCCTGCAGGACGAGCGCTCCCACGAGGCTCGCCACCGCGATGGCGGTCATCCACTTGCGGTGGTGCAGCGCCCAGGCGATCACGTTGCCGTAGCGGTCGGCCTGGTGGTCGAACCAGGCGTTGAAGCGCGAGAGCCACAGGCGCACGCCCTTCTTCTCCTGGTGCTGGTAGCCCACCGGGTCTCCCCAGTAGGCCGATAGCATCGGGTCGAGCGTGAAGGAGATGAAGAGGCTCACCAGCACGGAGGTGGCCACGGTGAGGGCGAACGGGCGGAACCACTCGCCGGCGCCGCCGCCCATGAAGGCCACCGGGATGAACACCGCGATGATCGAGAAGGTGGTCGCCGTCACCGCGAGGCCGATCTCGGCCGTGCCCGCGCGGGCCGCGGTGACGCGGTCCTCGCCTCGCTCCATGTGGCGCACGATGTTCTCGCGCACGACGATGGCGTCGTCGATCAGCACGCCGATGGCGAGCGAGAGCGCCAGCAGCGTCATGAAGTTCAGGGTGAAGCCGCAGGCCCACACCGCGATGAAGGCGGCGATGACCGACGTCGGCAGCGACAGCGCCGTGATGAGCGTGGAGCGCCAGGAGTTGAGGAAGGCGTAGACCACGAAGATGGTGAGCATGGCGCCGAAGATGAGCGCCTCGATCACGTTCCTGAGGCTCGCCTCGGCGTCCTCGCCGCCGTCCTGCGTCACCTCGAGCTTCGTGCCCGCCGGCAGGGTCTTGCCGATCTCCTCGACCGTCTTGCGGATCTTGGCCGCGACCGACACCGTGCTCGCGTCGCGCGAGCGCGTGACCGCGATGCCGACGTTGGGGTGCCCGTTTCGCACGCTGAAGCCCGCGAGCTCGGCGAAGCCGTCGGAGACGCTCGCCACCTGGCCCAGGCGCACCACCTCGTTGCCGCGGCGCTTGATGACGATCTGCTCGAACTCGGCCGGCGACTCGATGCGGCCCACCAGGCGGATGCTCTGCTCGTCGAGCGGCCCCTTCACGCGCCCGACCGGGGCGGTGGTGTTCTGCATGCGCAGGGCGTTGACCACGTCGGTCACCGAGACGTTGAACTCGCGCAGCTTCTCGGCGCGCAGCAACACCGAGAGCTCGCGGCGCAGCGCCCCGTTCACGTTCACCACCGCCACGCCGTCGATGGCGCGGAACCGGTCGGCGAGCACGTCCTCGGCCAGGCGCGAGATCTCCGCGTGCGTCTGCGAGCTCGACGAGAGCGCCATCTGCATGATGGGCTGCGCGGAGGGGTCGATTCGCCGCAGGATCGGCTCGCGCATCTCCACCGGCAGCTTGTGGCGCACGGAGGCGATGGCGTTCCGGATCTCGTCGGAGGCCTCCACCATGTTCTTCTTGAAGTTGAAGATGATGACGATCTGGGCGTTGCTCTCGGCCGCGGTGGAGCGGATCTGGTAGACCTGCGGGATCGACTGCAGCGCCTTCTCGACGCGGTTGACGATCTCGCGCTCGACGGTCTCCGGCGAGGCGCCCGGATAGGGGATGTTCACCACGATCACCGGCTGCTCGACGTCCGGGATCTGGTTCACGCGCAGGTTCTTGAGCGCGAGCAGCCCCAGGCACATCAGGCCGATGATGACGACGACCGTCGAGACCGGCCGCTTGATGCTGAAGTCGGACAGGAGCATGGGGCCCTCCCGGGGGTCAGTTGCGCGCCGGCGCGGCGTCTTCCTTGGACGCGGCCTTCGTGGGCGCGGGCGGCGTCGAGGCCTGGACGAGCTGGCCTTCCTTGAGAAGCGCGTTCGGGTGGCGCACCACCTGGTCGCCCTCCGCCAGGCCGCCCTTGAGGACGTACTGGCCCGTGCGCGGGTCGCGCTCGCCCATGGCGAGCGTGGCCTTCTGGAGCTTGCCGTCCTTCACGCGCCAGGCGGAGGTTCGGTCGCCGTCGCGCACGAGCGCGGTGGCCGGCAGCATGAGGCTCGCGGCGGTGGAGGTCTCGATGTGGCCCTCGGCGTAGAGCCCGGCGAGCCGCGGCTGCTTGTCGCCGGTGAAGTCGACGAGCACCTCGACCTGGCGGGTGGTCGCGTTGGCGGCCGGGTTCACGCGCCGGACCTTGCCGGTGAAGAGCTGCTCGGGATAGCCGTTCACGCGGAAGCTCACGTTCTGCCCGGCCTTCACCGCGCCGATGTTGTCCGCGGACACCAGTCCCTCGAAGCGCATGCTGGCCGGGTCGATCACCTTCACCAGTTCCTTGCCGACCTGGGCCGTGTCCCCGGCCGAGACCTTGCGGTCGCTCACGATGCCGTCGAAGGGCGCGCGCACCTCGGTGCGCTGCAGCTGCTGGCGGGCCAGCACGACGCGCGTCTTGGCCCCCTCGAGGTCGCTCAGCGCGTTGTTGCGGCGGACCTCGGCGTCCTCGAGCTGCTGGGCGGAGGCCATGCCCGAGGCGCGAAGGGTCTTCATGCGCTCGAGCTGGCGCTCGGCCTGCTCGTAGGCCTGCGCGGCCGCGCGGCTGGCGGATTCGGCCGAGGCCAGTCCGTCGCGGATGGCCGTGTCGTCCAGGCGCACGAGGAGATCGCCGCGGCGCACGGCATCGCCGTTCTCCCGCAGCACCTGCAGGACCACGGTGGAGACCTCGGCGCGCAGGTCGGCCCGGCGCTCGGGCTGCACCGAGCCGGTGATGACCGGGCCCGAGGCGAGGGTGCTGCTGGCGACCGTGATGACGTCCTCGGCGGCGAGCAGGAGGGGTTGCCCGGCGGGGGCGCCGGCGCCCTTCTGGGGCGCGGCCGGCCCCTTGTCGCAGGCGGCCAGGGCGATGGCGAGGACGAGGACCAGGGTATGGCGAAGCGTCATGGCGTTTCTTCCGGGTTTCGGGAGTTGCGCGAGGGTATGCCCCCGGGAGGCTCGTGGCCACCGGAGTGGGACGAAATGCAGTTTCCGGGGGGCGAATTGTAGGGTATCGCCGCCGCCGGTACGTTACAGCACATTTCTCCCTTCTCCCCGGGGGTCCCCGACTTGTCGGGGCCAACTAAGGGCAGAAGGGTCGGGGATGAGGGTGGCTAGAACGACGAGACGATCGTCCCGCCCGTCCCCACCACCGAATAGCCCGCCTGGGTCCTCGCGATGGCGTTGAGGTCCGCGGTCGTGCCGGAGTTGCGGGC
>JAHCLE010000192.1 GCA_026125445.1 Burkholderiales bacterium
GAAGCGGTCGCGCCAGCGCATGAAGGGCTGCGAGTTCACGTTCTCGTCGTCCTTCGTGAAGTCCAGGCCCCCGCGCAGGCACTCGTAGACCGCGCGGCCGTAGTTCTTGGCGGAGAGCCCCAGCTTGGGCTTGATGGTGCAGCCCAGCAGCGGCCGGCCGTACTTGTCCATCTTGTCGCGCTCGACCTGGATGCCGTTGGGCGGGCCGCCGCAGGTCATCACGTAGGCGATGGGGAAGCGCACGTCCTCCAGGCGCAGCGCCCGGATGGCCTTGAAGCCGAAGACGTTGCCCACGAGCGAGGTGAAGACGTTCACGACCGACCCCTCCTCGAAGAGGTCGATGGGGTAGGCGATGAAGGCGTAGAAGCAGGTGTCGTCGCCGGGCACGTCCTCGATGCGGTAGGCGCGGCCCTTGTAGTGGTCCAGGTCCGTGAGGAGGTCGGTCCACACGGTGGTCCAGGTGCCGGTGGAGGACTCGGCGGCGACCGCGGCGGCGGCCTCCTCCCGGTCCACGCCCGGCTGCGGCGTGATCTTGAAGCAGGCGAGGAGGTCGGTGTCCTTCACCTCGTAGTGGGGCTCCCAGTACGTGTGGCGGTATTCCTTCACGCCGGCGCTGTAGGCCTTGGCGGCTGGCTTCATGGTCGTGTCCTCGTCGTCGGGTCGGTTCGGGTCCAATTTAAGCGCTTGCTGTCATAAGGGACAGTCACGCTTCTTTATCGTTTTCATAAGGTGGAAATGATCCTCGGGGGGCATCAGCGCAGCAGCCCCAGGGTGAGGAGCGGAAGCCTCTCCGGAAGGCGCTCGACGCGGTCGACCACGGCATAGCGCCCGGCGCCGAAGATGCGCGAGACGTAGTCGTCGGCGGCAGGGTCCAGGCTCACGCAGAAGGCGGCCACGCCCTCGCGGGCCAGCGACTCCACGGCCTTCCTCGCGTCGGCCCGCAGGTACTGGGGGTCGCGCACGTCCACGTCCGACGGCGCCCCGTCGGTCAGTACCACCAGCAGCCGCTTCCTCTCGGGGCGGCGGGCGAGGATCGCGCCGGCGTGGCGCATGGCCGCCCCCATTCGCGTGGAGAGCTCGCCCTTCATGGCCGCGAGCCTCGCCTTGCTGGCTTCGCCGTGGGGCTCGGCGAAGTCCTTGAACCGGGTGTAGTCCACCTCCTGCCGGCCGTTGGAGCAGAAGCCGTGGATGGCGAAGGGGTCGCCCAGCTTCGCCATCGCGTCGGCGAGGAGCGCCGCGGCCTCGCGCGTGAGGTCCAGCACCGTCGAGTCGGCGCCGCGCACGCGCTCGTTGGTCGACTGCGAGAGGTCGAGCAGGAAGAGTATGGCGAGGTCGCGTTCGCGCCGGACCGAGCGCCGGTGCACCCGCGTGTCGGGAGTGGCGCCCAGGCGAAGGTCCACCATGGCGCGCACCGCCGCCTCGAGGTCGAGGTCGTCGCCTTCCTCCTGGCGGCGCAGCCGCTGCACCCCCTCGGGATGCAGGGCCTCGATGAGGCGGCGCAGCCTTTCGGCGAGCGGCCGGTTGGCCGCCACCAGGGCGTCGATCGCCGCCGCGTCGCCGGATGCCGCCTGGCCCTCGAGCACGGTGCACCAGTCGGGGCGGTCGACCTGCAGGCGATAGTCCCATTCCGGATAGCGGATGGGTTCCGGCGCCGGGGGCCGGCCCTCGAGCTCGTTGTAGCTGCGGCCGTGGTCCTCGTAGGGGAAGAGCTCCGTCGTGAGGGTCCAGATCTCCTGCGCGTCGTCGCCGGCGCCCTCGACCTCGGTCTCGTTCACGAACTCCATGAGGCTCACGCGCCGGCGCACCTGCCGCTCCTGCCAGGGGGTGGCCCCGGCCGCGTCGGCCTCGTCGAATTCCCAGAGGTAGCGGTTGTCGTCGCGGTAGGGCACGTCGGCCCGGTCCTCGCGCGGGTGGAAGGCGAGCCGCGCTCGCGCGAGGTCGTGCGCCAGCGTGACGCCCTCGTCCCACGATACGCGGTTGGTCTCGAGGGGCAATGCGCTTTCGGTCCAACGCCGCCGGGCGGCGGAAACGACCGGGTGCGGGTCCTCGTAGGCGGGATCGGCGAGCGCGCGCGCCACGCGGCCGAGGAGGGCGCCCACGCTCGCCTCTTCCGTGGGGGTGGCGCGGTGCAGGCGCCGCCAGATTCCGGCCAGTCCCGGGAAGTCGCGGGCGGCGAGCGCCTCCACGCGCGCGTCCTCCATCACGCCGATGGCCGCCATCTGCAGGGGCGTGAGTCCCTCGGCCGACATCGGCTCGCGCGTGTACGCGAGGTGGGCGGCGGCGTGGGCGGCCATGGCGCGGTAGAGATCCGGCCCGGCCGCCTCCGGCGTGTCGTCGAGCGCGTCCGGCACGTGGAGGGTGAAGTCGGCGATGAAGGGGCGGGCTTCCCCTTCGCCCGCGGCGGGGCGCAGCCAGAACTCGCGCCCCCAGAGCGCGCGCAGGTACATCGAGAGCCGGCGGTGGACGTCGACGAGGAGCGTGCCCTTGCGCTCCTTCTGCAGGATCGAGAGCGCCTCGGGGCTCGCGAGCCCGAAGTAGCGTTCCTGGGCGGCGAAGTCGGTGGCGTGCGCCCGCGCGCCCCACAGGGCCCAGCGCCGCAGGCCTCCGAGCGTGAGCACGGCCAGCAGCCGGTCCATGTTCTCGAGCATCGGCCGCACGCCGCGCGGGGCCTGCGCGACCAGCTGCGCCAGGAGCTCGAGCCAGCCGCGGAAAAGCTCGGGGTCCGCGAGCCGGCGCGCCGCCGTGGGGGCCGCGGAGAAGGCGAGCGCGATCACGCCGCCGCTCGTCTTCGAGGCGAGCGAGAGCGAGGCGCGCAGCATTTCGGAAAGCGCCTCCTCGCCCACCTCGCGGGCCACGGCGGGGGCGCCGAGGAGGAAGGCGGAGACGACCTCCGGGCCGCGGCCCAGCGCGTGCAGGGACCGCGCGCCCTCGAGCCAGGCTTCGAGGCCGCGCGTCGAGAGGGCGCGCGAGGCCTCCTGCCAGGAGGCGCGCAGCACCTCGGCCGCGTGCGGGCCCAGGTCCTCCAGCAGCTCGCGGTAGTCGTCGAGGTTCACGCCCACGGCGCGACTCTCCGGGAAGCGATCAGAAGTAGGTGGTGACGGCCGCGTCGAGCGCGTCGCGCATGTCGGGGTCGTCGGTGATGGGCCGCACGAGCGCCACGCGGCAGGCCGCCACGGGCTCCACGCCGCGCGCCATGAGCGAGCCCGCGTGCACGAGCATGCGCGTGGAGATGCCCTCGTCGAGCCCGTGGCCCTTGAGGTTGCGGGCCCGCTCGGCCACGCTCACCAGCTTCGAGGCCACGGCCGCGTCCACCCCCGCCTCGTGCGCCACGATCTCGGCCTCGACCGCGTGCGCGGGATAGCCGAAGTCCAGCGCCCCGAAGCGCTGCTTGGTCGAGGGCTTGAGGTCCTTCATGAGGCTCTGGTAGCCGGGGTTGTAGGAGATGACGAGCAGGAAGTCGGGGTGGGCGTGCAGGAGCTCGCCCTTCTTCTCGAGGGGGAGCGCGCGGCGCGTGTCGGTGAGCGGGTGGATCACGACGGTGGTGTCCTGGCGCGCCTCGACCACCTCGTCGAGGTAGCAGATGGCGCCGTGGCGCGCGGCGAGCGCGAGCGGGCCGTCCTGCCAGCGCGTGCCGGAGGCGTCCAGGAGGTAGCGCCCGACGAGGTCGGCGGCGGTCATGTCCTCGTTGCAGGCCACCGTCACCAGGGGCTTTCCGAGCTTCCACGCCATGTGTTCGACGAACCGCGTCTTGCCGCAGCCGGTGGGCCCCTTGAGCATCATCGGCATGCGAGCCTGCCAGGCGGCCTCGAAGAGCGCCACCTCGTCGGCGACGGGGCGGTACCAGGGCTCGCTGGCGAGGCGATGGGCGAGGAGGGGGTCGGCGGCGTTCATGGGTCGGTTTCCGGTGGCGGGGGATGCCGGTCAAATCTAGGGCCGCGCTGCCATAAGGTAAACTCAAAAAAAGTTATCGTTTCCATAAGGTCCCGGAGGCGCCATGCCGCTACGCCACATCACGCTGCGCCAGCTCAAGGTCTTCGAGGCCGTGGCGCGGCACCTGTCCTTCTCGCGCGCCGCCGAGGAGCTGCACCTCACCCAGCCCGCCGTCTCGATGCAGGTGAAGAGCCTGGAGTCGCAGGCGGGGCTGCCGCTCTTCGAGCAGGTGGGCAAGAAGATCCACCTGACGGAGGCCGGGGCCGAGGTGGCGCGCTTCGCCCTCGAGGTGCACAGCGGCCTCAAGGACTGCGAGGACGCGCTCGCGGCGATCCGCGGCGTCTCGGGCGGGCGCCTGCACCTGGCGGTGGTCAGCACCGCCAAGTACTTCGCCCCGCGCCTGCTCTCGGAGTTCTCGCGCCGGCACCCCGGCGTCACCGTGAAGCTCTCGGTCGTGAACCGCGAGGAGGTGATCGGGGCCCTGCAGGCGAACCAGGTGGACCTCGCGATCATGGGCCGCCCGCC
>JAHCLE010000193.1 GCA_026125445.1 Burkholderiales bacterium
TCGCCGTCGGGCCGCTCGATGACGGCGGCGGCGACCTCGGTGATCTTCGTCACTTGCGCGCGCGGGAGCCGGCGCCGCGGCCCACGTAGTCCTTGGCGAACTGCCACGCCACGCGCCCGCTCCTCGAGCCTCTCTCCAGCGCCCACAGCAGCGCCGCGGACCTCGCGGCGTCGTCGGCCTTGCCGCCGAGCGCCCCCACCCAGTGCGTGACGATGTCGAGGTACTCGTCCTGGTCGAAGGGATAGAACGAGAGCCACAGCCCGAAGCGCTCCGAGAGCGAGATCTTCTCCTCGGTGGTCTCGCCGGGGTGGATCTCGCCGCCGACGTGCCGCGTCTCGAGGTTCTCGTGCATGAACTCGGGCATGAGGTGGCGGCGGTTGGAGGTGGCGTAGATGAGCAGGTTGTCGGCCGACCCGGCGATCGTGCCGTCCAGGGCCACCTTGAGCGACTTGTATCCCGGGTCGGAGGCCTCGAACGAGAGGTCGTCGCAGAAGACGACGAAGCGCTCCTTGCGGCCGGCCACCAGGTCCACGATGTCCGGGAGGTCCACGAGGTCGGCCTTGTCCACCTCGATGAGGCGCAGGCCCTTGCGCGAGAACTCGTTCAGCGCCGCCTTCACGAGCGAGCTCTTGCCCGTGCCGCGCGCGCCGGTGAGGAGCACGTTGTTGGCGGGCTTGCCGGCCACGAACTGGGCCGTGTTCTCGCGCAGCCGCTTCTTCTGCTCGTCGATGTCCTTCAGGTCCGAGAAGGCGATGGCGTGCGGGTGGCGCACCGGGTCGAGGTAGCCGCGGCCGGCGCGCTTGCGCCAGCGGAAGGCCGTGCCGGCGGACCAGTCCACCGGCTGCGTGCCGGCGGGCAGGAGGGTTTCGAGCCGGTCGAGCAGCTTGTCGACGCGGCCGAGGAAGCGGTCGAGGGAATCGGTCATCTGAGCTTCAAGACGAGGAGCCAGTAGTACTGCGTTTCCTCGAGCCAGGCCTCGCGGGCGATGGGACGCACGGCGTCGGCGAGCTCGGCGGCGGTGGGAAAATTCTTGAGCACCTCGTGGGTCTCGCCCGACAGGAGGCTCCGAACCTGGTAGGTGTTGCCCTCCGCGTCGCGCCGCGAGATCGGCGTGGAGCTGCCCTCGACGTAGCGGTTGTCGAGCATGGCCACGAGCGAGCCGGAGGGCAGCGCCCTGGCCATCGAGGCGAGCCAGCGCGCGAGGTCGGACTTCCTCACGTGCGACCACCAGAAGCCCGCGAAGGCCGCGTCGCAGCCCTCGCACAGCCCGCCGGGATTGAAGGCGTCGGCCTTCGCGAAGGTGACGCGCCCCGGCGGCAGCGGCTTCTCGCGCGCGATCTCGAGCACCGCCTCGTTGATGTCGCAGGCGGTCACGCGCTCGGCCTTCTGCGCGATGTACTGCGTCCAGTAGCCGGTGCCGCAGGCGACCTCGAGCACGCGCCGGCCCTCGAAGAGCGCCGGCAGGCGCCCGCGCAGCCAGGCGAGCTCGTCCTGGCGCTCGGCCTTGTCGTAGATGCGCTCGTACTCGCGCGCGCGCTTGGCGTAGTAGGCCTCGAGCTGCGGGGTCACGTTGCCGGCCATGGCGTCCTCCCCCCCGGGCGGGTCAACTGCGGTAGTCCGCGTTGATCTTCACGTAGTCGTAAGAGAAATCGCAGGTCCAGACGGTGGCGCTCTCGACGCCGCGCCCGAGGCCCACGCGCACGGTGATCTCGGCCGGCGCCATCACGGCCTTGCCCTGCTCCTCGGTGTAGGCGGCGGCGCGCCCGCCCTTCTCCGCCACCAGCGTGTCGCCGAGGTGGAGCGTGACCCTGGCGGGGTCGAGGTCCGCGATGCCCGCGTTGCCCACGGCGCACAGGATCCGGCCGAGGTTCGGGTCGGAGGCGAAGAAGGCTGTCTTCACGAGCGGCGAGTGGGCGATGGACTTGCCCACGCGCAGGCATTCCTCGCGCGTCGCCCCGCCCTCGACCACGAGGGTCATGAACTTGGTGGCCCCCTCCCCGTCGCGCACGATCGCCTGCGAGAGGATCTGGGCGACCTCCAGCACGCACTCGGCGAGCCGCGTGAACTCCGCCGTGCCCTCGCCGACGATGCGCGGGTTGCCGGCCCGGCCGGTGGCGACGAGCACGAAGGAATCGTTCGTGGAGGTGTCGCCGTCGACCGTGACCGCATTGAAGGAGCGGTCGGCCACGAAGCGCACCATGTCCTGCAGCGTGTCGTGCCCGACGGCGGCGTCCGTGGCGACGAAGCCCAGCATGGTGGCCATGTTGGGCTGGATCATCCCGGCGCCCTTGGCGATGCCGGTGACCGTGATCTTCACGCCGTCGATCACGACCTGGCGCGAGACGGCCTTGGGCACCGTGTCGGTGGTCATGATGGCGGCGGCGGCATCGGCCCAGGCGTCCTCGCGCAGGTTCGCCACGGCCGCCGGGATGCCGGCCACGAGGCGATCGACCGGCAGGTGCTCCATGATCACGCCCGTCGAGAACGGAAGCACCGCGCGGGCCTCCACGCCGAGCGCCCTGGCCACGGCCGCGCAGGTGGCGCGCGCGTCGGCGAGCCCGGTGGCGCCGGTGCCGGCGTTGGCGATCCCGGTGTTCACCACGAGGGCGCGGATGCGCGACTCGCCCGCCAGGTGCTCGCGGCAGACGATCACGGGCGCCGCACAGTAGCGGTTCTTCGTGAACACGCCCGCCACGCGGCTCTCGGCGGCGAGTTCCACCACCAGGAGGTCCTTGCGGTCCTTCTTGCGGATGCCGGCCTCGGCGACGCCGAGGCGCACGCCGGCGACGGGCAGGAGATCTTGCGCGCGGGGCGCGGTGAGGTTGACGGCCATAGGCCCGGAATTATCGCACGGCCCTCGCCGGGGAACAGCCGCCCAGCTCAGCGCGGCTTCGGCCGCAGGCGGGCCATGGCGAGCACGTCGGCGTAGCGTCCGTCGCGCAGCGCGTAGGCGCGGTGCGTGCCCTCGGCCTCGAAGCCGAACTTGCGGTAGAGGGCGATGGCGCGCTCGTTGTCGGTGAAGACCGTGAGCTCGAGCCGGAAGACGTGGAGCCAGCCGTCGGCGAACCCCGTGAGCGCCGAGAGCAGGGCCTTGCCCGCTCCCTTGCCCTGCCAGGATCCGGCCACGGCGACGCCCACGCTCATCGCGTGGGCCCGGCGGGGCGAGTTCGCGGCCGGGTGGAGCCCGGCGCTGCCGACGATCTCGTCCCCGGCGCAGGCGACGAAGCGGTAGTGGCCCTCGGCGGGATCGGCCAGGCGCGTGCGCCACAGCTCGCGGGAAGGAAGCGGCAGCTGGAGCGTGCCCGAGTAGGCGCTCTCGTCGGAGAATACGCGCCAGAGGCCCTCGAAGTCGCCGGGCTCGGCGCGGCGCACGGTGATGTCCATGCGCGCGAGGATGGCCGCGCGCCGCCCGGGCGTCAACCCGGCGCCCGGCTCAGGCGAGCTTGCCGTGGCAGTTCTTGTACTTCTTGCCGGAGCCGCAGGGGCACGGGTCGTTGCGGCCGATCTTCTGGCTGGAGCGCACGAAGGGCTGCGCGGGCTCCTCCGCGGCGGCCACCGCCTCGCCCGCCTCGGCGCCCTCCGCCGCGGACTGGGCCAGCGCCTGGTCGGGGTCGGCGTGGTGGTACTGCACGTTGCGGACCGCCTGCGCGGCCTCCTCGGCGCGGCGCTCGGCCTCCTCGACCTCGGCCTGGGAGCGGATCTGCACCGCCATCATGTGCTGCGTGACCTGGCGCTTGATGGAGTCGAGCATGGCGCCGAAGAGCTCGAAGGCCTCGCGCTTGTACTCCTGCTTGGGCTGCTTCTGCGCGTAGCCGCGCAGGTGGATGCCCTGGCGCAGGTAGTCCATGCGTCCCAGGTGCTGCTTCCAGTTCTCGTCGAGCACGTTGAGCATGATGTGCTTCTCGAGCATGCGCATGGTCTCGGGGCCGACCTGCGCCTCCTTGTCGGCGAACACCTTGTCCAGCGATTCGCGCACGTGGTCCTGGATGCCCTCGGCGTCGAGCTCCTTGCGCCCGCGCACCAGGCCCTGCAGGTCCAGGCGCAGGCCGAACTCCTGGTCCATCGACGCTTCCAGGCCCTGCAGGTCCCACTGGTCGTCGATGGATTCGGGCGGCACGAAGCGCTCGACCAGTTCGGCCACCACGTCGCCGCGGATGCCGTCGATGTTCTCCTGCACGCTGTCGGCCTCGAGCAGTTCGTCGCGCTGGCCGTAGATCACCTTGCGCTGGTCGTTGTTGACGTCGTCGAAGTCGAGCAGGTTCTTGCGGATGTCGAAGTTGTGCGCCTCGACCTTGCGCTGGGCGTTGGCGATCTGCTTGGACACCAGTGGCGATTCGATGATGTCGTCTTCCTTCAGGCCCATGCGCGCCATCACGCGCTGCACCCAGTCGGCGGCGAAGATGCGCATCAGGTTGTCTTCGAGCGACAGGTAGAAGCGGCTCGAGCCCGGG
>JAHCLE010000194.1 GCA_026125445.1 Burkholderiales bacterium
ACCTTCGGGTTGTGGGCGGCGTACATCCAGGTGATGCGCCCGCCCCAGCAGAAGCCGGTGACGGCGAGCTTCGCCGGGTCGCCGCCGTTCTTGGCGGCCCAGGCGGCCGCCGCATCGAGGTCGGACATCACCTGCGCGTCGGGCACCCTGGCCACGATCGGGCGGATCTGGTCGATGTCGGCGAGCTTCGAGACGTCGCCCTGGCGCGCGTAGAGTTCCGGGGCGATCGCCAGGTATCCCGCCTTCGCGAGGCGCCGGCAGACGTCCTTGATGTGCTCGTGCACGCCGAAGATCTCCTGCACCACCAGCACCGTGGGCAGGTTCTTTCCGCCCGCGGGCATGGCGCGGTAGGCGGGGACCTCCCCGTCCTTCACGGGGATCTTCACCTCGCCCGCGGCGAGTCCGGCGCTGTCCGTGGTGATCTGGGTCGAGGCGGCCACGGGCTGGACCGCGGCCGCGAAGCCGGTGGCAAGCGTCGTCATGACGAAGTCCCTTCGGGTGAAGTGGGTTTTGGGCTCGAAGTTGATGAAGTCCGGGTTGCGCATGGAGTCCTCGGCAAGGCGGTTGTGGGAGTCGGGAGTGACAGCGAGCGGCGATTATAGGTTCGCGCGGAAAAGGAAAAAGGGTGCCAAAGGCACCCTTTTTCGCGGGAATTGCGCTTGCTATTCGCCGTAGAGCTTCTGCTTCATCTCGCGGCGCTCCTGGGCCTCGATGGAAAGCGTGGCCGTCGGGCGGGCGATGAGCCGCTGCAACCCGATGGGCTCGCCCGTCTCCTCGCAGAATCCATAGGAGCCGTCCTCGATTCGGGCGAGCGCGCCGTCGATCTTCTTCAGGAGCTTCCTTTCGCGGTCGCGGGTGCGAAGCTCCAGCGCGTGCTCTTCCTCGAGGGTGGCGCGGTCGGCGGGATCGGGAGCGAAGGAAAGCTCGCGCAGGTGCTCCGTCGTGGCGCCGGCGTTCTCGCGAAGCTGGCGCTGAAGCTCGAGGAGCTTCTCCTTGAAGAAGCGCAGCTGCGCCGCGTTCATGTACTCCGACTTCGGCATCTTGAGGACTTCCGCCTCGGTCAGGGGTTTCGTCTTGCTGGCCATTTCTCCTCGCTCTGGGGCGCTGGGGCCGACGCACGCGGGCCCCGTTGGAAAAGCGCGCTAGTTTAGCCGACGCACGGGGTCCGGGCAAATCCTTTCGGTCCCCCGCCCCGTGCCCGGCCACGCGCTGAAAGTCCCGTTCCATCCCATTGATATCTCATGGGTTTTTCGGCTCCCTCGCGGGGATGAGCAGGCTCGCGACGATGGCGGTCGCCAGGATGACGCCCACGGTGCCGAGCGACCAGGCCACCGGCACCTTGAAGAAGTCGACGGCCAGCATCTTCAGGCCCACGAAGACGAGGATGGCGCCCAGCCCGTACACCAGCAGGTGGAAGCGCTCCGCGAGGTCGGCCAGCACGAAGTAGAGCGCGCGCAGGCCCAGCACCGCGAAGATGTTGGAGGTCATCACGATGAACGGGTCGTCCGTGATGGCGAAGATCGCCGGGATGGAGTCGACCGCGAAGACGAGGTCCGTCACGCCGATGAGGACCAGCACCACGAAGAGCGGCGTGAACCAGCGCTTGCCGCCCTCCTCGATCCAGTACCGGTCGCCGTGGAATTGCGGGGTGATGGCGAGGTGGCCGCGCATCCAGCGCAGCACCGGGTTCTTCTCGAGGTCGGGCTTGTCGTCGGCGAAGACGATCATCTTCACGCCCGTGACCAGCAGGAAAAGGCCGAAGACGTAGAGGATCCAGTGGAAGCGCGCGATGAGCCAGGCGCCGATGAGGATCATCACCACGCGCAGGGCGATCGCACCCAGAACGCCCAGCACGAGCACCTTGCGCTGTCGCTCCGGCGGCACCGCGAAGTAGGTGAAGAGCATCAGGAAGACGAAGATGTTGTCCACCGAGAGGCTCTTCTCGATGAGGTAGCCGGTGAGGTACTCCGCGGCCTTCTCGTTGGCCACCTCTCGGCCGGCAGCGCCGTCGAGGTGGAGCCAGAGGCCGGCGCCGAAGGCCAGCGCCAGCGCGATCCAGACGACGGACCATATGGCCGCCGCCTTCACGCCCACGGTCTGGTCGGTGCGGCGGTCCATGACCCAGAGGTCGATGGCGAGGGCGGCCACGACGAAGGCCGCGAAGGCGGCCCAGAGGCCGGGGGTGCCGATGGTGTCGAACATGGGGACTGTCTCCGTTTCGTAGCTGCGGTTGAGCGAAATATCCCCGGCTCGGGCGGACACCCCCGCACGCGAACGCCGGTCCGGAAAAAACAAAAGACCTTTGCCGCAGTGCGGTCAAAGGTCTCGCTCGCGACGCCTTCGTCGCCCCGGGGACCGGAGCCTCGCGGCCCGGAATGACGATCCCTCGGTTGCAGCTACTCCCCTTTGGAGGACAGCAGCCGCGCATTATAGGGATGCGCGCGCGGCCGTCAAGGGGCTGGCCGCGCTTGCTAAACTGCCGTCCATGCAGGCCCTCGATCAGTCGCGGGGCGCGCCCCGCGGAACGCCGACGCCGGGCTTGCGTCCCTGGAACGCCGCCGCGATCGCCATCGCGGTCGCGATGGTGGCGCCGCTCGCCGTGGTCGGCGCGAACCTCTTCGTGCCCGGCGGCCAGGCGTGGGCGCACCTCGCCGCGACGGTCCTTCCCGACTACGCGTTGAACTCCCTGCTCCTCGTGGCCCTGGTCGCCGCGGGCACCACGGTGGTGGGCGTGACCTGCGCCTGGCTCGTGGCGAGCTACGAATTCCCCGGCCGGCGCGCGCTCGAATGGGCGCTGGCGCTGCCGCTCGCGATGCCGGCCTACGTGATCGCCTATGCCTACACGGACGCGCTGCAGTTCGCCGGCCCGGTGCAGGCGGCGCTGCGCGCCGCCTTCGGCTGGGGCGCGGGCGACTACTGGTTTCCGGAGATCCGCTCCCTGCCCGGCGCGGCGGTGATGTTCGTCGCCGTGCTCTACCCGTACGTGTACCTGCTCGCGCGCGTGGCCTTCCTCGAGCAGTCGCCCTCGCTCGCCGAGGCCGGCCGGACGCTGGGCCTGCCCGCGTGGCGCGCGTTCCTGCGCGTGAACCTCCCGCTGGCCCGCCCCGCGATCGCGGCGGGTGCGGCGCTGGCCTGCATGGAGACGCTGGCCGACTTCGGCACCGCTTCCTACTTCGGCGTGCAGACCTTCACGACGGGCATCTTCCGCGCGTGGCTGTCGATGGGCGAGCCGGTGGCCGCGGCCAAGCTCTCCATGATCCTGCTGGGCTTCGTCGCCTTCCTGCTCGCCGCCGAGCGCCTTGCCCGGCGGCGCGCGCGCTTCCACGAGTCGCCCACCTCGCGCCGCCGCGTGCGCGTGCGCCTTTCCCCTGGCGCCTCCGCCACGGCGCTCGCGGCGTGCCTCGCGCCCCTCGCGGTCGGCTTCGCGATCCCGGCGGCGATCCTCGCCCGCCTGGCGCTGCAGGGTGGCGACGAGCAGTTCGGGCCGCGCTTCGCCGCGCTCGCCACGAACAGCCTCCTGGTCTCCTCGGTCACGGCCGCGATCGCGGTGCTGCTCGCCGTCGTGATGGCCTACGGCGCGCGCGTCTCGCGAAGCCCCGTGGCGGCGACCGTGAACCGGCTCGCGGCCCTGGGCTACGCCGTGCCGGGCGCCGTGATCGCGGTGGGCGTGCTCATCCCCGCCGCGAGGCTCGACAACCTCGTCGGCGACGCGCTCGGGTCGCTCTTCGGCCTGTCGACGGGGCTCGTCCTGACGGGAAGCCTCGTCGCGCTGGTCTACGCCTACCTCATCCGCTTCCTGGCGGTGGCGCTGCAGTCGGTGGAGGCCGGGCTCGCCGGGATCACGCCGGCGATGGAGGACGCGGCGCGCTCGCTGGGGCTGGGTCCCGCGCAGGCGCTCGCGCGCGTGCACCTGCCGATGATGCGCTCGAGCCTCGTCACGGCCGCGCTGCTGGTCTTCGTCGACGTGATGAAGGAGCTGCCGGCCACCTTCGTGATGCGGCCGTTCAACTTCGACACGCTCGCGGTGCAGGCCTACAACCTCGCGGCCGACGAGCGCCTGTCGGAGGCGGCCACCGCCTCGCTCGCCATCGTGGCGGTGGGCCTGGTGCCGCTCGTGCTCGCCGCGCGGCGCATGGTGAAGCCGGAGGGTCCGGCCCGCCCCTAGGGACGGGCGGCGGCCCGCCTACTTCCAGCCCGCGCGGTCGTAGATCTGCTGCGCGGCCGCCTGGTTCCTGCCCAGGAGCGACACGTTGAGGCTGTCCTTGCGGAACTCGCCCAGCGAGGCGAGCTCGCGGTTGTCGCGCACCTTGCCCACGACGGGATACTCGTTGTTGCCGTTGGCGAAGTAGGCCTGCGCCTCGTCGCTCGCGAGGTACTCGAGGAACTTCACCGCCGCCTCGCG
>JAHCLE010000195.1 GCA_026125445.1 Burkholderiales bacterium
TTCTGGTGGCACATGGTGCTGGGCGGCTGGGCCTTCGGCGTGGCCTTCATGGCCACCGACCCGGTGACCTCCCCGTTCGCGGAGACGGGAAAGCTCGTCTACGGCTTCCTCATCGGCGCCTTCGTGGTGCTGATCCGGGTGGTGAACCCCGCCTACCCCGAGGCCATGATGCTCGTGATCCTCTTCATGAACGTGATGGCCCCGCTCATCGACTACGGGTTCGTGAAGGCCAACATCGACCGGCGCAAGCGCCGGGGAGCCGGTCATGGCGCGGCTTGATTCCCCCCGCTACACGATCCTCTTCGCGACCGCGGTGTGCGTGGTGTGCGCGCTCATGGTGTCGGTGGCGGCGGTGTCGCTGCAGCCGAGGCAGAAGGCCAACGCCCGGCTCTACATGGAGAAGAACGTGCTGCTGGCCGCCGGCCTGGTGAAGCCCGGGCAGGACGTCTCGATCGGCCAGGTGGAGAAGTTCTTCGAGAAGGACGTGAAGGCGCGCCTGGTGGACCTCGCCACGGGCGAGCTCGCGCCCGAGGGCCGGATCGACGCGCGCGCCTACGACCAGCGCGCCGCCCGCAACGAGCCGGGGTCGAGCCGCACGGCGCCGCCCAACACCGCGGGCATCGGGAGGCTGCCGAAGTACGGCGTGGCCTATTTCGTGATGAAGGGCGGCGAGCCGCAGCAGGTCGTGATCTCCGTCGAGGGGCTGGGCATGTGGGGCACCGTCTACGGCTTCATGGCGATCGACCGCGACGGCCAGACCATCCGCGGCCTCACCTACTACGACCAGAAGGAGACGCCGGGCCTGGGCGGCGAGATCGGCAACCCCGCCTGGCAGGCCCTCTGGGTCGGCCGCCGCGCCTACGACGAGAAGGGCGCGCCGGCCATCCGCGTGATCAAGGGACAGGCGGGCCCCGCGGACAAGGACCCGCACCACGTCGACGGCATGTCGGGCGCCACCATCACGAGCAACGCGATCACGCGCCTGACGCTCTTCTGGCTCTCCGACGACGGCTACGGGAAGTTCCTGAAGCGCTTCCGCGAACGGGGGCTGGGATGAACAAGCACAACCGCGAGGCGCTCCTCGCCCCCATCCTCGCCAACAACCCCATCGGCGTGCAGGTGCTGGGCATCTGCTCGGCGCTCGCCATCACCACGCGCATGGACAAGGCGTTCGTGATGACGATGGGCGTGCTGCTGGTGACGATGCTCGCCAACGTCGCGGTGAGCCTGGTGCGCAACCACACGCCCGGCTCCATCCGCATCATCGTCCAGCTCTCCATCATCGCCTCGCTGGTGATCGTCTTCGACCAGGTCCTCAAGGCCACGCTCTACGAGCTGTCGCTCGAGCTCTCCGTGTTCGTGGGCCTCATCATCACCAACTGCATCGTGATGGGCCGCGCCGAGGGCTACGCGATGCAGAACCCGCCGCTCGCCTCCGCCCTGGACGGCATCGGCAACGGCCTGGGCTACGGGCTGGTGCTGATGCTCACGGCCTTCATCCGCGAGCTCCTGGGCGCCGGGAAGGTCTTCGGCTTCGTGGTGCTGCCGCTCGCCAAGGACGGCGGCTGGTACGTGCCCAACGGGATGATGCTCATCGCGCCCTCGGGGCTCTTCATCATCGCCGGGCTCATCTGGCTGCTGAAGACGCTCAAGCCCGAACTGCAGGACAAGGACTAGGCCTCCAAATGGAGCACTACCTCAACCTCGCCATCCGCTCGATCTTCCTCGAGAACATGGCGCTCGCCTTCTTCCTGGGCATGTGCTCGTTCCTCGCCTGCTCGAAGAAGGTGGAGACCGCGCTGGGGCTGGGCGCGGCGGTGGTCTTCGTGCAGGTGCTCACCGTCCCGCTCAACAACCTGATCCTCACCTACCTGCTCAAGGAGGGCGCCCTCGCGTGGCTCTCGCCCGCGCTCGCCAAGGCCGACCTCACCTTCCTCGCCTTCATCCTCTTCATCGGCACGATCGCCGCCGCCGTGCAGGTGGTCGAGATGACCGTGGAGAAGTTCGCCCCGGGCCTCTACACGACGCTGGGCGTCTTCCTGCCGCTCATCGCGGTGAACTGCGTGATCCTCGCGGGCTCGCTCTTCATGCAGGAACGCGACTACGGCTTCAAGGAGAGCGTGGTCTACGGCATCGGCTCGGGGCTGGGCTGGGCCATCGCCATCGTCGCGATGGCGGCGGTGCGCGAGAAGCTCGCCTACTCGAACCCGCCGGCGGGGCTGCGCGGGCTGGGCATCACCTTCGTCGTGGCGGGCCTCATGTCGGTGGCCTTCATGATGTTCTCCGGGATCCAGCTCTGAGGCGGCCATGACCGAAATCGTCCTCGGCGTCCTCATGTTCACGGTCGTGGTGCTGCTGCTCGTGGTCACTCTCATGGTGGCTCGCTCGAAGCTCGTGGCGAGCGGCGACGTCACCATCACGATCAACGAGGACCCGGACAAGGCGCTCAAGGTGCCGGCCGGCGGCACGCTCCTGGGCAAGCTCGCCGACAGCGGCATCTTCATCCCCTCGGCCTGCGGCGGGAAGGGCGCCTGCGGCGTCTGCGAGGTCGTCGTGAAGAAGGGCGGCGGCGACCTCCTGCCCACGGAGACCGGCTTCATCTCGCGCGGCGAGGCCAAGCGCGGCTGCCGGCTCGCCTGCCAGGTGAAGGTGAAGGGCGACATGGAGATCGAGATCGCCCCCGAGGTCTTCAGCGTGCGCAAGTGGAAGTGCCGCGTGGTCTCCAACCGCAACGTGGCCACCTTCATCAAGGAGCTCAAGCTCGCGCTCCCCGAGGGCGAGGAAGTGCCCTTCCGCGCCGGCGGCTACGTGCAGATCGAGTGCCCGCCGCACCACTTCTCCTTCAAGGACTTCGCCATCGAGGAGCCCTTCCGCGCCGACTGGGACAAGTTCGACCTGTGGCGCTTCAAGTCGGTGTGCACGGAGCCGGTGACGCGCGCCTACTCGATGGCCAACTACCCGCTCGAGAAGGGGATCCTCCTCTTCACGATCCGCATCGCCTTCCCGCCGGGCTACAAGGAGGACATCCCGCCGGGGATCATGAGCTCCTGGATCTTCAACCTGAAGCCGGGCGACGAGGTCACCGTCTCCGGGCCGTTCGGCGAGTTTTTCGCGCGCGAGACGGACGCCGAGATGTGCTTCGTCGGCGGCGGCGCGGGGATGGCGCCGATGCGCTCCCATATCTTCGACCAGTTCCACCGCCTGCACACGAAGAGGAAGGCCACCTACTGGTACGGCGCCAGGAGCCTCAAGGAGGCCTTCTACCAGGACGAGTTCGACGCCATCGCGAAGGCCAGCCCGAACTTCCAATGGCACCTGGCCCTCTCCGAGCCCCTGCCCGAGGACGACTGGAAGGGCTACACCGGATTCATCCACCAGGTGCTCTACGACGAGTACCTGAAGAACCACCCGGCCCCCGAGGACATCGAGTACTACATGTGCGGCCCGGGACCCATGACCAAGGCGGTCATCAACATGCTGCTCGATCTCGGCGTGGAGCGTGAGAACATCATGCTCGACGACTTCGGGTCCTAGCGGCGGCGAGGAGAAGGACCATGGCGGTGATGACCGTGATGCAGGCCCTGGGCGATCGGGGGATGGAGCAGCTCTACACGATCCCGGCCTCGGCGAGCGTGGCCGAGGCCGTCGAGGAGATGGGCAAGTACGACATCGGCGCGCTCGTCGTGAGCACCGAGGATCGCCTCCTCGCCGGGATCTTCACCGAGCGCGACGTGATGATGCGCGTGGTGCGCGCCGGCCTCGACCCGCGCAAGACGCCGCTCTCGCTGGTGATGACGCGCGACGTGCACTTCGTCACGCCGGGCACCACGCTCGAGGCGGCGCTCGCCCTCATGTACGTGCACCGCCACCGCCACCTGGTGGTCATGGACGGGCCGCACCTGCACGGCATCGTCTCGATGCGCGACCTCGCCTACCAGCTCATCCGCCACGGGGAGGGCCGCTTCGAGGCGGCCGTGCGCCTCGCCGGCGGTCCCGGCACCTGATGGGAAGGACGGAATCCATGGACACCCTGCTCTCCCCCCGCCGCCGCACGGTCCTCAAGGCCCTCGGCGCCGCGACGCTCCTCGCCGGCTGCGGCGAGGCGCCCGGGCTCGCCGCCCGCCGCACGCTTGCGGCCTTCCAGGGCCCCGCGATGGGCACCGTCTGGAACGCGAAACTCTCGGGAGCGCTGGCCGAATCGCTCGCGCCCCAGGCCTCGAAGCTCGTCGCGGCTGCCCTCGAGGGCGTGGTCGCGCGCATGAGCACCTACCTCGACACTTCCGAACTCGCGCGCTTCAACGCGGCGCCTGCAGGCAAGGCTGTGGCCGTCTCGCGCGAGACGCTGGAAGTCTTCGCGCTCGCCCGCGAGGTGAGCGAGGCCACG
>JAHCLE010000196.1 GCA_026125445.1 Burkholderiales bacterium
ATCCTCGCCGAGCCCATGCGCAAGTCGCTCGGCCAGGCGATCGTGGTGGAGAGCACCACCGGCGCCGGCGGAA
The DNA here is from genome assembly GCA_026125445.1 of Burkholderiales bacterium. Lineage (GTDB taxonomy): Bacteria > Pseudomonadota > Gammaproteobacteria > Burkholderiales > Usitatibacteraceae > FEB-7. The sequence goes on from JAHCLE010000196.1 coordinate 74, forward strand.
GCCTCGGCGTGGGACGCGTGGCGCGCGCCGCGCCCGACGGCTACACGCTCTCCATCGGGCACTGGAGCACGCACGTGGTGAACGGCGCCGTCTACCAGCTCAACTACGACCTGCTGAACGACCTGGAGCCGGTGGCGATGATCGGCGGCAACCCGATGATCGTCGTCTCGAAGCCCGGCGTGGAGGCGAAGAACCTCAAGGAGTTCGTCGACTGGGTGAAGGCCAACCAGGCGAAGGTGAACGTGGGCACCGCGGGCGCGGGCTCCTCGACCCACATCGCCGGCATCTACTTCGCCAACGAGATCGGCGCGAAGCTGCAGTTCATCCCCTACAAGGGCACGGGGCCCGCGATGCAGGACCTCATGGGCGGCCAGATCGACATGATCGTGGACCAGCTCTCCAACTCCATCCCGCAGGTGAGGGCCGGGCGCATCAAGGGCTACGCCATCACCGCGAAGGAGCGCTCGGCCGCCGCGCCCGACGTGCCCACCGTGGACGAGGCGGGCCTGCCGGGGCTGCACATCAGCATCTGGTACGGCATCTGGGCGCCCAAGGGCACGCCGAGGGAAGTCATCGCGAAGCTCAACCACGCCGTGAAGGACGCGCTCGCCGACGCCGACACGCGCAAGCGCCTCGCCGACCTGGGCATGGAGATCGTGCCCCTCGAGCGCCAGAGCCCGGAGGCGCTGGGCGCGCACCAGAAGGCCGAGATCGAGAAGTGGTGGCCCATCATCAAGGCCGCCAACATCAAGCTCAACTAGGGAAGCTCTGAACAAGTCCCCGATTGTGTAGTCTGACGGCGAGACCACGCGGGGGACGGTTGAAGATGAAGCAGACGACGTTTGCATCGATGGCCTGGGCGGCCAAGGGCAAGAAGACGCGCCGAGAGCTGTTCCTGGCGGAGATGGACGCTGTGATTCCTTGGGCGAGGCTTCTGGCGCTTATCGAGCCGCACTATCCGAAAGCGGGTGATGGCCGGCCGCCGCTGCCGATGGAACTGATGTTGCGGATCTACTTCATGCAGCAGTGGTTCAACCTGTCGGATCCGCAGGCCGAGGACAGCCTCTATGACTCGGAGTCGATGCGCCGCTTTGCGGGGGTGGAGTTGGCCGAGGACAAGATCCCGGACGAGAGCACGATTCTGCGTTTCCGGCACCTGCTGGAGGAGCACCGGCTCACGCAGGCGATCTTCCTGGAGGTGCGGGGCCTGCTCGAGGACAAGGGGCTGCTGCTCAAGAGCGGCACGATCGTGGATGCCACGATCATCGCGGCGCCGAGTTCCACCAAGAACGCCGAGGGCAAGCGCGACCCGGAAATGCGCCAGACCCGCAAGGGCAAGGACTGGCACTTCGGGATGAAGGTCCACGTGGGTACGACCAAGCAAGGGCTGGTGCACAGCCTGGCCACAGGGCCGGCGAGCGAGGGCGACATCACCCGGTTGGACGATCTGCTGCATGGCGAGGAGACCGAGCTCTATGCGGACCAGGCCTACTGGAGCGAGGACCACCGGCAGCATTGCCAGCACGCCGGCATCCGCTATCGGGTGAACCGTCGGGGACATTCCACTCGTCCGCTGACAACGCACCAGCGGCTTATCAACCGCAGCCGCTCGCGCTGTCGCGCGCGCGGCGAGCACGCCTTTCATGTGGTCAAGCGTCTGTGGGGCTTTGCCAAGGTGCGCTATCGCGGACTGAGCAAGAACACGGCACGGGCGTTTGCGATCTTCGCACTGGCCAACCTGTATCTGGCGCGACGACGATTGATGCCGCAAGGGGCGAGGTGCGCCCTGTGAAGACGAATTGCGTGAAAATCCCCACCCACGCAGGCAGAAATGCAACCGGGAGCCCGGCGGCAGACCGGAAATGATCCGCATCGCACTCAAATCAACCTCTGACTCGCGCAGGCTCATGGCTTGTGCAGAGCTTCCCTAGGGGTACCGCCTCACCCCGCGAGCCAGCGCGCGACCGGCTGCCACGCGGCCGACTGCGCCAGCACGAGCATCGCCGGCTGGGAAGCCACGAGGAAGATCGCCCCGCGCAGGAAGGCAGGGTGCAGCCGGCGGTTCCTCGCCGTGTCCCACGCGATGCACGCGATCGCGAGGAGGTCGGTGATCGCGAAGAAGGCGACGATCCCGCCCGCGTGCAGCGCTTCGATGGGCAAGCGCGCGATGGCGGGCGTGAGCATCGAGATCGTGGCGAGCAGCATGAGGCGCTTGTGCCAGTCCGGGCGGCGGCGGTTGGCGACCGCCGCGGCCACCAGCGCGCCGAAGACGAGGATCACGCCCAGCGGGATCGCGAGGAAGACCAGCGGCGGCGGGCCCGGCGAGATCCCGCGCCGGGCGCCCTCGATCGCGGTGGCGATGCCCATGACCACCACGAGCGCGGCGAAGAACGCGCCGGCCATCCCCAGCCGGCGGTGCAGGTCCACCCGCCGCGCGGCCACGAGGCTCGCCTGCACGCCGAAGAGGACGATCCACCCCGTCATCACCACGCCGTGCAGGTGCACGAGGCCGGGGAGCTCGGGCGCGTCGAAGGCCTTGCCGAGGTACCAGGTACGCGCGAACCCGGCGAAGACGAGGAGCGCGGCGATGAGGGCGGCGAGGCCGTAGAAGCGGCGCTCGGCATTGCGGGGAGAGGCATCGGCGGCGGCGGCCATGTTTCCTCCAGGTCCCGGGATGAGTGGTCCGCAGCATACTGCGGACGGCCCACGATGGCGAGCGTGGCGGCCCGGCCGGCGCTAGCGCCTCGCCACGATCCCCCGGACCGCCTCGCCGAGGGACACGGTGCCGCGCACGGGCGGCGTGCCGCGCGCCTCGAACCCGATCGCCCCGGAGTTGAAACCCCGGAACATCTCGACCCAGGCCGCGATCGTGCGCGGCGTGAAGCCGGACTTCTCCAGGTTGGGCCCCCACTCCTCCTCGGGCACGGGAGCGGCCGCGACCGGCCGGCCGAGTGCGGCGGCGAAGGCGCCCGCCGCGTCGTCGGCCGAGCACGGACGGGGTCCCTCGAGCTGGATCACGCCGGAAAGCGAGGCGTCCTGGAGCGCGCGCGCGGCGAGCGCCCCGATGTCGGCCGCGGCCACCATGGGAATCGGCCGGTCGGTGGGCAGCAGGAAGCTCGGCAGCACCCCGGCCTGCGCGGCCACGGGTGCCACCCACGCCCAGTTCTCCATGAAGTACGCGGGTCGCAGGAAGATGGTCTCGCAGGCAAGCGCGCCCAGCGTGCGCTCGAAGATGCGGTTCGTGCCGATGTTGCCGCTGCCCGCCTCGAGGTGCGCGCCCATGGACGACAGGACGACGAGCCGTGGAAGGCCCGAGCGGCGGGCCGCCTCGGCGATGTTGCCGGCGAGTGAGCGGGCGCGCGCGAAGAGGTCCGGGTCCGTGTAGGCCGGCGGGTTGAGCACGTAGGCCGCGCGCGCGCCTTCGAACGCCCTTGCCAGGGAGTCGACGTCGTCGAGATCCGCGACCGCCACCTCGGCGCCCTTCGCCTTCAGCGCCTCCGCCCGGGCAGCGTCGCGCACGATGGCGCGCACCGCCGCTCCCGCGGACAGCAGCGCCTGCGCCGTGGCACCGCCCGTGTTGCCGCTCGCTCCGACGACCGCGTACATGGTGCCTCCTATTCCCCGAGCGCGGCGAGGATCGCGGCGCTGGCCGAGGTGCCGATGCGGTTCGCTCCCGCCTCGATCATGCGCATCGCGTCGGCGAGGCTGCGGATGCCGCCCGAGGCCTTCACCCCGACCGAGGGACCCACCGTCCCGCGCATGAGCCGCACGGCCTCCACGGTGGCGCCGCCCGAGGGGTGGAATCCCGTCGACGTCTTCACGAAGGCCGCGCCCGCGTCGACGCACAGGCGGCACGCGAGCCCGATCTCCTCCGGCGTGAGGGCCGCCGTTTCCAGGATCACCTTGACGGGCGTGCCCGCCACCGCGCGCACCACGGCGCCCACGTCCCGGCCGGCCTCGGCCGCCCGGCCGCTTCGCAGCAGCCCGAAGTTGAGGACCATGTCGATCTCCGCCGCGCCTTCCGCGACGGCCACGGCAGCCGCGCGCGCCTTGACCTCGCCACGGTCGCAGCCGTGCGGGAAGCCGACCACGGAAATCACGCCCACCGGCGTGCCCGCGAGCTCCCCCGCCGCGAGCGACACCCAGCAGGGCTGCACGCAGTAGTAGCCGCCGGGCCAGCCCCGGACGACCTCGATGCCGGCGCGCACGTCGTCCTGCGTCGCCTCGGGCTTGAGAACCGAATGGTCGAGCAGCCGGGCCATCTCGTCGCGCTTCATTTCCCGCCTCCCCCGCGCGTGGA
>JAHCLE010000197.1 GCA_026125445.1 Burkholderiales bacterium
AGGATGCGGTCGCGCCCCATCGCGCACGCCGCCTTCTCCGGGAAGATGTCCTCGCCGCCCGCGATCCCGACGAGCTCGCTCACCCAGCCGATGGCGCTGATGCAGGGCTCGTCCCATTCCTCGAAGTAGACCTTCGGGTGGCGCGCGAGCGACCTGCCCAGCGAGCGCACCGCCGCCACGCGCGCTTCCAGCAGGTCCGCGTATTCCTCGGCCTTCTCCGCCGCCCCCACCATCGCGCCCAGCCGCCGCACGTACGAGAAGATCCCGTCCACCGTCCGGTGGTTCGCGATCCAGACCTCCACGCCGCGCTTCACCAAGGCCTGCGCGATGTCGGCCTGGATGTCGGAGAAGCCGATGACGAGGTCCGGCGAAAGCCGCGTGATCTCGTCCACCTTGGCGCTGGTGAACGCGGAGACCTTGGGCTTTTCCTTCCTCGCCCTGGCCGGCCGCACCGTGAAGCCGGAGATGCCGACGATGCGGTCCTCTTCGCCCAGGGCGTAGAGGACCTCGGTGGGCTCCTCGGTGAGGCAGACGATCCGGTTCGGGTACACGGCGCTCAGCGGTTCACGTCGACGACCGTGCGCCCGCGCACCTTGCCCTCGAGCACCGACGGGCAGAAGCCGATCACCTCCGAGAGCCCGATCTCACCCGTCATGGCCTCGAGCTTGCCTGCATCCACGTGCCGCGCGATGAGGGCCCAGGCCTCGCGCCGCTCCTCGTTGGGATTCTGGATGCTGTTGATCCCGTAGAGCGTGACTCCCCGAAGAATGAAAGGCATCACGGTGGCGGGGAAATCGAACCCCTGCGCCAGCCCGCACGCGGCCACGGCCCCGTAGAAGCGCGTCTGCGCGCAGGCGTTCACCAGCGTGTGGCTGCCCACGGTGTCCACGACGCCGGCCCAGCGCTCGCTCTGCAAGGGCTTGCCCGGCGCGGAAAGCTCGGCGCGGTCCATGATGCGCGCCGCCCCCAGGCCCTTGAGGTAGCCCTCCTCCGCCGGCCGCCCCGTCGAGGCGACGACCTTGTAGCCCATGCCGCCCAGGATCGCGACGGCGATCGAGCCCACGCCACCGGCGGCGCCCGTGACCAGCACCTCGCCGTCACCGGGCTCGAGCCCGTGCTTCACGAGCGCGCGCACGCAAAGCGCCGCCGTGAACCCGGCCGTGCCCACCGCCATCGCCTGGCGCGTGGTGAAGGGCGGCAGCACCTCCAGCAGCCACTTCGACTCCAGCCTCGCCCTTTGCGACAGCCCGCCCCAGTACGACTCGCCCAGCCCCCAGCCGGTGACCACCACGCGGTCGCCCGGCTTCCAGTCGGGGCTGCGGCTCGACTCCACGACGCCCGCGAGGTCGATGCCCGGCACCATCGGCCACTTCCGGACGATCGCGCCCTTGCCGGTGACGGCGAGCGCGTCCTTGTAGTTGATCGTGGACCACTCCACGCGCACGTCGACGTCGCCGGCGGGAAGTTCCGACTCCTGCATCGGGCGAAGCTCCGCCTTCGTGGCCTTGCCCTCCTGGGTGAGGAAGATCGCCTTGAACATGGCCGTCTCCTACATGCTGCGGCGGTACTGGCCGCCGACCTCGAAGAGCGCGTTGGTGATCTGCCCCAGCGAGCAGCAGCGCACCGCGTCCATCAGTACCGCGAACACGTTCTCGTTGGCGATCACCGCCTGCTTCAGGCGCGCGAGCATGGCGGGCGCCTCCTTCTCGTGGCGCTCGTGGAAGTCCGCCAGGCGCTTCAGTTGGCTCTGCTTCTCCTCCTCGGTCGAGCGCGCGAGCTCCAGCTTCTCGGGGATGGGGTCGCCGTGCGGGTTGCGGAAGGTGTTCACGCCGATGATGGGGTACTCGCCGGTGTGCTTGAGGTGCTCGTAGTGCAGCGACTCCTCCTGGATCTTGCCGCGCTGGTAGCCCAGCTCCATGGCGCCCAGCACGCCGCCGCGCTCGCTGATGGCCTCGAACTCCTTGAGCACCGCCTCCTCCACCAGCTCCGTGAGCTCCTCGATGATGAACGAGCCCTGGTTGGGGTTCTCGTTCTTGGCGAGTCCCCATTCGCGGTTGATGACGAGCTGGATGGCCATGGCGCGGCGCACGCTTTCCTCCGTCGGCGTGGTGATGGCCTCGTCGTAGGCGTTGGTGTGCAGGCTGTTGGCGTTGTCGTAGCTCGCGATGAGCGCCTGCAGCGTCGTGCGGATGTCGTTGAAGGCGATTTCCTGGGCGTGGAGGCTGCGGCCGCTCGTCTGGCAGTGGTACTTGAGCTTCTGGCTCCTCTCGTTGGCGCCGTAGCGGTCGCGCATGGCCACGGCCCAGATGCGCCGCGCGACGCGCCCGATCACGGTGTACTCCGGGTCCATGCCGTTGGAGAAGAAGAAGGAGAGGTTCGGCGCGAAGTCGTCGATGTGCATGCCGCGCGCCAGATACGTCTCGACATATGTGAAGCCGTTGGCCAGCGTGAACGCCAGTTGCGAGATCGGGTTCGCCCCGGCCTCGGCGATGTGGTAGCCGGAGATCGACACCGAGTAGAAATTGCGCACGTTGCGGTGCACGAAATACTCCTGGATGTCGCCCATCATCTTCAGCGCGAACTCGGTCGAGAAGATGCAGGTGTTCTGACCCTGATCCTCCTTGAGGATGTCGGCCTGCACCGTGCCGCGCACGTTGGCCAGCGTCCATTCCCTGATCTTCTCCGCCTCGTCCTCGGTCGGCTCGCGGCCATTCTCGGTCCTGAACTTGTCGAGCTGCTGGTCGATGGCGGTGTTGAAGAACATCGCGAGGATCATCGGCGCCGGGCCGTTGATGGTCATCGATACCGACGTGGCAGGATCGACCAGGTCGAAGCCCGAGTAGAGCACCTTCAGGTCGTCCAGCGTGGCGATCGAAACGCCCGAATTGCCCACCTTGCCGTAGATGTCGGGCCGCTCGTCCGGATCGCAGCCGTACAGGGTCACCGAATCGAAGGCGGTGGACAGGCGCTTGGCCGGCATGCCCTCGGACACCTTCCTGAATCGGCGGTTGGTGCGGAAGGCATCGCCCTCGCCGGCGAACATGCGGGTCGGGTCCTCGTTCTCGCGCTTGAAGGCAAACACGCCCGCGGTGAACGGGAATGAACCCGGCAGGTTCTCGCGCATCAGCCACTTGAGAATCTCCCCCTCGTCCTCGAAGCGCGGCAGCGACACCTTGGGGATCTTCGTGCCGCACAGCGTGACGTGGTTCAGCGCGGAGCGGATCTCACGGTCGCGGATTTTCACCACGTACTCGTCCCGCGAATAGGTCTCGACCGTCTTCGGCCACAGGTCGAGCAGCTTCTTCGCCTTCGGGTCGAGCTCGCCGTCCTTCCACGCGATCACCTCGTCGAAGTCGTCCGTCTGCTTGCCACACCCCGCGAGCATGGCCTTCGCGGCACGCAGCGACTGGCGTTCGCGCGCGATGCGGCTCTGCTCGACGGCGTGCTTGTGGTAATTGCGCTGCGCCTCGGCGATCTCCGCCAGATAGCGCGCGCGCGTCGCCGGCACGATGACGTTCTTGCCGGACGACAGCTTCGACGCCACCCGCGGCAGCTTGCCCGGCACGGTCCGCAGGCCATGCTCGGCCAGCTTCGGCAACAGCCCCTGATAGAGCGCGGTCACCCCTTCATCGTTGAAGCGGGCGGCGATGGTGCCGAACACGGGCATGTCGTCCACCGGGGTGGTGAACATCTCCCGGTTGCGCTGGACCTGCTTGCGCACGTCGCGGAAGGCATCCTCGGCGCCCTTGCGGTCGAATTTGTTGATCGCCACGAAGTCGGCGAAGTCGAGCATGTCGATCTTCTCCAACTGGCTCGCCGCACCGAACTCCGGCGTCATGACGTAGAGCGAGAAATCGACGTGCGGCACGATGGCGGCATTGCCCTGGCCGATGCCCGAGGTCTCGGCGATGATCAGATCGAAGCCGGCCAGCTTGCAGGCGGCAATCGCCTCCGGCAGCGCCTTGGAAATCTCGCTGCCGGTGTCGCGCGTCGCCAACGAACGCATGTAAATGTTCGGGTGGCTGATCGCGTTCATGCGGATGCGGTCGCCCAGCAGCGCGCCGCCGGTGCGCTTGCGCGAAGGATCGACGGCAATGACGGCGATCTTCAGGGCGTCGTCCTGGTCGAGGCGGAAGCGGCGAATCAGCTCGTCGGTGAGCGAGCTCTTGCCCGAACCGCCGGTGCCGGTAATGCCCAGCGTCGGCACGGTGATCTTCCCGGCGCGCGCCATCATCTCCTTGCGCAGCTTTTCCGGGACGGCATCGTTTTCCAGCGCGGTGATGAGGCGCGCCAGCTGGCGGCGATCGCCCGCCTCGACGGCCTTCAGTTCCTGCGGCGATCCTGCGGCCGGATCGCGGTCGCAGC
>JAHCLE010000198.1 GCA_026125445.1 Burkholderiales bacterium
TTCGCGCAGCTTGTCGTCCGCGTTGATGTTGCGCTTGTTGACCTTGTCCTGCAGGCCGTTCTTCTTGATGTAGGCCCACAGCTTGCTGGTCACTTCGGTGCGCGGCTGGGCGGCGGCACCGATCACGGCGGCGAGCGCGGGGCTCGGCGTGAGGGGCTTCATGAAGGCGGCGTTCGGCTTGCGCTTGGCGCCCGACTTCTTGGGGGCGGCCTTCTTGGCGGCCGGCTTCTTCGCGGCGGCCTTCTTGGCGGCCGGCTTCTTCGCGGCGGGCTTCTTGGCCGCCGGCTTCTTCGCCGCGGGTTTCTTGGCTTTCTTCGCTGCCATTCGGAATCCTCCAATCAGATGGTGACGTTTGGTTCTGCAGAATCTCGCCCGTGAGAGGCGTGACAGGCGAGAGGATGCACGCGGCAAAAAGCGTTTGTCAATGGATTTTCACTCTGAAAACGCGCTTTCTTCCCTCTGCGTCGCCGTCGTGCAACAACCCGAGTCGGCTCGGCCCGTCACTCGAGTTCCGCCTTGGCGGCCTCGACGTCGAGCCTTTCCATCGCGTCGCGCGGCTCGAAGGCCGCCGCCTGCATGTAGAGGGCGGACGCATCGGCGAGCGCCTTCTTGCCGTGCATCATCACCAGGCCGTTGGCGAACTCGACGTGGGCGATGGCCGAGTCGGGCATGAGCTTGATCGCCTTGCGGAAGTGCTCCTCGCCCGCCTCCTTCTTCGCCCCATAGGTGAGGCCGCCGACGAGCGCGCCCACCTTGTCGATCACCTCGGCGTGGTAGGTGCCCATGGCGATGTGGGCCTCGGCGTGCCTGGGGGCGAGCCTGAGCGTGGCCTCCAGCGCGGCGCGGATGCGCCCGCCCAGACCCTGGGCGAGGGCCTTGGCCACCGAGATGCCCTGGCTGTAGCGGCCCGCCGCGTAGGCGAACTGGTAGTGGGCATTGGGGTTCTTCGGCTCGGCGGCGACCTGCTCCTCGGCCTGCTCCATGGATTCCTGGAAGAGCGCCAGCCGGACGGCCGGCTTGGGCTCCATGCCGTTGGCGTAGATCGAGCGCGCCTTGTTGGCGACGGTGATCCCGGCACCGCCGGAGTCCAGCCCCAGGGCCACCGCCTCGGCGAAGTCCCCGCGGTGATACGCGCGCCAGGCATCCTGCACTCGGGGATCCTTCGGGAACGGCTCGCAGTCGCCCCGGTGCAGCCGGTCCCAGTGCTTCCTGAGCGCCTCGCCGGGGTACGCGTAGGACTTCTCGGGGTAGGGAAACGCCTTCCACTTCGCCTTCGCCATCGGACAATCCTCCTCGCTATCGCACGTATTCGCGCCCCAGGTGTTCGAAATGCCGCCTCGCTTCCCCGGCCAGATAGGGCGCCACCAGGGACATCACCTGGAAGGCGCCGAGGCCCGGATCGCGCGGATCGCCCGCCTCGTGCCCGCCCCGCACCGCCTGGAAGTTCAGCCAGTAGGTGGCCACGACCAGCACGTTGAGCGCCAGCGCGCGGATCTCGCTGGCGCTCGCCTCGAGCAGGCCCGCGCGCGCCAGGCCGTGGCAAAGGCCCTCCACCGCCGCGAGCTTGGTCTCCACGATGCGGTTGAAGTGCAGGCGCAGCCGGCGGTTGCGGCCGACGATGTCGTCGAGGTTGCGGTACAGGAAGCGGTAGTCCCAGACGGCCTCGAACATGAGGTGCAGGTAGAGCCACAGGTCCTCGATCGCCCCGGCGCCGCCCGCGGCCGCCGGCGGCTCGATGGAGATGCGCTCCTCGAAGCGGTCGAAGAGGCGCTCGACGATCTGGTCCTTGTTGCGGAAGTGATAATAGAGGTTGCCGGGGCTGATCCCGAGCTCGTCGGCGATCATTCCCGTGGTCACGTGCGCCTCGCCGCGGGCGTTGAACAGGCCCAGGCTCACGGCGAGGATGCGCTCCCGGGTGCGCTGGGTGCGCACCGCGTTGCCGTCGAGGGCGGGCCGGCCGGCGGGAGCTTTCGCCATGGCCGGGAAGGTTATCACGCCGGGGCGCGATCTCCGGCGGCGAGCCAGCGGCGAAGCTCGACCAGCGTGTCGCGAAGCTCGGCGGCGGCCTCCGGCAGCCGCCAGGCAGCCGGCGCGCCCGGGCGGCGCCCCGGCGAGCGCCCGATCCGGCGGCTCGCGTCGCGAAGGACGTCGAGCCGCAGGCGCACGCCGTGGCGGGCGAGCGCCGGCTCGAGCTCGTGGCGGCGCCGCAGGAGGTCGCGGCGGGTGCGCTCGTAGGCGTGCTCGCAGAGGCGGATGCGGGTCGCGTAGCTGAAGATGTTGGTGAAGAAGATCTCGCTGTCGTCGGCGTCGGGCTCGAAGAGCACCACGTCGGCGTCGCGGTAGAGGCTGCGGTACTTGGAGATTCCCACCGCCATGCGGGAGTGGATGATGGCGCGGAAGGTCTGCGAGAGCACCACGGGCAGCCCGCCCTCGACGAGGGTGCGGTGGCGGCCCTTCCCCTTCTCGGCGGCGAGGCTCGCGTCGTAGGGCACCAGCGGGTTCACGCAGATCACCAGCTTCGCGCCGTCGTCGAGGGCCTCCGAGGCGTGCAGCGTCTTCCTCAGGGCGCCGTCGACGAAGAAGCGCCCTTCGATCTCCACCGGCGGGAAGAGCCCCGGCAGCGCCGCGCTCGCCTGCACGGCTCGCGAGATGGGGACCCGGTCGTGGCCCGGCCGGCCGAAGCTCACGCTTTCGCCGGTATCCAGGTCGGTAGCCACGAGATAGAGCCTGCGCTCGAGCCCGCCGAAGTCGTCGGTGCGGCCCGGCTGGGTGAAGACCGCGTGAAGGTAGCGCCGGATGGTGTCGTTGTCGAAGACCCCGGTGGGGATCGCGCGGCCCAGGGCGGCGAAGGACTCGAGCGCCCCGCGCGCGAAGGGCTGGCGGACGTACTGGAGCACCGACCCGGCGAGCAGAGGCGGGACGCTTCGCGCCCGCTCCAGGTACTCGCGGATGGCCGGGCGCATGAACACCTCCGGCGTCAGTGCGCCCTCCGCCTCCTCACCGTCGATGAAGATGCCGTAGATCTCGGAGATCGGGATCCCGTTGGCGAGCGCGGCGGCGAGGAAGCTGCCCGCGCTCACGCCCACGTAGACGTCCATCTCGTGGAGGCGCACGCTCTCCAGCGCCTCCTCGATGGCCATCAGGGCGCCGATCTCGTAGATCGCGCCGAAAGGACCGCCGCCCGCCAAGGCGAGGCCCAGTCGGGGCCTCCCCCCCGGCGCGGCGCCCCTCGTCCGCGCCCGGCTTCGGCTCATCGCTCAGCGCGCGGCGCGCGCGCGTGCCCGATGCAGCCGGTCGACGCTCGCCTGCAGCTCGGCCACCTGCCTGGACAGCGCCTTCACGTCCTTGGAGGTCGGCACACCGAGCTTCGAGATCGCCTTGGATACGCGCTGCTCGAAGACCTTCTCGAGGTGGGACACCGCCTCGACGGTCTTCGTGCGGGCTTCCTCGGCGCGGGCGCAAGCCGCTTCGCGCGCCTTCTCGGCCTTGGCGAGCGCGGCGCGGCGGCTGCGGGCCTCGAGCGCGGCGCCCTGCTTGACGAGCGCGTCGAACGCGCCCACGGCGGACTGCCGGACTCCCGAGGCGGCCTGGACGCCGGCCTCGAGGGCCTTCTGCGCGGAGGTTCGGATGGTACGCGCGGCACGCGCGGGCGTGATGCCTGCGCTGCCGGTCCTGCGGCTGCGGGTGCTGCGGGTAGTGCGGGCCATTGTCGTCCTTTCGTCGGTCATCAATTGCCGCCCCGCCCTCGCGGGCCCCTGGCGGCAGCCGGGGCGAAAATGCCCTCGGTTCCAGCTTCCACGGTAGGCGAAAGGATTAGAGGGGGCACACTAAAACTCGCGCCCCGCGGGCGGCGGGCGCCGCGGGCCGCGCGTGTATCATTCGCCCCGGACCCCAGCGCACACCCGAGGAGAATTCCATGTCCTATTTCGTGACCGGCGGCACCGGCTTCATCGGCCGCTTCCTCATCGACCGCCTCCTCGAGCGCGAGGGCACGGTCTTCGTGCTGGTGCGGCGCGGCTCGGTGAAGAAGCTCGACGCGATGCGCGCGCGCTGGGGCAAGGAGGAGAAGCGCGTCGTGGCCGTGGTGGGCGACCTCGCGAAGCCGAAGCTGGGCGTGTCGGCCGCCGACCTCGCCCGGCTCAAGGGCAAGGTCGATCACCTCTTCCACCTGGCGGCCGTCTACGACCTCTCCGCCGACGCCGAGAGCCAGGAGCGGGCCAACATCGACGGCACGCGCAACGCCGTGCGCTTCGCCGAGGCGGCACAGGCCGGCTGCTTCCACCACGTGAGCTCGATCGCGGCCGCCGGCCTCTACGACGGCGTCTTCCGCGAGGACATGTTCGAGGAGGCCGAGGAGCTCGAC
>JAHCLE010000199.1 GCA_026125445.1 Burkholderiales bacterium
CGACATCCACCGCATGCGCATGGGCTCGCGGCTGGACTACGTGCTCGAGGTTCCCGAGGAGCTGCGCTGCCGTCCGTTTCCGCCGATGATGCTCATCTCCCTGGTGGAGAACGCCATCAAGCACGGCGTCGACCCGTGCTGCGAGGCGGGGTCGGTCACGATCCGCGCCTCGGAGGAGGGCGGAAAGCTGCGCTTCTCGGTGGCGGACACGGGCCAGGGCATCGCGCCGCGCAAGGGCACGGGCGTGGGGCTCGCCAACATCCGCGAGCGGCTCAAGGCGCTCTACGGCGCCGGCGCGCGCCTCGTCATCGAGGAGAACTCGCCGCGCGGGGTCGTCGCCACCATCGAGATCGACGCGGGCCTTCCCGCCGAGGCGCCGCAGCCGGTTGCAGCGGCCGTGGCCGCGGCGGCATGATCCGCGCATGCCTACCGCCGTCAACGCCGTCATAGCCGACGACGAGCCGCTCCTGCGGGCGCAGCTGCGCTCGCGGCTCGGCCGGCTCTGGCCGGAGCTCGCGATCGTCCACGAGATGGCCGACGGCCGCGACGTCGACCAGGTCATCGCCGCGCACGCCCCGCGCCTGTTCTTCCTGGACATCCACATGCCGGGCGTGAACGGCCTGGAGGCGGCCCGCGCCATCGGCAAGCGCGCGCACGTGGTCTTCGTGACCGCCTTCGACCAGTACGCCGTGGAGGCCTTCGAGCAGGGGGCCATCGACTACGTCCTCAAGCCCTTCAACGAGGAGCGCCTCGCGGCCACCGTGGAGCGCCTGAAGGAGCGGCTGGCGGGGGTCGCGCCCCCGCCGATGGAGGAGCTCCTCGCGCGCCTGGCCGGCCGCCTCGCCCCCCGCGCGACCGAGCACCTGCGCTGGATCAAGGCGAGCGTGGGACAGAACGTGCGCCTCATCCCGGTGGAGGAGGTGCTCTTCTTCCAGTCCGACGAGAAGTACACCCGGGTGGTCACCGCCGACACCGAGGCCCTCATCCGCAAGCCCATCAAGGAGCTGCTCGACGAGCTCGACCCCGAGAAGTTCTGGCAGGTGCACCGGGCCACCATCGTGAACGTGGAGGCCATCGCCTCGGTGCGCCGCGGCCTCAAGGACCAGGCCGAGATCGCCCTCAAGGGCCACCGCGAGACCCTCATCGTCTCGCGCAACTTCACCCACCTTTTCAAGCAGATGTAGGGGAGAGGGCGAAATGGGGTCAGGTTACTTTGCACACTTCTTGTGCAAAGTAACCTGACCCCATTTCGCCCATTTCGCCCGCCCCGGCTGCATTTCGCCCCCCGTTTCCTGCATTCCGGCGCCAATCCGTCGCCCCGGCCCCGCGGCGGCCCTAATCTGGCCCCATCGAAGGCGCCATCCGGCGCCTGCCGGAAACCAGGGGAACGGACAATGACCACCATCTTCTTCGGCGTTCTGATGCTCTCCGTGGCCATCGCGGCCGTCTCGATCCTCGAGGACTACTGACCGCGGCGGCCCTTCCGGGTATCTTCCCGGGGCCGCCGATCCTGCCATGAAGCCCCTCTCCGATTTCATTCACCGCACGCCCTGGTGGGCCCTCGTCCTGGGGGGCGTCGCCGTGCTCATGGGGCTCGCGGTGCTGGTCACCCCCTTCCACCTCATCCAGTACGGGAAGGTGGGGGCCACGCCGGAGGAGAACCGGGCGATCAAGCGGGAGATCGACAACACCTTCGCCGAGGGCGCCCTGGACGTGGCGAGGAGCGCGATCCTCACCATGCGCAGCGCCACCCAGGACCCCGCGCGCCGCGAGGAGCTCGACCGGGCGCTGGAGGAGCTCGACAACGCGCGCTCGGAGCTGAAGGACGCCGGTCGCGAGGCGCAGCAGGCCAAGCGCGAGGCGGCGGATGCCGCCACCGAGGCGGCGCGCGACGCCGTCACCGCCATCGAGGAGGCGCGCCGCAGCGCCGAGCAGGCGCTCAGGGACGCGGGCCTCGAGGACAGCAAGGTGAAGCAGGCCCTCGACCAGTCCCTCAAGGCGGCCCGCGACGCCGAGGAGGAGGCGAAGAAGGCGGCCACCGGCAAGGACGCCAAGGCGCCGAAGGAGCGCAAGCGGATCGTCATCGGCATGGGCGACAGCGCCAAGCCGCTCGTCGACATCGAGGTGTCGAAGGGCGGCAATGGCGAGACGGCGCGCGTCCAGATTCCCGGGGTTCCGCCCGTGCCCCCGGTGCCCGGCGTCTCCCCGCCCGAGCCACCTTCGGGTCCCGCGATCGTGGTCACGGACCTGCCGCCGGAGGTGAAGGCGCAGATCCGCCGCAACGTGAGCGGCGACCTCAAGAAGATGGGGCTCGGCGCTGCGCTCGTGCTGCTCTTCATCCCGCTCTTCATCCTGACGGTCGTCGCCAAGTTCTTCATCGACCGCTCGCGCGCCGCGCAGCGCCTCGCGGACCTCAAGCGCAAGGAGGCCGAGTACCACCGCATGGGCCAGCAGGTGACGGAGGCGAAGCTCCAGGCCCTGCAGGCGCAGGTGGAGCCGCACTTCCTGTACAACACGCTCGCGAGCGTGCAGGCCCTCACCGAGGTCGATCCCGCGCGCGCCCACGCGATGACGGGCCACCTCATCCAGTACCTGAGGAACGCCCTGCCCAAGATGCGCGAGTCGATCTCCACCGTGGGGCAGGAGGTCGAGCTGGTGCGCGCCTACCTCAACATCCTGCAGATGCGCATGGGCGGGCGCCTCGCCTTCGACATCGCGGTGCCGGAGAGCCTGCTCGCCACGCCCTTCCCGCCGCTGATGCTGCCCTCGCTCGTCGAGAACGCGATCAAGCACGGGCTCGAGCCCAGGCGCGAGGGCGGCAGCGTCCTCATCACCGCCCAGGCGCAGGACGGGAAGCTTCGCCTCGTGGTCTCCGACACCGGCCGCGGCTTCGGCGAGACCGTGGGCGCGGGCGTGGGGCTGGAGAACATCCGCGAGCGCCTCGCGGCCCTCTACGGCGAGGGCGCGAAGCTCACGCTGGAGTCGAACGCGCCCACGGGCGTCATCGCCACCATCGAGGTGCCGATGGACGGGCTGCGCGCGCAGGCCGCGCAGGCGACGGCCGCGCCCGCGATGCCGGAGCAGCCGAGGACGCGCACGGACAAGGTCCTCTCCGCCGTGGGATCCGCCGAGCGCACGTGGCGCAAGACGCTGTCGTTCGCCTTCGTGGCCCTCGTCGTCGTGGCGGCCGTGCTCTCGGGCCTCGCCATCTTCGCGGTCATGACCGGGGCCATGCCGATCCAGGTGGGCTCGGAGACCCTCACGGGCCCCGGCGGCGCGCTGATCGGCGCGGCGGGCATCGCGGTCGCCTTCGTCGCGGTCGTGCTGGTGCTCGCCATCGTGGCCGCGCTCATCTACGGGCTGGGCTGGCTCTTCCTGGGCCTGGCGATCTTCATCCCCGTGGTGATCCTCATCGCCGCCTCTCCCGCGCTGGCGCCGGTCATCCTGCTGATCCTCGTCATCTGGTGGATCTTCCGCAAGAAGCCGCAGAAGGCCGAGGCCGCGCGCGTGGAGCCGGTGATGCCTCCTGCCGCGCCTGCCGTGGCGACGCCTCCTGCGCCTGCCTCGGCCCCCGTCCCGCCCTCCCCCCCGCCCATTCCCAGGGACGAGCCGCCGGCCGGTTAGAATCGCGGCATGGCCAACCCCACCGCGATCCTTGCCGAAGACGAGCCCATCCTCCGGCAGCAGCTCGAGGCCAAGCTCGCGAAGCTCTGGCCGGAGCTCGAGATCATCGCCTCGGTCGAGGACGGCGCCGCGGCGCTTGAGGCGCTGGAGGACCGCGCGCCCGACTTCATGTTCCTCGACATCCAGATGCCTGAGATGACGGGCGTCGAGGTGGCGCGCCACGTCGGCAACCGCGCGCACGTGATCTTCGTGACCGCCTACGACCAGTACGCCATCCAGGCCTTCGAGACGGGCGCGGTCGACTACATCCTCAAGCCCTACACCGACGAGCGGCTCGCGGTCACCGTCGAGCGCCTCAAGGCGAAGCTCGCGAGCCCGCCGCCGGACCTCGGGGCCATCGTCTCGCAGCTCGCCTCGCAGCTTCGCGGCGCGCCGGGCAAGGAGAAGCTGCAGTGGATCAAGGCGAGCTTCGGGCAGAACCTGCGCCTGATCCCCGTGGCCGACGTGCTCTTCTTCCAGTCCGACGAGAAGTACACGCGCGTGGTCACCGCGGAGGCCGAGGCGCTCATCAAGACGCCCATCCGCGAGCTCCTGGACGGCCTGGACCCCGACGTCTTCTGGCAGATCCACCGCTCCACGCTCGTCAACGTGAACGCCATCGCCGGGGTCACGCGCGACTTCCGCGGCCAGGCGCACGTGAAGATCA
>JAHCLE010000002.1 GCA_026125445.1 Burkholderiales bacterium
TCGTCGGCGCGGCCCTGCGCCGCCTTGCGCACGAATTCCGGATCCGCGAGCAGCGGCCGCGCCATGGAGACCATGTCCGCGCAGCCCTCGGCGAGCACCCGCTCGGCCACGGCCGGATCGTTGATGCGGTTGGTGGTGCAAAGCGGGATCCCCACCTCGCCCTTGAGCTTCCCCGTCACCCAGGCGAAGGCCGCGCGCGGCACGCTCGTGGCGATGGTCGGCACGCGCGCCTCGTGCCAGCCGATGCCGGTGTTGATGATCGTGGCCCCCGCCTTCTCGATCGCCCTGGCGAGCGCCACCACCTCCTCCCAGGTGCTGCCGCCGGGCACGAGGTCGAGCATCGACAGGCGGTAGATCACGATGAAGTCGCGGCCGACCTTCTCGCGGATGCGCGAGACGATCTCCACCGGCAGGCGCATGCGGTTCCCGTAGCTCCCGCCCCACTCGTCGCTGCGGCGGTTGGTGCGCGCCACCAGGAACTGGTTGATGAAGTAGCCCTCGCTGCCCATCACCTCCACGCCGTCGTAGCCGGCCTCGCGCGCGAGGGCCGCGCAGCGCACGAAGGCGCGGATCTGGCGCTCCACGCCGGAGGACGAGAGCTCCCGGGGCGTGAACCGGCTGATGGGGCTCTTGAGCTTCGAGGGCGCCACGCACAGCGGCGAGTACCCGTAGCGCCCGGCGTGCAGGATCTGCAGCGCGATCTTCCCGCCCTCGGCGTGCACGGCCTGCGGGATCGGCCGGTGCGCGCGCGCGGCCGACGACGAGGCGAGCGTGGAGCCGAAGGGCGAGAGCCAGCCCTCGATGTTGGGCGCGAAGCCGCCGGTGACGATGAGCCCCACGCCGCCGCGCGCGCGCTCGGCGAAGTAGGCCGCCAGGCGCGGGAAGTGCTTCGCCTTGTCCTCGAGCCCGGTGTGCATCGAGCCCATCAGGACGCGGTTGGGAAGCGTGGTGAAGCCGAGATCGAGGGGAGCGAGGAGGTTCGGGTAGGCGGTCACGGGGCGGGATCGGGCGGGCAGTCCCGCGGCGCGCGGGCGACGGAGGCCATTGTCTGCCATTCGGCGTGCCCTGGACAACGCGCCAGCTCGCGAAGCATCGCCCACCCTTCCTCCAGCGCCCGGCCCGCGTCCTCCGAGAGCGGCGCTCCCAGCTCGAACGCGGTGCCGCGCACGGCCAGGAGGTAGGCCGGGGGAGCGGCCTCGGCCGACACGCGCGCGAAGACGCCCAGGACGCCGCCGGGCGGCAGCGCATGCGTCGAGTGTCCCGCGAGGCCAGGCGCGGCCGCCACGGGACCGAAGGCCACCGGCACGGGGGAGTCGCGGCAGGCGTCGATGAAGAGCGCGAGGCGGCGCCCCTCGAGGTCGAGGGCATTCTCCACCTGCAGCTGGTATTCCTCGAAGAGCTCGAAGCCCTCGGCGAGGCCCTGCTCGTCCAGCCAGCGGCGCAGCCGGTCGAGGAGCAGCGGTCCCAGCGCGTCGTCGCCGCGGCTGCGGTTGCCGATGCCGAAGACCGCGACGGCGGGCGTCACGGGCGGTCGCGGCTCACGCGCCCGTCGCCGTGGCGGGCCAGGCGGTCGACTTCTGCGCCGCCGGCGTCCACCAGCGTCACCTCGAGCGCCATCTTCCCGAGGGCGTGCGTGGCGCACGACAGGCACGGGTCGAAGGCGCGGATCGCCACCTCGATGTGGTTGAGGAGGCCCTCGGTGAGCTCGTGGCCGGAGAGGTAGCGCTTGGCCACGTGGCGGATGGCCTCGTTCATCGCCTGGTTGTTGTGCGTGGTCGAGACGATGAGGTTGCACATCGTGACGAGGTCGTCGTCGTCGACGCGGTAGTGGTGGATGAGCGTGCCGCGCGGGGCCTCGATGACGCCCACGCCCTCGCGGGCGCGCTCGCCCGTGCAGACGAGGTCGTCGCCCACGATGTCGTCGTCGTGCAGGAGGTCCTTGATCGTCTCCGCCGCGTGCAGCATCTCGATCATGCGCGCCCAGTGGTAGGCGAGCGGGGCGTGGATGGGCGCGCCGCCGGCGTAGTCGACGAACTCGCGCCGCTCCGCGTCGGCGAGCGGCGTCGGGATGTGGTCGCAGTTCTGCACGCGCGCGAGCGGGCCCACCTTGTACCAGCCCTTCTCGGCGCCCAGTTGCGCGAGGAACGGGAACTTCATGTAGCTCCAGGGCTTCACTTCCTCGCGGATGTAGGTGCGGTAGTCGCGGTAGTCGACCTGGTCGAAGAGGATGTCGCCCGCGTCGTCGCGCGCCCGCAGCCGGCCGTCGTAGAAGTCCATCGCCCCGTCGGGCGCGACCAGGGACATGAAGCCGGAGCGGAAGACGCCGAAGCTGTTGTAGAGCGCCGGGTCCTTGCCGTGCAGCTCCTTGGCGAGCGCCACCGCGTCGCGGGACCACGCCACCATGTCGTAGATGTCGGCCAGCAGCGCGGCGCGCTCCTCGGCCGATAGCGCCTTGTTCACGCCGCCGGGGATGGATCCCGTGCCGTGGATGCGCTTGCCCGCCGTGAGCCGGATCACCTCCTGGCCGAAGCGGCGCAGCAGCACCCCGCGCCGGGCGGTCTCCGGGTGCGCCGCGGCCACGCCCACGATGTTGCGGCGCGCGACGTCGCTCGCGAAGCCGAAGAGCAGGTCCGGCGAGCACAGGTGGAAGAAGTGCAGCGCGTGCGACTGCAGCATCTGGCCGTAGTGCATGAGGCGGCGGATCTTCTCCGCGGCGGGCGTGAGGCGGTGCGCGCCCACGATCGCGTCCATGGCCTTGGAGGCCGCCAGGTGGTGGCTCACGGGGCAGATCCCGCACAGGCGCTGCACCATGACCGGCACCTCCCAGTACGGCCGGCCCTGGATGAAGCGCTCGAAGCCCCGGAACTCCACGACGTGCAGGCGCACCTGCCGCACCTTGCCCTCGTCGTCCAGCAGGATCGTGACCTTGCCGTGGCCCTCGACGCGCGAGACCGGATCGATCGCCACGCGGCGCAGCTTCTCGGGGTGCTCGGCGGTTTCCAGGCCGTAGGTCATGGTGGTGGCGTCAGTCGAAGTGGATGAGCCCGTGGCCGAGGGCGGGTTCCTTCCCCTCGAGGAGCCCGGTGAGCACCTTCCAGATGGCGTCGGCCGGCGGCGGGCAGCCCGGGATGAAGTGGTCGATGCGCACCACCTCGTGCAGCGGGTGCACCTTGTTCAGCGGCAGCGGCAGCTCCGGATCGTTGGGGATGAGGCCGTAGCGCGCGCCCGGCTCGCTGCGGTAGACCTCCTGCAGGATGAGCGGCAGGCTGAGCGTGTTCCTCTGCGCCGGCAGCCCCCCGTTCACCGCGCAGGCGCCCAGCGCGATGAGCACCTTGCAGCGGCGGCGGAACTCGCGCAGCACCTCGACGTTCTCGGCGTTGCAGACCCCGCCCTCGATGATGCCGAGGTCGCACTGGCCCACTTCCTTGATGTCGGTGATCGGCGAGCGGTCGAACTCGACCTTCTCGAGGAGCGCGAAGAGGCGCTCGTCGATGTCCAGGATCGACATGTGGCAGCCGAAGCAGCCGGCGAGCGACGTCGTGGCGACCTTGAGCTTGCGGGGGGCGGTTCCGTCCATGGCGTCCTAGCTCCCGTCGGCCTCGACCGCGGCGATCTCGGCCGTGGAATCCGCCCGCGCGGAGATGGGCTTCCGGTCGAAGACGCGGCTCCCGAAGGGCGTCTCGAAGCCGCGGCGCTTGTGCAGGATCACCCCCACGGGGCAGACGTGCGCGGCCTTGTCCTGGTGCGAGAAGCTCGTGTCGACGAGCCTGCCGGTGCGCGAGTTGGCGATGAGGCGCGTGCGGATCCCGCGCCCGGCCAGCGCGAACACGTTCTTGCCGTCCACGTCGCGGCTGGCGCGCACGCACAGCGAGCAGAGGATGCAGCGGTTGAAGTCGAGCAGCATGTCCGGGTGGGAGGCGTCCACCGGGCGGTCGGGATAGAAGTGGTCGAAGTGCGGCGTGCTCATCCCGAGGTCGTAGGCCGTGGCCTGCAGCTTGCAGTCGCCGCTCTTCTCGCACGACGGGCAGAAGTGGTTGCCCTCGACGAAGAGCATCTGCACCAGCGCCCGGCGCTCGGCATTGAGCTCGGGCGTGTCGCTCTCCACCACCGCCCCGGCCGTGGCGCGCGTGGTGCAGGAAGCCGCGTGCCGGCCGCCCACCTTCACCGTGCACACCTTGCACGAGCCGTGCGGCTTGAAGTCGGGGTGGAAGCACAGGTGCGGGATGTAGGCGCCCGCGGCCACCGCCGCCTGCAGGATCGTCTGGCCCTCGCTGAAGGCGACGGGCCGGCCGTCGAGGGTGAAGGTCGCGTTCATGCGGTCTCTTCCGTCTCCGGGCGCACGTGCGCGGCCGCGTCGTCGCGCCCCGTCATCTGGCGGGCGGCGGCGAGCGCGCGGTCCAGGTCGAAGGCCGGCTCGAACTCCTCGTGCGCCAGGCGCCGCTGGTAGGCGCCGCGGAACTTGGCGATGGTGCCCAGCACGGGGTTGCAGGCCGAGTGCCCCAGCCCGCAGTGGCTCATCGACTGCAGCAGGAGGTTGAGCTTCCCGATCTCGGCGAAGTCGTAGGGCGAGCCGTGCCCGTTGGCGAGCTTGTCCATCATGTTGCGCAGGAGCGAGGTGCCCACGCGGCACGGGGTGCAGAACCCGCAGCTCTCGTGCGCGAAGAAGTGCACGAAGTTCCTCGCCACCTCGAACATGTCGCGG
Organism: Burkholderiales bacterium; assembly: GCA_026125445.1. Taxonomy (GTDB): domain Bacteria; phylum Pseudomonadota; class Gammaproteobacteria; order Burkholderiales; family Usitatibacteraceae; genus FEB-7. The sequence continues at coordinate 4,703 of JAHCLE010000002.1, forward strand.
CGCTCGTTGAACACCATGAGCGCGCCGGCCGTGGGCAGGTCCTCGAAGGCGAGGCGGCGGCCGAACTCCGCGGCCGGGACGGTCGCGCCCGAGGGCCCGCTCACCTGCACGGCCTGCGTGAGCCGCGCGCCGCAGTCGGCGAGCACCTGGCGAACCTCGACCCCGAAGGGATACTCGTAGATCCCCGGCTGCTCGCAGTCGCCCGAGACGCACACGAGCTTCGTGCCGGTCGATTCGGGCGTGCCGATGCCGGCGTACCAGGCGCCGCCCTTCAGGGCCACGAGGCAGGAGGCGGCGAAGGTCTCCACGTTGTTCACCGCCGTGGGCTGGCCGAGGTAGCCTTGGGTCACGGGATAGGGCGGGCGGTTGCGCGGCGTGCCGCGCTTGCCCTCCAGGCTCTCGATGAGCGCGGACTCCTCGCCGCAGACGTAGGCGCCGGCGCCCACGTGGATGGCCACGTCGAAGTCGAATCCCTCGCGGCCGAGGATGGACTCGCCCAGGAGGCGCGCCGCGCGACGGCGCTCCAGCACGGCCTCGAGGTGATCGAGCAGGAAGCGGTACTCGCCGCGCAGGTAGAGGAAGCCGCGCCTGGCGCCCGTGGCCCAGGCGCCCAGGGCCATGCCCTCGAAGATCGCGTCGGCCGCGTTGGCGAGGAGGACCCGGTCCTTGAAGTTGCCGGGCTCGCCCTCGTCGGCGTTGGCCACCAGGTAGCGCGCCTTGCCCGGCGCCTCGCGGCAGGCCTGCCACTTGAGCCCCGCGGGAAAGCCCGCGCCGCCCCGCCCGCGCAGCTTCGAGGCCTTCATCTCGGCGACGAGGTCCTCGGGCGAGCGCGCGAGCGCCGCCTCGAGGGCCCTGCCCGGAAGCCAGGGCGTGCCCAGGAGGGCGTCGCGGCGGTGGATGTTGTCCTCGACGCGGAAGAAGTCCGCGGGCCACTCGCCGGGCGGAACCTCGTCGCGGACCAGCTCGCAGATGTCGTCGACGCGGCGCTCGGTGAGGCGGGTCACCGCCAGGCCGTTCACGAGGATGGCCGGGCCCTGGTCGCACAGCCCCGTGCACGAGGTCGTGTCCACGCTCACCAGCCCGTCCTCGGAGACCTTGCCGCGCTCGACCCACAGGCCGCGGCACATGCGGTCCAGGAGGCCGAGGCTTCCCAGCATGCGGTCCGTGATGTTGTCGCTGAAGAGGATGCGGTAGCGGCCGGCGCGCTTGAGGTGCAGGAAGGAGTAGAAGGACGCCACCCCGAGGATCTTGGCGCGCGGCAGCGCGAGCCGCGCCTCGATGCAGTCGATGGCTTCCGGCGGTATCCAGCCGCAGGCCTCCTCGACGTCGCGCAGCATCTGCAGCAGTTCCAGCGGATCGTGGCGGTGGCGCGCCATCGCCGTCGCCGCCGCTTGGGCGGGGTCGGGGGCGTTGCGCACCTTGGAGGGCATCGCCGGCATCCTGTGGGCGGGCCGCCGGACCGGCGGTCCCGCGACCACGCTTCCACCCTACCCCGGCGCGGCGACGCTTTCTTGACGCCGATCTAAAGGCCAGCGCAAAAACGCGGACGGAAGGCGGTGGTACCCGGGGCCGGGGTCGAACCGGCATGCCTCGCGGCTGCGGATTTTAAGTCCGCTGCGTCTACCAATTTCGCCACCCGGGCGAAGGACCCGCGCCAGTCTACACCGGCGGGCGGGCGGCGCCCTCGGCCTGCTCGATGATGGCGAGCGCCACCTCGTCCACGGGCAGGCCAGAGGCCACGGCGCGGTCGTGCAGCATGCGCACGGCCACGTCGCAGTTGACCTTGTGCCGCTCGACGAGGATGCCGAGCGCGATGAGGGCCTGCGGGCCGTGGTCCCCGCCCAGGGCCTCCAAGAGGAGATCGGCTCCCCCGGCCGCTTTCGCGGGGGCCGCCGGGCGCTCCAGCGCGGCGCGTACCGCGGGCACGAGGCGCGACAGGTCCACGGGCTTGGCGACCACGCCCACGGCGCCGAAGGAGGCGGCCTGGCGCCGCACCTCGGGCTCGTCGCGCGGGGGAGCGAGCAGCAGGAAGGGCACGTGCGTCTCGTGCGCGAGGAACCGCGCCACCTCCAGGCCGCTGCCCTCCGCCATGGTGACGTCGAGGATCGCGAGCGCCGGGCGGGTGTCGACGGCAACCCGCATGGCCTCGTCGGCGTTGGTGGCCACGACCACGTCGAAGCCCGCGCGCGAAAGCCCGGAAAGCAGCGTGGACAGGACGACGCGGTCGTCGTCCACGACCAGGAGGCGGGGCCTTGCCTGCATCATGGTAGCCTCATGCTGTCTCGATTATGCCGGACCCCCGACCGGGTCCGGGGACCGCCTTGAACGCCCTTCGACTGCTGCCCGTGGTGCTCGCCTTCGGCGTCCTCGCCGCCCACTTCTACCGCGCCTACGCGTGGGTGCCGTTCGGCATCACGATCGGGCTGCTGCCCCTGCTCTTCGTGCGCGCCCCCTGGGCCGCGCGCGTGCTGCAGGGGGCGCTCCTCCTGGGCGCGCTGGAGTGGCTGCGCACCGCGGCGGTCCTCATCGCGATGCGCCAGTCCATGGGCCAGCCCTGGACGCGGCTCGCCGTCATCCTCGGCGTCGTGGCGCTGGCCACGGCGGGCTGTGCCCTGCTCTTCCAGTGGCGGCCGGTACGGGAGCGCTTCGCGATGGGCAAGGCGGATCATCCCGGCTCCTAGCGCACCTGGCCGTAGAGGCACACGCGGTTGCGGCCGGAGCGCTTGGCGTCGTAGAGGGCGTCGTCGGCCTGGCTCATGAGCGTGTCGAGGTTCGCGTTGCCGGCGAGCGTGGCCACGCCGAGCGAGACGGTCACCCGCAGCGGGACGCCCTCCTCGCGCGCCACCTCGGAGGCTTCCACCGCGGCGCGCAGCCGCTCGGCCACCTCCACCGCGCCCTCGATCGCCGTCTCCGGCAGCAGGATGGCGAATTCCTCGCCCCCCACGCGCCCCACGACGTCGACGGCCCGCAGCACCTCGAGGCAGGTGCGGGCGAGCTGCTGCAGGACGCGGTCGCCGGCGCGGTGGCCGTGGGTGTCGTTCACTTCCTTGAAGCGGTCGATGTCGAGCATCAGGATCGAGAGCGGCGTCTCGTAGCGCCGGCTGCGCGCGAGCTCCGCGTCGGCGACCTCGAAGAAGTGCCGCCGGTTGGCCAGTCCCGTGAGCGGGTCGGTGTGCGCCTGCGTCTCGAGGATGTGGGCGATGCGCCGCTGCCGGCGCCAGGCGCGGTCCACCATGAGGGTGGCGCCGATGGCCACGGCGAAGAGCACGCTCGAGAGCACGGCCACCACGCCCATGTCGCGGCGCCAGTGCCCCATGTACTCGGCCGTGGCGCGCCCCACGGTCACGTGCAGGGGGTAGCCCGTCACCTTGCGGTACGAGTAGAGACGGTCGGTCCCGTCCACCGGCGACACGTCGTGGAAGGTTCCCGAGATCTCGCCGCGCGAGACCAGTTCGCGCAGGCCGGCCGGCACCTCGTAGGCCTGTCCGCGTTCCGGGAACGGGGGATGGCGCGCGATGAGGCCGAGGTCCTCGCCGCGCACGCTCACCGCCCCGGTGGGGCCCACGTCGGCCGCCGCGAGCATCGTCACCAGGCGCTCCACCGGAACGGGCGCGACCACCGCGCCGGCGAATCTCCCGTCCGGGTACTCGTAGCGGCGCGCGACGTCCACGACCCAGGGGCCGTCGGGACTGTCGCGGTGCGCCTCCGAGATCGCGAGCCCGGAGAAGTGCCCGTCGCGCAGCTTGCGGAAATAGGGGTGGTTCTCGATTCCCGGGGCCGGGGCGTCGGCGAATTCGCTCTGGAGGATCGGGTGGCCGGCGGCGTCGGTGACCCGGATCGCGAGGACGTCCGGCAGGTTGGCGTGGATGGCGGCGATGTAGGCGCGCGCGGCCTGCTCGTCCGTTCCCCGTCCCGCGAGGCGCCGCTCCTGCTCCGTGGCCACCGTGTGGATGGCGAGCCGCACCTTGTCCACCAGGTTGCCGATGTCGCTCTCGAGGACGCGCGCGACGCTGTAGGTCTCGACGACCGCCTGCTCCTCGTGCTGCTGCCGGCTGGTGTAGATCGACTGGCCGATGAGGATGGCGATGAGAAGCAGCAACGAGGCCACCACGCGCCACAGGCGCGTGACGAAGCGGCCCGCGTGAAGCTGTTCCAAGTGCGCCTCCTCCTCGGCCCATCCTGCGCCCCTCCCCGGCCGGGGAATTGTCGGGCGTCAGGAACCGGCGCGATTCAGTAGCACTGCGCGCGGCACAGCCGGGCGATGTCGGCGTCCGTGAGCGGCCCGCCGTCCCAGGAACGGGCGTCGGACGGGAGGTAGCAGGAACACATCCGCACCACCTCGCGGCCGCCGGGAGCGAGCGGAACGCTGCGCCACCGGCTCTCCGAGGGCGTGCCGTAGGTGTTGGCCCAGGGGTTCTGGTCCCTCGCGTCCCACGTCCGCGGTCCCCGGGAGGCGGGCTCGACGTAGCGCGGCGGGCGGGAAACCATGTCGGTCCAGTAGGACGACGGGCGGTCGTAGCGCAGCTGCTCGCCCAGCCAGGCGTTCCCGTAGTAGTCGGCGCAGGCCGTTCCCGCGCCGCAGAGGGCGCCCAGGAAGGCGATGGTGGCGAACGCGAGCTTCATTCCGGTCGTACCGTGCGCAATGACCCAGAGCCCATGCTACCCCCGCGCGGGCCGCGAATCTGTGGCCTGCGTCACAGGAAAAGGGCGCCCGCGGGCGCCCTTCCGGGCCCGGCGGCCGGGTCGCCTCAGTGGACCTCGACCCGGTGCGCCGCGGAGCCCTTCGCCTTCGGCAGCGTGAGCCGCAGCACGCCCTCGGCGTACTTCGCCTCCGCCTTTGCGAACTCGACCTCGGTCGGCAGCGTGAACGAACGCGTCATCGCCCCGTAGTAGCGCTCGCTGCGAAGGACCTTGCCTTCCTTCTCGTCCTTCTTCTCGCGGCGCACCTCGGCGGAGATCGTGACCCGGTTGCCGTCGACGTCCACGCGGATGTCGTCCTTCGTCACGCCCGGCATGTCGGCCTTCACCATGAACTTGTCGGCAGCCTCTTCGACGTCCAGCCTGATGACGGGAGCCATGCTCTCCGTTTCCATCCACATCGGCGGAAGCAGGCCCTTGAAAACGGAGGGTACGTCGAACGCCGGATCGAAGAGGGTGAGGGGCTTGAGGGTTCCCATGGCATCCTCCATCGCGATTCCTGGCCGCGGCGGCGTCAGCACCACCGCCGCACGGGGCGCCATCGCATCCCGCCCCGCAGCGATAGCCTAGGACGGCCGCGCGCGGGGCGTGTTGCCGGGAGTCAAGAATCCTGCGGATTTCGTGCCACGACGTAGGCGGCGATCTGGTCGAGCGTGGCGAGCGTGGCGTAGTCGGACTCGGCGATCTCGACCTTGAAGCGCTGGTGGACGGCGATGAGGAAGTTGAGCCAGTCCATGGAGTCGAGGTCGACCTGGTCGCGCAGCAGCTTGTCGGGGGCCACGTCGCCCTCCTCCAGCTCGGGGGCGATCTTGCGCAGCTCCTGGAAGAGGAGCGGGACGAGTTCCTTCGCGTTCATAGTTTTTCCGGCTCCTGGAGTCGGCGGGAGAGCTCGGCGAGGAAGGCGGCGCCGCGGTGGCCGTCGCTCACGCGGTGGTCCGCCGAAAGGGTCGCGACGACCACGGGCCGCGCGACCACGGCCCCCTCCTCCACCCACGGCCGCAGGGCGATCCTGCCGAGGCCGACGATCGCCACCTGCGGGGGATAGATGACGGGATAGGTCGCCTCGACGCCGGTGTCGCCGAGGTTGGTGATCGTGATGGTGGGATCGGAAAACTCGGAGCTGCGCAGGCTCCCCGCCCGCGCGCGCTTCACGAGGTCGGCGAGCTTCGCCATCAGGTCGTCGATGGCGAGGTCCTGCACGTCGCGGATGCCGGGCGCCACCAGTCCCCCCTGGCGCAGCGAGATGGCCACGCCCGTGTTCACCGAGGCGGAAGGCTGGTAGGCGCCGTCGCGCCAGGTGCCGTTCAGCTCCGGGAAGCCGCGCAGGGCGAGCGCCACCGCCTTGAGCTGCACGGCGGCCATGAGGATGCGCCCGGTGAGCGGGCGGCGGGCGTTCTCGGCAGAGAGCCAGTCCTGCGCCCGCTGCATCGGGATGGACTCCGCGAGGTAGTAGTGCGGGATCTCGCGCTTGGAGCGGCTCATGGCGGCGGCGATGGACTTGCGCATCTCGGCCCCGCGGTCGACGGGGGCCGCGGCCGGCACCGCCTTCGTCGCCCTCTCGACGTCCTCGATCGTCACGGCGCCGTGCGGCCCGGTGCCCGGGATGCCCTCGGGGTCGATGCCCAGCTCGCGCGCCCGGCGGCGGGCCGCGGGAGACACGGGCCGGCGTTCGCCCGCGACGGGAGGACCGGGCGGCAGCGGGACCGCGGGCGCCGCGCCGGGCTTCTCGCCCGGGGCGAGGAAGCGCGCGATCGTGGTGCCCACCGGGATCGTCGTGCCCGGCTCGACGAGGAGCGACTCCACCACGCCTTCCTGCCAGGTCTCGACCTCGACCGCGGCCTTCGTGGTGTCCACGACCGCCACCACGTCGCCCTTCCTCACCGCGTCCCCGGGCTTCACCTTCCACTCGAGGAGCTTGCCCTCGTCCATGTCGGCGCCGAGGGACGGGAGCTTGAACTCGATCATTGGAAGAGGCCCCTCGCGGCCGCCACGATCTTCTCGGGTTGCGGCAGGGCCGCCTCCTCGAGGTGCTTCGGGTACGGGATGGGCACTTCCTCGCGGCAGACGCGAGCCACCGGGGCGTCGAGGTCGTAGAAGGCCTGCTCCATGATGCGGGCCACGATCTCGGCCGAGAGGCTGCCGCTCCTCCAGCCCTCGTCCACGATCACCGCGCGCCGCGTCTTGCGGACCGAGGCGAGCACGGTGTCCATGTCCAGGGGCCGCAGGACGCGCAGGTCCACGACCTCGGCGTTGATCCCCTCCGCGGCGAGCTTCTCCGCCGCCGAGAGCGCCTTGGGCACGCAGCCGCCGTAGGCCACGATCGTCACGCGCGTGCCCTGGCGGCGCACGGCCGCGTGGGCGATGTCGACCGGGGTGCTGGACAGGTCGCCCGCGGTCTCGAAGAGCGCCGGATACTCGAAGACGAGCACGGGGTTGTCCTCGGCGAGCGCCGCGCCCAGCATGCCGTGCGCATCGTCGATGGTGGCGGGCGCCACGATCTTGAGTCCCGGCACGTGCGCGTACCAGCCCTCGAAGCTGTGAGAGTGCTGGGCCGCGAGCTGGCGCCCGGCGCCCGTGGCCATGCGGATGACGAGCGGGACGGCGAACTGGCCTCCCGACATGTGGCGCAGGATCGCGGCGGTGTTCACGATCTGGTCGAGCGGCAGCAGGCTGAAGTTCACCGTCATCACCTCGACGATGGGCTTCATTCCCCCCAGGGCGGCGCCGATGCCGGCGCCCACGAAGGCGAGCTCGGAGAGCGGCGCGTCGCGCACGCGCTCGGGCCCGAACTCCTCCAGCAGCCCCTTGCTCACGGCGTAGGTGCCGCCGTAGCGGCCCACGTCCTCGCCCACCAGGAAGACGCGCGGGTCGCCCGCCAGCGCCTCGCGCAACCCCTGTCTCAATGCCTCGCGGTAGGTGATCGTCATGGCGCGTACACGTCCTTCGTGAGGTCCTCGACCGGCTCCCAGTCCCCGGCCTCGGCGAAGGCGACGGCGCGCTCGACCTCCGCGGCCACCTGGGAGTCGATGTCGAGGAAGCGCTCCTCGGTGAGGTGGCCCTGCTCCTTGAGGCGCGCGGTGAAGGTGTGGATGGGCCCGCGCTTCTTCCACTCCTCGACCTCGGCCTTTTCGCGGTAGAGCTCTGGGTCGAACATCGAGTGGGCGCGGAAGCGGTAGGTGCGGAACTCCACGAAGACGGGCCCGCCGCCGGCCATCACGCGCTCGCGCGCGCGCCGCGCCCCCTCGTAGCAGGCCACCACGTCCATCCCGTCCACGGCGAAGGCTTCGATGCCGTAGGAGGCCGCCTTCACGGCGAGGTCCGTCTGCGACTCCGAGCGCTCGATGGCCGTGCCCATCGCATAGAGGTTGTTCTCGCAGAAGAAGGCGACCGGCAGCTTCCAGAGCGCCGCGAGGTTCACGGACTCGTGGAAGGCGCCCTCGGCCATCGCGCCCTCGCCGAAGAAGCAGGCGGTGAGCCGCTCCTCGCCGCGCAGCTTCGCGGCCAGGGCGAATCCCACGGCGAGCGGAAGCCCTCCACCGACGATGGCATTGCCCCCGTAGAAGCGCGCGTGCGCGTCGAAGAGGTGCATGGAGCCGCCGCGGCCGCGCGAGCAGCCCTCCTTCTTGCCGAACATCTCGGCCATGATGCGTTCCATGGGAACGCCCTTGAGGAGCGCGTGCCCGTGCTCCCGGTAGGTGGCCACCACGTTGTCGCCGCGCGCGAGCGCGTGCATCGCGCCCGTGGCCACCGCCTCCTCGCCGATGTACAGGTGCAGGAAGCCGCGGATCTTCGCCGCGCCGTAGAGCTCGGCGCACTTCTCCTCCATGCGCCGGATGCGCAGCATGTCCTTCAGGAGTTTCAGGGAATTCTCGCGCGCGAACGGAACGGGCCCGGAAGGCGGCGCGCTGGCGGCGTGGCTCATGATCCTCCCTCCAGGGTGGAGAGGTCTCCCTCGGGCAGGCCCAGCTCGCGCGCCTTGAGCAGCCTGCGCATGATCTTGCCGCTCCTCGTGCGCGGCAGCGTCGTGGCGAACGCGATCTCCTTGGGCGCGATGGCGGCCCCCAGGCGCTTCCTCACGTGGCCCAGGATCTCCATGCGCAGCGCCTCGTCCGGGACGAACCCGGTCTTTAGCGAGACGAAGGCCTTCACGATCTCGCCCACCACCGGGTCGGGCTTGCCGATGACGCCCGCCTCGGCCACGGCGCGGTGCTCCATGAGCACGCTCTCGACCTCGAAGGGGCCGATGAGGTGGCCGGCGGACTTGATCACGTCGTCGGCGCGGCCCACGAACCAGAAGTAGCCGTCGGCGTCGCGGCGCGCGAGGTCGCCCGTGAGGTACCAGCCGTCGACGAAGCACTTGCGGTAGCGCTCGTCCTGGTCGAGGTAGCCGCGGAACATCGAGGGCCAGCCCGGGCGCAGCGCGAGCTCGCCCTCGGTGCCGGGGGCGGCCACGATCTCCAGGCCGTCGTCCTTTCGGTGCACGATAGCCGCCTCCACGCCCGGCAGGGGCTTGCCCATGGAGCCGGGCTTCACGTCCATGGCGGCGGTGTTGGCGATCATGATCCCGCCGGTCTCCGTCTGCCACCAGTTGTCGTGGATCGGCATGCCGAACGCGTCCATCCCCCACCACACGGCCTCGGGGTTGAGCGGCTCGCCCACGCTCGCCACGAAGCGAAGCCGCGGGAAGGCGTGCGTTCGCGCGAGCTCGGCCCCGGCCTTCATGAGCATGCGGATCGCCGTGGGCGCCGTGTACCAGACGCTCACCCGCTCCTCCTCGAGGATGCGGTACCAGCGCTCGGCGTCGAAGTCGGCCTCGTCCACGATGCTGGTCACGCCGTGCACCAGGGGCGTCACGATGCCGTAGGAGGTGCCGGTGACCCAGCCGGGATCGGCCGTGCACCAGAACACGTCGTCCGGGTGAAGGTCGAGCGCGACCTTGCCGGTGGCGCAGTGCATCACCACGGCGCCGTGCACGTGCACCGCCCCCTTGGGCATGCCCGTCGTGCCGCTCGTGAAGTGCAGGAAGGAGGTGTCCTCGGCCGTCGTGGCCGCCACTTCGCATTGCGGCGAGGCCGCGGCGAATTGCGCGCGGAAGTCTGCCGAGTCCACGCGCAGCACGTTCGCGAGCGTGGGCATCGGCACCGCGATCTTCGCCACCTTCTTCTGGTAGAGCGCCTCGGTGGTCACGAGCACCTTGCCGCGGCCCATGGCGATGCGCGTGGCGATGGGCTCGGGCCCGAAGGCCGAGAAGAGCGGCGAGACGGCCGCCCCCAGCTTGAGCGCGCCCAGCACCGCGAAGTAGAGCTCCGGCACTCGCCCGCACAGCACGAAGACGACGTCGCCCCTGCCCACGCCCAGCCCGCGCAGCAGGTTGGCGAAGCGGCTCGAGGACTCGTCGAGCTCGCGGTAGGTGATAGGGCGAACCTCGCCCGTGGCCGGGTGCCAGCGGATGGCGACGCGATCGGCGAGCGCGCCGCGCGCGTGCCTCGCGACCGCCTCCCACGCGATGTTCAGGCCTCCGCCGGGCAGCCCGTCGAGGAGCCGGCGCGCCTCGTCCCAGCCCATCGCGGGGTTTGGGGGCGCCGGCAGCGCCGCGAGATCCTTGTGGATGACGGCCGGTCTCATGGTCCGTGCTCCTTGGCTGCCGGACGATGCGCCCGGCGCGCGAGAGATCGTGGACGAGTCCACTGTAGGAGCGCCCGCGCCGGCACCGTTGACCCCGGTCAACAGGGCTGCCGATGCCGGGCGCCACACTGGTCTGCAACCACCGCCGCACGTCGGCCATAAGGTCAATGCCATGACATCCCGCACCGCCAGGAAAGCTCGCGCGCCGCAGCCCCGCCGCGCCGCGACCGAGAAGTGGGTCTACCTGTTCTCCGAAGGCAACGCGCGCCGCAAGGACCTCCTCGGCGGCAAGGGCGCGAACCTCGCCGAGATGACGCGCATGGGCCTTCCGGTCCCGCCGGGATTCATCGTGAGCACGCGCGCGTGCAACGCCTACCTCGCCGCCGGCGGCTTCCCCGCCGGCATGTGGGCGCAGGTCGAGCGGGCGCTCGCCAAGGTCGAGCGCCTGGCCGGCAAGCGACTGGGCGACGCCGCGAACCCGCTCCTCGTCTCGTGCCGCTCCGGCGCGCGATTCTCGATGCCGGGGATGATGGACACGGTCCTCAACATCGGCATGAACGACGCCGTGGCCGCCGGCATCGCGAAGCTCACCGGCGACGAGCGCTTCGTGAACGACGCCTACCGGCGCCTGGTGCAGATGTTCGGCACCGTGGTGCTGAACCTCCCGGACGAGCCCTTCGAGGAGGTGCTCGCGCGCGCGCGGAAGGCCCACGGCGTGGCGAACGACGCCGACCTGGGCGCGGCCACGCTGCTGGAGGTGACCGCGGAATTCAAGCGCATCGTGAAGGCGCGCGCGAAGCGCCCGTTCCCGGACGATCCGCTCGAGCAGCTGAAGCTCGCGACGGAGGCGGTCTTCAGGTCGTGGAACGGCAAGCGCGCCATCGACTACCGCAACGCCGCGGGCATCGCGCACGACCTGGGCACGGCGGTCAACATCCAGACCATGGTCTTCGGCAACATGGGCGCGGGCTCGGGCACGGGCGTGCTCACCACCCGCAACGTCACCACGGGCGAGGCGCGCCTCGAGGGCGACTGGCTTTCCAACGCGCAGGGCGAGGACGTGGTGGCCGGCACGCGCGCCACCCGCCGGATCGAGGAGCTCAAGGGCGAGATGCCGCGCATCCACGCCGAGCTCGCGCGCCACTGCCGCACCCTGGAACGGCACTTCCGCGAGGTGCAGGACGTCGAGTTCACCATCGAGCGCGGCAGGCTCTGGATGCTGCAGACGCGCGACGCCAAGCGCACGGCGCAGGCCGCGGTGAGGATCGCCGTCGATCTCGCCGGCGAGAAGCTCATCACCCGCGACGAGGCGGTCATGCGCGTCTCGCCCGACCACGTGGACGCCTTCCTGCACCCGCAGTTCGACCCGCGCGAGAAGACGGCGGCGAAGAAGCGAGGCGACCTGCTCGCCTCGGGGCTGAACGTCTCGCCGGGCGCGGCGAGCGGCATCCTCGCCTTCGACGCCGACACCGCCGAGCAGTGGGGCGCCCGCGACGGCAAGGCCGTGATCATGGTTCGCCCCGAGACCAAGCCCGACGACGTGCACGGCATGCTCGCCGCCAGGGGGATCCTCACCAGCCGCGGGGGACGCACCAGCCACGCGGCGCTCGTGGCGCGCCAGTTCGGCAAGCCCGCCGTCGTCGGCGTGTCCGCGATGGAGGTCGACGCCGAGGCGCGGACCTTTACGATCGACGGCCGCCTCTTCCGCGAGGGCGACGCGGTCTCCATCGACGGCACCACGGGCGAGGTGTTCGCCGGGAGCCTGAAGACGGTGGTGCCCGAGTTCACCGACCCCTACCTCGCGAAGCTGCTGGGCTGGGCCGACGGCTTCCGCCGCCTGGGGGTCTGGGCCAACGCCGACTACCCGCGCGATGCCGAGAGAGCCCGCGGCTACGGGGCGCAGGGCATCGGCCTGTGCCGCACGGAGCACATGTTCTTCGAGACCGAGCGCCTGCCGCTGGTGCAGCAGATGATCCTCGCCACGACCGACGCCGAGCGCGAGGGGCCGCTCGCGAAGCTCCTGCCCTTCCAGAGGAGCGACTTCGTCGGGCTCTTCCGCGCCATGGACGGCCTGCCGGTCACCATCCGTCTCATCGACCCGCCGCTGCACGAGTTCCTGCCGGCGCACGACGAGCTCCTGCGCGACGTGACCGAGATGCAGACGCGGGCGACGCTGGCCCCCGGGGGCGACCCGCTGGGCCTCGCCGGCACGCTCGAGCAGAAGAAGCGCCTGCTGGCGGCCGTGGAGGCGATGCGCGAGGCGAACCCCATGCTGGGGCTTCGCGGCGTGCGCCTGGGCATCCACCTGCCGCAGCTCGTGCGCATGCAGGTGCGCGCCATCGTAGAGGCCGCCTGCCGCTGCAAGCGCGAGGGCGTCAAGGTGAAGCCCAAGATCATGATCCCCCTCACCGCGCACAACAACGAGCTCAAGGTCGAGGAGGCGATCCTCGAGGCCGAGGCGCGCGCGGTGATGAAGGAGCAAGGCGTGCGCGTGGACTACCAGTTCGGCACGATGATCGAGATCCCGCGCGCGGCGCTCACCGCCGGCGAGATCGCCCGCTACGCCCAGTTCTTCTCCTTCGGCACCAACGACCTCACCCAGACCACCTTCGGCATCTCGCGAGACGACGCCGAGACCGGCTTCCTGCAGGAGTACCTCGAGCGCCGCATCCTGCCCGAGAACCCCTTCGCGACCCTGGACCAGGCCGGCGTGGGCAAGCTCATGGAGATGGGCGTGCGGCTGGGGCGCGAGGTGCGCCCCGACCTGGAGGTGGGCATCTGCGGCGAGCACGGCGGCGACCCGGCGACCATCCGCTTCTGCCACCGCATCGGGCTGGACTACGTGAGCTGCTCGCCCTACCGCGTGCCCGTGGCGCGGCTTGCCGCCGCCCAGGCGGCCCTGGCCGACGCCGGCCGGCGTTAGGGACAAAGGGGCCTGGAAGGGCCCCTTTCGGGCCGATTTTGTGAACTGGTTCACAGTCAGGGCGTGTATTCCGGCGCATGTTGCAGTTGTAGCGTCCATAGTCCCGGGACCAGGGGCACGGCGCGACAGGAGGCCCACATGAGCCAAGGCGCGCAGGCGGAAGCATCCCTCTCTCCCCGTATCGGCATCTACGGGATCTTCGACCGCATCCCCTTCCTGAAGGGCAAGTACGCGCAGAAGTTCGCGGCCGCGACCGTCATCGCCGTGGTGCCGCCGCTGGTGATCCTGCTCTCCTACCTGCTCTTCGCGAACGACGTCTCCGAGAACGCCAAGAAGCTGCTGCCGGCCCTGGGGCTCACCTATCTCGGCGGCTTCATGGCCATGCTCTGGTTGCACCAGGGGCTGCTCGCCCCGGTGGTCATGTCCTCGACGGCCATGAAGAAGTACCTCGACGACGGCCGCGCGCCGCAGATGAACGCCCCCGCCGGCTTCTACGACGAGGCCGGGCGCCTCATGGGCCGCACGCAGTACGTGCTGGAGCTCCTCGAGCGCTGGGGCGCGCGCATCGAGAGCCTCACGGACCTCGACGACATCACCGGCGTCTACACGCGGCGCGCGGGCGAGAAGCGCCTGGGCGAGGAGATCGCCCGCAGCGAGCGCGACGACACCACCTTCCACGTCCTGCTGGTGGACATGCGGGCCTTCGGCGCGGTGCGCGAGGAGCACGGCTACGGCGCGGGCGACGTCTGCCTCGTCCAGATCGCCGCGGACCTCATCGCCAACACCCGCAAGGGCGACTGGATCGCGCGCTGGGGCAACGACCGCTTCCTCGTCGGCCTGCACCGCAACCGCAGCGCCAAGCTCGTCACCGACCGCATCCTGCACGCCATCGACTCGGTGCCCTGCCAGGTGGCCCCCGGCAAGGAGATCGCGGTGCGCGTGTCCTGCGCGGTGATGGAATACCGCCTCGGGCTCGGCCCGGAAAGGCTCCTGCAGCGGCTCGACGAGGCGCTGGCGGAAGCCAAGTTCAAGAGCGTTCCCGGCGGGCCCTCGCGGGCCGTCTTCCGGCTGGGCGAGCGCTAGCGCGCCTTACTCCGGCGCAGCCGCCGCAGGCGGCCGCCGCCTCTCGATGTGGAAGCGCACGAGTGCGGCGAGGCGGTAGAGCGCGTGCGCGAACTTCCCGTAGGGCATGGTCGCGAAGAGCGCCAGCACCACGCCCAGGTGCGCGACGAGGAGGATCCCCATCGCCCGCGTCTCGCGCAGGGCCAGGAGCGCAAGCCCCGTGAGGCTCGCGAGAAAGAGGAGCGCGAGGAAGCCCGACTCCATGCCGCGCTGCGCGGGATCCGCCAGCTCCGGATCGCGCCTGCGCTTGAGCCAGGCGAGTCCCGCCGTCCCCACGAGGAGCCCGATGCCCCCCAGGGTGCCCAGCACCACCGGCAGGCTCCAGAACGCGTAAGGCGCCTTCCAGCCGAACGCGTAGTGGTAGACCGTCGCCGTGCTCGTGGCCGCGAAGCACAGCAGGAACCCGTAGAGCGTGAAGTGGTGGAAGCTGCGGCGGGCGAACGAGGGCTCGTCGTCCGGATACGTGCACCCGTCCCCTCCCCCGTCCAGGTACCTGAGGACCGCGGCGTCGTGGATGGCGACGGCGGCGGGCCCGGGGGCCGAAAACGGCGACTCCTCCTCCCCGGTGTCCTTCCAGAAGCGCGCGAAGCCGATCGCGAACGCGAGGATCACGAAGAGCGACACCGCACCGAACACCGCGACCATGGCCCCGTGCGGAACGACCGCGTAGAAGGAGCCCTGCGCGTCGGAGTGGGCCGCGAGGAGCCTTTCCGGTCCCGCGAGCCAGGCGGCGAAGAGGAGGAAGAAGACGAGGCCCGCCGCGGTGGCGAGGCTTGCGGCGAGCCCGCCCGCGTCGAAGGCGCGCGCCAGGAACCCGGGCCACGCATACCGGCGCCAGGTGCCAACCCGCGCCTGCGCCATGAGCCGCGGGAAGTTGAGCGCGAACTCGTGCGGCGGCGCGTACTGGCAGGCGTAAAGGCAGGAGCCGCAGTTGTGGCAGAGGTTGGCGAGGTAGTGCACGTCGCCTTCCGTGAACGACAGCCGGCGCTGCAGCGCCGGGAAGACGGCGCAGTAGCCCTCGCAGTAGCGGCAGGCGTTGCAGATGGCCAGCTGCCTCTGCGCCTCCTCGACGAGGTCGGGCAGGGTGCGCGGCTCAGGCGCGTGCATGGCGCGCGGCCTCCTCGCCCGCGATGCGTCCGAAGGTGGTGCCGATGGCCATGCCGATGCCGGCGAGGTAGCCCTTGCCGAGGATGTTGCCGGCCATGATCTCGCCCGCGGCCCAGGCGTTGGCCGCCGGCCGGCCGTCGGCGAGCTGCATGCGCGAGCGCTCGTCCACGGCCACCCCCAGGTAGGTGAAGGTGATGCCCGGCCGCAGCGCGTAGGCGTAGAAGGGCGGCGTGTCGATGGCGCGCGCCCAGTGCGTCTTGGGCGGCGCGAGCCCCTCGGTGCGGCAGTCGTCCTGGACCGTGTGGTCGAAGGTGCCGGGGCGCACCGACGCATTGAATTCGGCCACGGTCTTCTCGAGCGCGGCCGGGTCGAGACCCAGCTTGCCCGCGAGCTCGCGCAGCGTGTTCGCCTTCTCGGGCGGAAAGACGGGCGGCATGAACTTGCCCATGGACTTCGAGTCGATGATGGAGAAGCCGATCTGGTCCGGCTGCCCCGCCACGAGCCGGCCCCAGATTGCGTAGCGCTTGGGCCAGAAGTCCTCGCCCTCGTCGTAGAAGCGCCGGCCTTCCCTGTTGACCACGATCCCCAGCGACACCGCGTCCACGCGCGTGACGATGCCGCCGTCGTAGCGCGGGCTGCGGGCGTCGATGGCCACGCAGTGCCCCTGCGTGGCGTCGCTCACCTGCCTGGCGCCCTGCGCCAGCAGGAGCTTCAGGACCACGCCCATGTTGTACGGCGTGCCGCGCACGATGAAGTTGTCCGCCGGCGGCCCCCAGGCCTCGCGCAGCCACTCCAGGTTCGACTCGAAGCCGCCGGAGGCCACCACCACGGCCTTCGCGCGGATCTCGCGGCGCTCGCCCTTGCACTCCACGGTGACCGACTCGATGCGCCCGTCGCGAAGAACGAGGTCCACGACCTGCGTCTCGTAGGCGATCTCCACGCCCAGCGCCGCGGCCGAGCGGTAATAGGCGTTCACCAGCGCCTTGCCGCCTCCAAGAAAGAAGGCGTTGGTGCGCGAGAGGTGCAGCGTCCCCCCGAGGGGCGGCTGGAAGCGCACGCCGTGCGCGAGCATCCAGGGCACGTGCTTCTCGGTGCTGCGGATGGCCAGGCGCGCGAGGCGCTCGTCGGTGAGGCCGCCCGTCACCTTGAGGAGGTCCTGCCAGTACTCCTCCTCGGGATAGGCGTCGGTGAGGGGCGGCAGCGGCCCCTCGTGCATGGTGCGCATGTTGCGCGTGTGCCGGCTGTTGCCGCCGCGCATGGGGACCGTGGCCGCCTCCAGCATCAGCACCGAGGCGCCGGCCTCGCGCGCCGTGATGGCCGCGCAGAGCGCGGCGTTTCCGCCGCCGATCACCAGCACGTCCCACGCGCGCGAGGAATCCGCCAATCAGCCCTCCAGCATCAGCCCGAGGCGGGCTCGGTAGGCGGCCCGGATGTGGGCGCGCGCGGCGGCGGAGGCGGCTTCGGCGTCGTGGCGCGCGATGGCCTGCACGATGGCGTCGTGCTCGGCGCGAGCCGTCTTGGGGCGCCCCGGCACGGCGAGCGTGGTCTGCCCCAGCAGCACCATCGACTGGCGCAGCGCGTGCACGGCGCGCATGAGGAAGCGGTTGTGGGCGCAGCGGAACATCGCCTCGTGGAAGTGGCGGTTCAGGCGCGCGAGCCGGACGGCGTCGTCGCCCGCCTCGCGGTCGCGCTGGGCCAGCTCGCGCAGGGCGTCGATCTCGGCATCGGACGCGTGCCGTGCCGCGAGGGCCGCAGCCGTGCCCTCCAGCACCTCGCGCATCACGTAGAGCTCGGCCACCATCCCGTGGTCCAGCTCGGCCACCACCATGCCGCGGGAGGGATCGCGGGTGACGAGGCCCTCGGCCTCCAGGCGCCCGAGCGCCTCGCGGATGGGCGTGCGGCTCGCACCCACCCATTCCGAGAGCTCGATCTCGCGAAGCCGCGCGCCGGGCTTGAGCGTGCCCTTCTCGATGGCGCCGAAGAGCGCCTCGTAGGCCGCATCCCCCATGGACGCGCGCGGCCCCGCCGGCTTCGCCTTGCGGACGGGCGCGCGGGACGCTCTTGCCCTGGGCTTCGCGCTCATGGAAGGAGTAGACTCGAATTGACTTCGGAAGGCCTTTGTATACAATCGTATACTGCTTTCGTCCCACCGACAACAAGCCCGAGGAGAGCCCCATGAAGAAGCTTCTCGCCGCCTGCGCGGCGCTCGCGTTCGCCGGCGCCGCCGCGGCGCAATCCGACTTCCCGTCGCGCACCGTGACCATGCTCGTGGGCTTCGCCCCCGGCGGCGCCACGGACACGGCCGCGCGCATCATCGCGAAGAAGCTTTCCGAGAACCTCGGCCAGACGGTGGTGGTGGAGAACAAGGCCGGCGCCGGCGGCAACATCGCGCACCAGGCCGTGGCCATCGCCCCGCCCGACGGCTACACGATCCTGCTGGGCTCCGTGGGACCTCTCGCCGTCGCCCCGCACCTCATGAAGCTCCCCTACGACCCGTTCAAGGACCTGGCCCCGCTCACCATGGCGGTCACCTTCCCGAACGTGCTGGTCGTGCACGCGGGCGTGCCGGCGAAGACCTTCGCCGAGTACGTCGCGCTCGCCAAGGCCAAGCCCGGCGCGCTGGACTTCGCCTCCACCGGCGTGGGCAGCGCTTCCCACCTCGCGGGAGAGCTCCTCAACCAGAAGGCCGGCATCAACGTCGTGCACATCCCGTACAAGGGCGGCGGCCCGGCCATGACGGACCTGCTGGGCGGGCGCGTCGGCGCGTACTACTCCACGCCCTCCACCGCCGGCCCGCACATCGAGGCGGGCAAGCTCAGGGCGCTCGCCGTGACGAGCCTGAAGCGCTCCTCGTTCCTCCCCAACGTGCCCACCATCGCCGAATCCGGCTATCCCGGCTTCGAGGCCGAGAACTGGTACGCCTTCGTGACATCGTCAAAAGTACCTGCCGCCCTCCTCGACCGCTGGAACAAGGAACTCGTGAAGGCGCTGAACGACCCGTCGGTCAAGGAGCAGCTCGCCAAGCACTTCCTCGAGCCCGCCCCCGGCACGCGCGAGGAGCTCGCCAACTACATCAAGCGCGAGTACGACACCTGGGGCAAGGTCGTGAAGACGGCCGGCATCAAGGCGGAGTGACGAAGACCTTCACCGAGGCCGCGCTTTCGCGGCTCGCCACCCGGGCCCTCGTCGGGCTGGGGCTCGACGAGCGCGACGCGGCCGACGCGTCACGCATCCTCGTGCTGGGCGAGCTCATGGGGCTCTCCACGCACGGCGTGGGACGCATCGAGTCCTACGGCGAGCGCCTGGACCTGGGCGGCATCAAGGCGCGCCCCGACATCCGCGCCGACAAGGTCGCGCCGGCCATCGCCAAGGTGGACGGCGACAACGGCGTGGGCCCGCTCGTGGGCATGCGCTCCCTGGAGGCGGCGATGACGATGGCGCGCGAGACGGGCGTGGGCATCATCTTCGCCCGGGCGAGCAACCATTTCGGCCCCGTGGCGCCCTACTGCCTCATCGCGGCCGAGGCGGGGTTCGCGAGCATCATCGGCAGCAACGCCACCACCACGATCGCGCCCACCGGCGGGCGCGACGCGCGCCTGGGCAACAGCCCCGTGGGATTCTGCGTGCCGAACCCGGGCGGGCAGCCGATCATCCTCGACATGGCGCTCTCCGTGGTGGCGCGCGCCAAGATCCGCAATGCCGCGAAAAAGGGCGAGGCGATCCCGCCTACCTGGGCCACGGACAAGGACGGCGGGCCCACCACCGATCCGCAGGCCGCTCTCGACGGCTTCCTCCTTCCGATCGGCGGCCACAAGGGCTACGGCCTGGCGCTCATCGTTGATCTCTTCGCGGGCCTGCTCTCGGGCGCGGCCTTCCTCACGAAGGTGAGCTCCTGGTCGGAGAACCCGGAGGCGCCGCAGGACTTGGGACACTTCTTCTTCGTGATCGACGCTTCCCGCCTGGGGCCGCCCGAGTGGCTGGCGCAGCGCATGCGAGAGTTCGCGGCGATCATCCACGACACGCCGCCCGCCGATCCCGCCTCCCCCGTCCTTCTGCCCGGTGAGATCGAGCTGGGGCGTCTCGAGCGACACCGGCGCGATGGCATCGCCCTGGACCCGGCGCTGGTCGCGAAGCTGGAGGCCCTCGCCTCGCGGAATTCCCCGGCGGGCCCCTAGCCTCCGCGCACGCGGCGCAGGCTCGCGGCGCCGAGCTCGTCGAGCCGGTTGATGCCCATCATCGCCATGTCGCGGTCGATCTCCACGCGCAGGATGTCGATGGCGTGGCGCACGCCCGCCTCGCCGCCCACGCTCGCCGCGTAGCCGAAGGAGCGGCCCAGGAAGACGAACTTCGCGCCCAGCGCCAGCGCCTTGAGGATGTGGGTGCCGCGGCGGATACCACTGTCGAACATGACAGGGACCGACGGGCACGCTTCCACGATCTCGGGCAGCACGCGAAGCGGCGAGATGGAGCCGTCGAGCTGCCTCCCGCCGTGGTTGGAGACGATGATCCCGTCGGCGCCGCGGTCCACCGCGATGCGCGCGTCCTCCGCGGCGAGGATTCCCTTCACCACCACGCGGCCCTTCCACATCGCGCGGATCTTCGAGAAGTGGTTCCAGTCGAGGTCGCCTCGATCCGAGAAGTCGCGCAGGACGCTCGGCGAGAGGATCGGGGCGCCGCGCGTGGCGAAGTTGTTCTCGAAGTGCGGCATGCCGTATTGCGCGATCGTCCGAAGGAACGTCCCGAACGTCCAGCGAGGCCGCACCAGGCCGTCCCACGCCATGCGAAGGCTGGGACGCAGCGGCGTGGAGAAACCGGCGCGCACGTTGTTTTCGCGATTGCCCGACATCGGCACGTCGACGGTCACCACGAGCGTCCTGTAGCCCGCGGCGGCGATGCGCTCGACGAGCGGCACGAAGCGCGCCTCGTCGCCCGTGAGGTAGGCCTGGAACCAGGCGTCCGGCGAGGCCAGCGCGACCTCCTCCAGCCGGATGAGCGACGAGCCGCTCATCGCGAAGGGGATGTCGGCCTCGCGCGCGGCCTTCGCCAGCACCAGGTCGCCGCGGTAGGCGTAGAGCGCCGCGATGCCGATGGGCGCGATGCCGAAGGGCGCGGCGTACTCGTGGCCGAAGAGCGTGGTGGCCTGCGCGCGCTTCGCCACGCCACGCAACACGCGCGGGATGAACTGCCACTCGTCGAAGACGGCGCGGTTGTCCTCGCGCGAGACGTTGTCCTCCACGCCGCCGCTCACGTAGGCGAACACGGGGCGCGGCAGGTGGCTTCGGGCGGCCTGCTCGAAATCGTCGAGGGAGAGGATGTGGCGAAGGCGGGGCGGGACGGGGGCGGTGGCGATGGGCATGCTTCGGGACGGAGGAATCGGGCTGCGGTGCCGCCATGTTACGCAATGCCGCCGGGGCTTTCCTAGTGATAGCCTTGATTGCGCCCGCCTTCCCGCACCGACACACCCGGAGAACCGCCTTGCTCGCCCGATCGATGAGAGCCGCCCTCGCCTGCGCCGCCCTCCTGCTCCCCGCCGCCACGCTGGCGCAGTCCCCCATGCGCATCGTCGTTCCCGCCGAGGCGGGCACGGCGTGGGACCGCGCGGGCCGCGCGCTGGGCGCCGCCCTCCTCTCCGTGAAGGCCGCGACCCGCGTCGAGTACGCCAACCGCGGCGGCGCCGGCGGCACGCAGGCGCTGGCGGGCTTCCTGCAATCGGCGAAGGACGATCCGGACACCCTCTTCGTGGCCGGCCAGGACCTCGTCATCGCGGCCGAGCTCGACGCCACCGCGCCACGGCTCCAGGATGCCGCGCCGCTCGCGCGCCTGGCGGTGAGCCATTTCGCCGTCTTCGTTCCCGCGAGCTCCCCCCACCGCTCCATGGCCGACCTCGCACGCGCGTTCAAGGCCGATCCCGCCGCCGTCGCCTGGGACGCAGGAGCGAGCGGCAGTGCCGGTCACCTCCTGGTCGCCTACCTGGCGAAGACCGTCGGCGCGAACCCCGCGAAGGTTCGCCTGGCGGCCTCCCCGCAGGCGGCAAGTGCGGGCGTGGGCCGGCTGCGCGACGTCGTCGAGGCGGTGAAGTCCGGGCGCGTGCGGGCTCTCGCCGTGACCTCCCCCGCGGCCACGGGCGGGATCGCCTCGCTCAAGGAACAGGGCATCAACGTCGTGTTCGCCCACTGGCACGGGCTCTTCGCCGCGCCGGGGCTTCGGCCCTCGCAGCGCGACGAGCTGCTCGCCAAGGTGAAGGCCGCGCTCGAGACGCCTGGCTGGAAGGCGCTCCTCGCCGCCGAGGGCTGGACGCCCGTGTGGCTGCAGGGCTCCGACTACGCCCGCTTCCTCGACGAGGAGACGCGAAGCCTCAACTACCTCGCCCGGTCCGTGGGCCTGAACCCGCGCCGCTGATACGACCATGCCCGGGAGCGTATTGCTTCGCTTCTACCGCCGCGCCTGGGACGACCACCGCGGCCGCAGCCTGGACGCCATCCGCGCCTTCGACACCGAACGGCTGGAGGGCACGCACGATTTCATCCAGTGGCTCTTCCCCCTGCCGGAGCCCAGCGGCGCCAGCGCCCACGCCCCCATCCTCTCCCGCGACGACATCGCCGCCTTCCTGGCCGATCCGGCGCTTCGCGACGAGCTTCGCAAGTCGCTGGACGTGATGCTCGCCTTCTACGGGCTCGCGCGAAGCGGTTCCGGGGAGGAGACGGCGATCGCGCGCGGCGCCAACTACGCCACCCGGAGCGCCGAGTGGCTGGACCGCCCGCACAACTTCCTGCGCTTGAGCCGCATCCTGCGCAGCCTGGCACTCCTGGGATGCAAGCCGGAAGCGCGCGCGCTCCTCGCCTGCCTGGAGGAGATCGCGAAGGAGAACGGCTGGGCCCTGGGCTCCGACACGCTGAGCTACTGGCGCAGGGCCGCCGCTTCCTAGCGCCGGCCGCGCTCGCGCGGCAGCGGCAGGTGGATGGTGGTGTCGTTCTTCACCTCCTCGATCACCGCGAAGGTGTGCGTCTCGCGCACCGCCGGCAGCTCCACCAGCACCTTCGTGAGCACGTCGCGGTAGACCGCCATGCTCTCGACGCGCACCTTGATGAGGTAGTCGAAGCCGCCGGCCACCATGTGGCACTCGACGATCTCGGGAATGCCCGCCACCGCGCTCGCGAAGCGCTTGAAGGCGTCGCTCGTGGTGCGGTCGAGCCGGATCTCGACGAAGACCACCATCGCCTGCCCCAGCTTCGCCGGGTCGAGGATGGCGCGGTATCCCTGGATGTAGCCCGACTGCTCCAGCGCGCGCACGCGCACGAGGCAGGCGGCCGGGCTCAGGTGGCAGCGGCCCGCCAGCTCGACGTTGGTGATGCGTCCGTTCCTCTGCAGCTCGGCCAGGATGCGCCGGTCAGTGGCGTCGATCGTTCGGTCAATAAGCTTTTTTTCCGTCATATCTCTTGTTCATGGTGAGCCGTTGCCTGCGATTCTACGGCAATCACCCCTCATTACCAGACAACATCCCGCGAGACGCATGATAGTCTGCCGCCCCATGACCTCCGATCCCGCGCCCCCGCCGCCCCGCCTCGCCCGCACGCTGCCGCCGCTTCGCGAGGCCATCGCCGCCGCCTACCGCCTGCCCGAGGCCGAGGCGCTGGCGCCGCTCACCCCGGCCGCCACCTTCGACGAGGCCGCGCTCGAGCGCATCCGCGCCCGCGCCGGCTCTCTCGTGGCGCGCGTTCGCGCCGAGCGTGCCGGTTCCTCCGGCGTGGACGCGCTCATGAGCGAGTTCGACCTCTCCTCCGAGGAGGGCGTGGCGCTCATGTGCCTGGCAGAGGCGCTCCTTCGCATCCCGGACGCTGAAACCGCCGACCGCCTCATCCGCGACAAGCTCTCGCGCGGCGACTGGCGAGCGCACGTGGGCGCGAGCGACTCCCTCTTCGTGAACGCCGCCTGCTGGGGCCTCGTGGTCTCCGGCACCCTCGCGCGCGCGGAGTCGAGCCCGAAGGGGCTGGACGGCGCCCTCACCGCGCTCCTCGCGCGCGCCGGCGAGCCGGTGATCCGCGCGGCCACCAAGGCGGCCATGGGCTACCTCGGCTCGCAGTTCGTGCTGGGCGAGACGATCGACGAGGCCCTGGAGCGCGCCCGGCGCAAGGAAGCGCGCGGCTACCGCTACTCCTTCGACATGCTGGGCGAGGCCTCGATGACGAGGGAGGACGCCGCGCGCTACCAGACGATCTACCTCGCCGCCATCGACGCGGTGGGGCGCTCCTCGGCCGGGCGCGGCATCTACGCCGGCCCCGGCGTCTCGGTGAAGCTCTCGGCGCTGCACCCGCGCTATTCGCGCGCCAAGCACGGGCGCGTGATGGCCGAGCTCCTGCCCCGCCTGGTGGAACTCGCCACCCGCGCCAAGGCCCGGGGCATCGGCCTCACCATCGACGCCGAAGAGGCCGACCGCCTCGACATCTCGCTCGACCTCTTCGAGGCGCTGGCCCGCGATCCGGCGCTCGCCGGATGGGACGGGCTCGGGTTCGTGATCCAGGCGGTGCAGAAGCGCGCGCCCCTGGTGACGGACTGGGTGCTCGACCTCGCGAAGGCGAGCGGCCGGCGCATCATGGTCCGCCTCGTGAAGGGCGCCTACTGGGATTCGGAGGTGAAGCGCGCGCAGGTGGCCGGCCACGCGGACTACCCGGTGTTCACGAGGAAGAGCCACACCGACGTCGCCTACCTCGCCTGCGCGAGGAAGCTGCTGGCCGAGCCCTCCCTCGTCTACGCGCAGTTCGCCACCCACAACGCCTCCACCCTGTGCCAGGTGGCGGAGATCGCGGGGACCAACCGCGACTTCGAGTTCCAGTGCCTGCACGGCATGGGCGAGACGCTCTACGACCAGGTCGTGGGCTCGCCCGACTTCGGCCTGCCCTGCCGCATCTACGCGCCCGTGGGCACGCACGAGACGCTGCTCGCCTACCTCGTGCGCCGGCTCCTGGAGAACGGCGCCAATTCGTCCTTCGTGAACCAGATCGTCGACCCGGAGGTGCCGCTGGAGAAGCTCCTCGAGGATCCGGTCGCCACGGCACGGCCCTTCGGCGCCACGCCACACCCGCGCGTGCCGGTCCCGCCGGCGATCTACCCCGACCGGCGCAATTCCCGCGGCATCGATTTCGCCGACGAGCTCGCGCTCGCCCGCCTCGAGGCCGCGCTTTCGCAGGCGGCGGCGAGGCAGTGGACGGCGGCGCCGATGGTGGCCGGCGAGAGCGTGGTCGTCGATGCCGCCCGCGCCGTGGCCGTGCGAAGCCCCGCGGACACCCGCGTGGTGGTCGGCCGAGTGGTCGAGGCCACGGCCGGCGAAGTCGATCGCGCGCTCGCGCGCGCCCGCGACGCCCGGGCCTGGCGCTCGACGCCGGTCGCCGAGCGTGCACGCCTGCTGGAGCGCGCCGCCGATCTTCTCGAGGATCGCGAGCCGGGCCTGCTGCACCTCGCGGTGCACGAGGCCGGCAAGACGCTTCCCAACGCCGTGGGCGAGGTGCGCGAGGCGGTGGACTTCTGCCGCTACTACGCGCGGCGCATCCGCGACGAGGACCCGGGAACGCCCCTCGGGGTGGTGGCCTGCGTGAGCCCGTGGAACTTCCCGCTCGCCATCTTCCTGGGCCAGGTGGCCGCCGCGCTCGCCGCCGGCAACGCGGTGGTGGCCAAGCCCGCCGAGCAGACTCCGCTCATCGCGGCGGAGGCGGTGCGGCTGCTTCACGAAGCCGGGTTTCCGCCCGATGCGATCCAGCTCCTGCCGGGCACGGGAGAGAGCGTGGGCGCGAGCCTCGTGGCCGACGCGCGCGTGGACGGCGTGGTCTTCACGGGCTCCACCGAGGTGGCCGAGATCATCCACCGCACGCTCGCGCGGCGCGGCAACGTGCCGCTGGTGGCCGAGACGGGCGGGCAGAACGCGATGGTGGTCGACTCCTCCGCCCTGCCGGAGCAGGTCGTGTCGGACGCGATCTCGAGCGCCTTCGACAGCGCGGGGCAACGCTGCTCGGCGCTTCGCGTGCTGTGCCTGCAGGAGGAGATCGCCGACCGGGTGCTGCCGATGCTCGCCGGCGCCATGGCGGAGCTCGCCGTCGGCGACCCCGCGGATCTCGCCACCGACGTGGGACCCATCATCGACGCGGCGGCGCGCGCCGGGCTCGAGGCGCACGTCGCGCGGCTGGAGAAAAACGCGAAGCTCGTCGCGCGGGCTCCTGCACCGGCAGCGACGCACGGGCACTTCATGGCGCCCGTCGCCTTCGAGATCGGCTCCCTCGGCGAGCTGGGGCGCGAGGTGTTCGGCCCCGTGCTGCACGTGGTGCGCTTCAGGGGCGGCGAGCTCGCGCGCGTGGTCGGGGAGTTGAACGCCACGGGCTACGGCCTCACCTTCGGCATCCACAGCCGGCTGGACTCCACGATCGACTTCCTCTCGGGACGCATCCGCGCCGGCAACGTCTACGTGAACCGCAACATCGTGGGCGCGGTCGTGGGCGTGCAGCCCTTCGGTGGCGAAGGCCTGTCGGGCACGGGGCCCAAGGCCGGCGGGCCGCGCTACCTGCGGGCGCTCGTGCGCGCCTCCGCGGCCGCGTCGGTTGCCGGCGAGCCGCCGCTGCCGCACGGCGCGGTCGAGGCCCATGCCGACTGCGCGGTCGCCGAGGCCGAGGTCCACAAGGCGGCGACGCACGGCATCGACCGGCGCGAAGTCCTCGCCACGATCGCCTGGCAGGCGGGGAGCGATTTCGCCTCCCATGCCGAGGTGCTCGTTCATGCGATCCCGGACGGAGCCGAGCGCGAGCTGCCCGGTCCCACGGGCGAACGCAACACCTGGCGCGCGCATCCGCGCGGGCTGACCGTGGCCCTCGGCGACGCATCCGATCGCGCCTCCCCGTGGCTGCTGCAGGCGATGGCCGCGGTGGCGGCCGGCAACCCGGTCCTGCTCGTCACCGCCGGAGATCCCACGCATGCGGCGCAAGTGGCCGCCTGGGTGCGCGGCGCGGGATGGCCGGCCATCGCGGCGGTGAAGGCGACGACGCCGCAATGGGCGGGGATCGCTTCGCTCGCCGCGGTGATGGCCGCCGACCCCGCGCAGGCCGCCGATGCGGCACGCGCCGTGGCCTCCCGCGCCGGAACCCGCATCCCCGTGATCGAGCCCGAAGGCTCGCCCGCGCGCTACCCCGTGTGGCGCCTGGAGTGCGAGCGCACCGTCTCCGTCAACACCGTCGCCGCCGGCGGCAACGCCCACCTCCTCGCCCAGATGGATTGAAGGGGACGGGTCCATTCCGGACCCGTCCCCTTTTTTCAGGCGGGCTGGGGCTCGGGGACGAGGCCGCGCTTGGCGAGCATCGGGGTGACGGAGGGGTCGCGGCCGCGGAAGGCGCGGTAGGCCTCCGACGGGTCGCGCGAGCCGCCCGCGGAATAGACGTAGCGCAGCAGCCTCTCGGCGACGGCGGGGTCGAAGCAGCTGCCCGCCTCCTTGAACGCCCCGTAGCCGTCGGCGTCCAGCACCTCGGCCCACATGTAGACGTAGTAGCCCGCCGCGTAGCCCGAGCTCGCGAAGAGGTGGCCGAAGTGCGGCAGGCGGTGGCGCATGACGATCTCGCGCGGCATGCCGATGCGCGCCAGTTCCGCCGACTCGAACGCGTCGATGTCCACCCCCGCCGGGTCGGTGCTGGCGTGCAGCGCCATGTCCACCAGCGCGCAGGAGGTGTACTCCACCGCCTCGAACCCCTGGTTGAAGCGCCGCGCCCGCGCGAGCTTCTCCATCGCCTCGGCCGGCAGCGCCTCGCCCGTGAGGTGGTGGCGCGCGTGGCGGGCGAGCACCTCCGGCTCGAAGGCCCAGTGCTCGAAGATCTGCGAGGGCAGCTCCACGAAGTCGCGCAGCACCTGCGTGCCCGAGAGCCGCTCGAAGGTCACCTGCGAGAGCAGCCCGTGCAGCCCGTGGCCGAACTCGTGGAAGAGCGTGCGCACGTCGTCGGTGGAGAGCAGCGTCGGCTCGCCCGCGGGCGCCTTGGCGAAGTTGTTGTTGTTGACGATGATGGGCAGCGTGTCCCCGCCCACCTTCGACTGCCAGCGGTAGGCGCTCATCCAGGCCCCGCCGCGCTTGGTGGGGCGCGCGAAGTTGTCGCTGAGGAACAGGCCCACGGGCTTGCCGTCGCGCCCGCGCACCTCGAAGGCGCGCACGTCGGGGTGGTACGCGCGCACGTCGGGGCGCTCGACGAAGGCGATGCCGAAGAGGCGCTGCGCCGTGTCGAAGGCCGCCGCCAGCATGCGGTCGAGCGAGAAATAGGGCTTGAGCTGCGCGTCGTCGAAGCCGTAGCGCGCCGAGCGGACCTTCTCGGCGTAGTGGCGCCAGTCCCAGGGCTCGATGGCGTGCGACTGCCCCAGCGAGCGGGCCATCTCGGCGAGAGCCCGGCATTCCTCGGCGGCCTTGGCCTTCGCGGGCTCCCAAACCTGGCGCAGGAGATCGGCGACGGCCGCCGGCCTTCCCGCCATGCGGTCCACCAGCGCGTAGTCGGCGTAGTTGGCGTAGCCGTGCAGGCGGGCCTGCTCGTTTCGCAACGCGAGGATCTCGCGCGCGACGGGCCGGTTGTCGCGCTCCCCGGGATTGCCGCCGCGCCGCACCCAGGCCTTGAAGGCCTTCTCGCGCAGGTCGCGCCGGCTGGAGAAGGTGAGAAAGGGAACGATGAGCGAGCGCGAGAGGGTCACCACGCCCGCGTGCGGCAGTCCCGCCGCCTGCGCCGCCTCGCGGAGCGCCGAGCGCAGCCACGCCGGCAATCCCTCGAGGTCGCGCTCGTCCTCGAGCGGCAGGCGATACTCGGCCTCGTCGGCGAGCACGTTCTGGCTGAAGCGCGTGGTGAGCTCGGCCAGCCGCTCGGCGATCTGCGCGTGCCGCTGGCGGGCCTCGCCCGAGAGCCGTGCCCCCTCGAGGACGAAGTCGAGGTGCACGCGCTCCAGCAGCCGCCGCTCCTCGGGCGCGAGCCCCAGCTCGCCGCGGCGCGCGTGCAGCGCGTCGATGCGGCGGAAGAGGCCCTCGTGCAGGTTCACCGCGCTCTCGTGCGCCGCGAGCTTCGGCGCCATCTCGCGCTCCACCGCCTGCAACGCGGGGGAAGTCTCCGACTTGGTGAGGTTCCCGAAGACGGCGGCCACGCGCGCCAGGTCGCGCCCGCTCGCGTCGAAGGCCGCCACCGTGTTGGTGAAGGTGGGAGAAGCCGGTTGCGCCGCGATGGCGTCGACTTCCGCGAGGTGGCGGCGCATCGCCTCCTCCAGCGCGGGCGCGAAGTGCTCGGGGCGCAGGCGGTCGAAGGGCGGAAGGCCGAAGGGCGTGTCCCAGCGCTGCAGCAGGGGATTGGATGCGATGTCGTTCATGCCGTCGTCCTCGTGGGTGGCGGTTCGGAGTGCCGCTCAGCGCGGCGCGCGGGTGGCGCGCACCGTGCCGGGCGAGGCGGCGGGATCGGCCTCGAGGGCTTCCCGCCAGGCCCGTTGCGGAAGATAACCTCGCAGGCGCTCGAGCACCAGCGCGGCCATCTCGTCGGTGACCTCGTGGCCCGTGAACGGCAGCACGTCGGCCGTGACGTCGGCGCCCAGGTCGAGCAGGCGCTGCGCGGCGGCGATGGTGCCCGCGTACGGGGTGACGGGGTCTTCCTTGCCGTGGAAAAGGTGGATCGTGATGTCGGGCGAGGCCCGCGTCGGCAGCGTCTCGAAGCCGCCCGCGAGCGCGACCACGCGACCCGCGGCCGCCCGCTCCTCCCGGGTGGCCTCGAGGGCCATCGCCGCACCGCGCGCGAACCCGACCAACGCCGTCGCCGCCACCGCCACCCCGGCCAGCGCCTGCCAGTGGGCGATGGCCGCCAGGAAGTCGGCCATGGCCGCCGGCGCCGGCTGCACCACCACGAATCCTTCCGGGAAAGCCGCCGCGAGCCGCCGGCCCAGCGGGGCCAGCGCCGCCGCGTCGGCATCGTTGCCGTGGAAGAGGACGAAGAGCTGGCGCGCCGCCGCCGGCCGCTGCACGACGATGGAGGCGATCACCGCGACAGGCGCTCCACGAGGCGCGCGTGCAGCACCGGGTCGCCGCAGGCAATGACGGCACCGCCGTGCTGGGCGCTCTCGCCGTCCCAGGTGCTCATGCGCCCGCCCGCCCCGTCGACGATGGGGATGATCGCCTGCGTGTCGTAGGGCTTGAGTCCCGCCTCGATCACCACGTCCACGAAGCCCGAGGCCACCATGCAGTAGGCGTAGCAGTCGCCGCCGAAGCGCACGAGCTGCGCCTCGGCCGCCACCGCGTCGAAGGCCGCGCGCAGCTCCGGGGTGTCGAAGAGGTAGGGGCTCGTGCACATCACGCGCGCCTGCGCGAGTCCGTTGCAGCCGCGCGTGCGGATGGGCTCGCCGTTTCGCCAGGCGCCCGTGGCGATGCCCTCGTAGCGCTCGCCGGTGAAGGGCTGGTTCATGACGCCCAGGATGGGGCCGGTGCCGTCGTTCAGCGCGATGAGCGTCCCCCACAGGGGGATCCCGGTGATGAAGGCGCGCGTGCCGTCGATGGGATCGAGCACCCAGGTGTACCGGGAGCTGCCGGCGACGGTTCCGTCCTCCTCGCCCAGGATGCCGTGTTCCGGGAAGTGCTCGCGGATGAGCGCGCGCATGGCGCGCTCCGCGGCGCGGTCCGCCTCGGTCACGGGATCGTAGCGGCCCGTGCCCTTGTCCTCCACGGCGAGCGGCGCGCGGAAATACGGCTCGATCGCGCGCGCGGCGGCGTCGGCCAATACCCCTGCGAATCGTCGGAATTCCTCGAGCTGCGGGTCGGGCGCGGGCATCGCCGGATTATACGGGCGCCCGGCGGGCAGGAATCGCGCTACCCGCCCGCGGGGAAGAAGCCGCCCCTCACCGCACGAGCGTCTCGCCCGGCTTCACGCGGGTGAAGCGCACGGGCTCGCGGGCGAGCTCGAGGCGGCCGTCGCGGCTTCGCACGACGGTGTAGTCGGAGCCCTCGCGCGACCCCGGCGCGGGGAAGTCCTCGCGGAAGTGCGCGCCGCGCGAGTCCTCGCGCGCGAGCGCCGCCGTGGCGATGACGCGGCTCACGGCGACGAGGTTCGAGAGGTTCATCCAGTCGTGCCAGGCGAGGTTGAAGGCGCGGTCGCCGCCGTCCACGCCGCAGGCCGCGAGCTCGCCCTGCAGCGCTTCCAGCCGCCCGATCCCGCGCCTCAATCCCTCGGCGGTGCGCAGGATCCCCACGTCGTCCCACATGCAGGCGAGGAGCGCCTCGCGGATCGCCTCGAGGTCGCCGGGGCGCTTCGCGAAGGGCGCCTCGTGGGCCGCGATGGCCGCGTCGATGGCCTCCTGGTCGGGCTCGCGCACCGGCCGTCCGCCCGCGAGCCGGCTCGCCATCGTCTCGCCCGCGATGCCGCCGAACACCGTGGAGTTGGCCACGCCGTTGCCGCCCAGGCGGTTGGCGCCGTGCACGCCGCCGGTGTCCTCGCCCGCGGCGTAGAGGCCCTCGAGCTCCGTGGTGCAGTCGGGCCGGAAGACGACGCCGCCCATGAGGTAGTGCGCGGTGGGCACGACCTCCACGAGGCCGCCGGCGAGGTCGAAGCCGCAGTCGGCGCAGCGCTCGACCATGCCCTTGAACTGGCGCCGCACGCTCTCCGGGCCCAGGTGGTGCATCTGCAGGTAGACGCCGCCGTGGGGCGTGGTGCGCCCCTCGCGCATCTCGCGGAAGATGGACCGCGAGACCACGTCGCGCGTGGCACGCTCGCCGCGCGCGTCGTACTTCTGCATGAAGCGGTTGCGCTCGCCGTCGAGCAGCCAGCCGCCGGCGCCGCGCAGCCCTTCCTCCAGCACCGTGCCCGTCATGCGCGTGTGCGGCCCGGCGAGCAGCCCCGTGGGGTGGAACTGCACCATCTCCATGTCGCGCAGGGGCAGCCCCGCGCGCAGCGCCATGGCGAGGCCGTCGCAGGTCTTGTCGCCCGACGGCGTGTGGAAGCGGTACATCGTGGGCCCGCCGCCCGTGGCGAGCAGCACCGCGGAAGCGCGCACGAGGACGTACTCGCCGCTTCGCATGTCGATCATCAGCACGCCCGCGAGGGCGTCGCCCCCGCGCGTGCGCACCAGCTCGATGGCGCGGTGCTCCTCGAGGCGGTGGATGCCGCGCGCCCACACCTGCTCCGCGAGCCGGTTGATGATCTCGATCCCCGTGAGGTCGCCCTTGTGCACGGTGCGGTCGAAGGTCTGGCCGGCGAAGGCCTTCTGGTGCACCGTGCCGTCGGGGTTGCGGTCGAAGAAGCAGCCCAGCTCGTTCTCCAGCTCGTGGATGCGCTCGACCGCCCCGGTGACGAGCGTCCAGGCGAGCTCCTGGTCCGGAAGCCACTGCCCGCCCTCGATCGTGTCCATGAAGTGGCGCTCGACGGAGTCCCCCTCGGCAAGCGCCACGTTGTACCCGCCCTGCACCATGCGCGTGCAGCCGCACTTTCCCAGCAGTCCCTTCACCGCGACCGTGATCACGAGGCCCGGGTCGGCCTGGTGCGCGTGCAGGGCCGCGAAGAGCCCGGCGCCGCCGGAGCCCAGGACGAGGATGTCGGTGCGGACCTGCCGGATCATCGCGGCGCCGCCCCCAGGGAGGCGAGGACCTCGTCGCGCCTCGCCTGCGCCCGGGCGGCGACGTCGCGGAAGAGGTCGCCGCCGTGCGCGTCCATGCCCACCAGCAGGGGGCCGAAGCCGCGCACGCGGAACTTCCACAGCGACTCGGGGTTGACGTCGTCCAGGTCCACGTCCTCGATGGCCTCGATCCAGGTCGTCTCCAGCGCCGCGGCGCCGCCGACGATGGCGAGGTAGGCCCCGCCCAGGTCGGCGAAGGCCTTGTGCGACTGCTCCTGCAGGCCGCCCTTGCCGATCACGAAGCGCACGCCGCAGCGCTCCATGAGCGGGCGGGTGAAGCGCTCCATGCGCGCCGAGGTCGTGGTGCCCACGCAGACGGGCTCGTAGCCGGCGGGGAAGCGCGCGCAGCGCTCCACGCGGCGCACGTTGGGCGCGGTGTGGATGACCGCGTGCCCGGCCAGGTCGAAGCGCGTGCTGCGGCCGCGGTCGAACATCTCGATCTGCGTGCGGTCGCGGATGCCGTAGAGGGTGCCGTGGAGCGTCACCGTGTCGCCCACCCGCAGCGCGCGCGCCTGCGCCTCGGTGACCGGCATCGTGAAGTCGTGGTGCGCCATGCTCAGTCCTCGTAGTGGATGCCGGCGGGCGTGAGCCGGGCGGTGGCGCGACGCGCCGCGTGGCACTGCATGTTCACGGCCACCGGGTTCATGGTGATGTGGGTCGCCGCGAGCTCGACGTGCACCGCGAAGGCCGTGGAATCGCCGCCCAGGCCCTGCGGCCCCACCCCCAGGCGGTTGACGGCCGCCGTGAGCTCCTCCTCGAGCTTCGCGCCCTCGGTGTCGGCGCAGCGGCTTCCCAGGGGCCGGGAGGTGGCGGCCACCTTCGCCAGGTGCACGCACAGGTCCGCGGAGCCGCCGATGCCCACGCCCACGATCGTGGGCGGGCAGGTCTTGCCGCCGGCCGAGAGCACGCTGTCGATCACGAAGGCCTTCACCGCCGCGATGCCCTCGGCCGGCACCGCCATGCGCAGGAAGGTGTTGTTCTCCGAGCCGCTGCCCTTGGGCACCATCTCGATGGCGAGCTCCTCCGGCGCCTCCGAGAAGGAGACGTGAACCACGGGCACGCGGATGCCGCAGGAGCTGTGCTGGTTCACGCGCGTGATCGGGTGCACGACGGAGGAGCGCAGCGGGTGCTCGCGCGTCGCACGCTCGCAGCCGCGGCGAATGGCGGCCTCCAGGTCCACGCCGTCGACCTGCACGCCGCGGCCCAGGGTCACGTTGTAGATCGGGATGCCCGTGTCCTGGCAGGTGAGGTTGTCGGTGGCCTCGGCCACCTCGATGTTCCTCACCAGGGTGGCGAGGATGCCGCGGGCGCCGGCCTGCGTCTCCGTTCCCGAGAGCCGCTCGAAGCCCGCCTTCACGTCCGCCGGCAGCACCTTCACCGCGCGGATGTAGAGCGCCTTCGCGATCTCCTCCACTGCCTGCAGGTCGACCCGCATGTCCGATGTCTCCTTGCGATCAGCCGATGAGCGCCAGCGCGAACGCGAGGCCCGCGAGGACGCCGAAGCCCGCCGTGGCCGCCACGAGGTCCTTGCGCAGCCCCGACCAGGCGCCGAACTCGATCACCAGCAGGCGAACGCCGCCCGCCGCGTGCAGGGCGAGCAGCACCACGAGTCCCCATTCCGCGGCCTTCACCAGCGGCTGGTCCGCGAAGCGCAGGAACGCGTCCAGCGCCGCCTCGCCCTCGAGCGCGCGCCCCAGGGCCCAGAAGTGCAGCGGCAGGAACGCGGCCAGCGCGAGCCCCGAGAGCCGGTGCACGAGGAAGGCCCACCACGCCGGGTGGGCGCGCGCGCGAAAGTCGATGGCCGGCCTCATCCCGCCACCACCGCCCAGACGGCGCGCAGTCCCAGCACCGCCACCGCGAGCCCGAAGGCCATCGCCAGCGCCCTCGCGGGCCGGCCCTCCAGCCGCAGCCACTCCTCGGCGATGGTCGCGAGCCCCAGGGAGGCGTGCACGGCCGCGGCCAGCACGAAGGCCGAATAGAAGGCGCCGGCGAGCACGCTCCCGCGCGTGCGCCCGAGGATCTCGGCGGCCGAGAGCCCCCCGCGCACGGCGAGCACCATCGTGGCGAGGTGCACCAGCACGAGGACGGCGAGCGCCATCGCGGTGAGGCGCTGCCAGTACCAGCGCTTCGCCCCCGCCACGCCGCTCACAGCTTCCCCCGGATGGCCGCGCGCGCCACGAGGCGCTTCAGGCCCGCGATCCCCGCCGTGGGCTCGATGCCCTTGGGGCAGCGCTCGCTGCAGGAGCCCTGCGTGTGGCAGGCGTGGCAGCCCGCGTCGCCGGCCACGGCCCGCAGGCGCTCGGCGCCCGCGGTGTCGCGCTCGTCGTTCACCAGCGTCCAGGCGCGGTTCAGGGCGGCCGGCCCGAGGAAGGCCGGGCGCCAGGCCACCACGTCGCACGAGGCGTAGCACACGCCGCAGCCGATGCACTCGATGCCCGCGTCGGCGGCCCGGCGCGCGCTCGAGGCGGGGTCCACGCGCGCGAAGCCGTCGCGGCGGGTGGCCGCGCCCGAGAAGCGGCCGCGCGCGCGCGCCCACTTGTCGAAGAAGCCGCTCATGTCGGTGGCGAGGTCGCGGATCACCGGCAGGTTCGCGAGCGGGGCGATCTCGAGCTCGCCGTCGCGGGCGACCTTCGAGACGTGGGTGCGGCAGGTCCAGCGCGCCACGCCGTTCACGCTCATGGCGCAGGAGCCGCACATGCCCACGCGGCAGGCGTAGCGGTAGGCGAGCGAGGGCTCGAGGTTGCGCTGGATCCAGGTGACCACGTCGAGCACCGTCTGGCTCTCGCGGCGCGGCACGCGGTAGGTCGCGAACTCGCCGCTCTCGCGCCCCCGCCAGATCCGTACGACCAGCTCAGCGTCCACCCTCGCTCCCCCATACCCGGCCCAGGCACGGGCCGCGGCCATTGTGGCAAACCGCCCTCCCGGAAGGAAGGGGCCGGCCGATCGCCGTCGCCGGCTACGCTCCCATGATGGCCCAGGAAATTTGTAAACAAAAGTGTTGACAGTTTCGCGGCAAACACGCTAGCGTCGGGCATACCCCCCAGGAGGACGACGGTGGCCCGAGCCGCCCCGAAATCGCGACCCGCCGCCGGGCGGACCCGGCGCTCGCCCGCGAGCGTGGCCCAGATCGTGGCCGCGCTGCGCGCGCGCATCGCCGCGCAGGACATTCCCCCGGGGGCGAAGCTTCGCGAGTCGGACCTCGCCGAGGAGTTCGGCGTGCCGCGCACGCGCGTTCGCGACGCGCTCGCCGCCCTGGAGCAGCGCGGCCTCGTCGAGCGCATCCCCAACCGCGGCGCCGTGGTGATGCGGCTGGACCTCTCCCAGGTGTTCGACATCTACGAGCTGCGCGAGGTGCTGGAGGGGCTCGCCGCGCGCCTGGCCACCGAGCGCGGTCCCCGCGAGCGCTGGCGCCGGGAGCTCGATCTCTTCCAGGGCCCGATGAAGGATCTCGTGGCGAGGAACGAGCTCGACCCCTACATCGAGCGCTACGAGGCGCTTCGCCGCAGCATCATCGAGGCGGCCGGCAACCCGGTGCTCGCCGAGATGCTCGACACCATCTACGAGAAGACGCAGGCGCTCATCCGCCGCATCCTCATCCTCCCCGGGCGCGCGGAGGTGGGCCGCCAGCAGCACGTGGCCCTGCTCGAGGCCATGGTCCAGGGCAAGGCCGAGCTCGCGGAGCAGCGCCGCCGCGAGGGCCTGAGGAGCGCCCGCGCCCACCTCGAGAAGTTCCAGAAGTACATCCTCTGAGGCCATCCGTGGACGCCGCGCCGACCCCTGCCTCCTCTCCCGACGGACCGCTCTCGGGCTACCGCGTCCTCGAGCTGGGCTCGACCGTCGCGGGCCCGTTTTGCGGCCGCCTGCTCGCGGACTTCGGCGCCGAGGTGATCAAGGTGGAGCCGGCCGAGGGCGACCCGGTGCGCACCATGGGCAAGCGCTTCCACGGCAAGTCGCTCTACGCCGCCAGCATCTTCCGCAACAAGTCGCTCATCGGCGTGGACCTGCGAAAGCCCGAGGGCCAGGCGATCGTGGCGGGCCTGGCCGCGAAGAGCGACGTGCTGGTGGAGAACTTCCGCCCCGGCGCGCTCGAGAAGTGGGGCCTGGGCTACGAGGCGCTGAGCGCGCGCAATCCCGGGCTCGTGATGGTGCGCATCAGCGGCTTCGGCCAGGACGGGCCCTACAGCCAGCGCGCGGGCTACGGCGTGATCGGCGAGGCGGTGAGCGGGCTTCGCCACCTCACCGGCGACCCGGACCGGCCGCCCGCGCGCGTGGCCGTCTCCATGACCGACTACATCACCGGGCTCTACGCCGCCTTCGGCACCACCCTCGCCCTCCTCGCCCGCGGCCGGACGGGGCGCGGGCAGGTGATCGACGCCGCGCTCTACGAGTGCGCCTTCAGCTTCATGGAGCCGTGGATCCCGGCCTACGAGAAGATGGGACACGTCGCGAACCGCTGCGGCTCGCGCCTGCCCGAGAGCACGCCCAACAACCTCTACGCCACCGGCGACGCGGGCTTCATCCACATCACCGCCATGGGCGACGCCGTCTTCGGCCGCCTGTGCGCCGCCATGGGCCAGCCCGGGCTCGCGCAGGACGAGCGCTTCCGCGCGGCCACCGCGCGCTCCGCCAACCACGAGGCGCTCGACGACGCGATCGGCCGCTGGACCGCGAGCCTGCCACTGGCCACGCTCGAGAAGGTCCTCGAGGAGGCCGGCGTGCCCGCCACCCGCATCTTCACCATCGCCGACATCTTCGGCGACCCGCACTACCGCGCCCGCGGCTCCATCGTGCAGGCCCCCGACCCCGACTTCGGCTCGGTGGCGATGGCCACGCCCGTGCCGCGCCTGTCGGCCACGCCGGGCGCGGTCCGCCACGCCGGCCACCGCGTCGGCGAGGACACGCGCGAAGTCCTCGCCACGCTCCTCGGCCTGGACGAGGCGCGCCTCGATGCCCTCGCGGCCGCCGGCGTCATCGCCTCCCCCGCCACCCGCGCCACCGAAAGCACGCCATGAACGCCCCGCACACCCCCTCCCCGCCCGATCCCCTTCAGGAGCGCGCCGACCGCATCGAGCGGGAATTCGCCGCACGCGAGGCGACCGCGCTCGCCATGGGCGGCCCCGCCAAGCTCGAGCGCCGGCGCGCCGCGGGGCTTCTCAACGCCCGCGAGCGCCTGGCGAAGCTCGTCGACGAGGGCAGCTTCATCGAGTCCGGCCGCTTCACCACCTCGACCAATCCCCCCGACCGCGAAAAGTCGCCCTGCGACGGCAAGATCGCCGGCTTCGGCCGCATCGACGGGCGCGAGGCCGCCATCGTCTCCAACGACTTCACCGTGTTCGGCGCCTCCAGCGGCGCCACCAACGGCCGCAAGATCGCGCACATGAAGCGCGTGGCCACCGAGCGCGGCATCCCGCTCGTGTTCCTGGGCGAGTCCTCGGGGGCGCGCATGCCCGACCACATGGGCTCGCGCGGCATGGGCACGCTGCTGGGCAACGACGGCCTGCAGTACCGGCGCATGCGCGAGGTGCCGTGGGTGTCCGCGACGCTGGGCTACTCCTACGGGTCGTCGTCCTGGTACGCGGTGCTCTCCGACTTCAACGTGATGCGCAAGGGGGCGGTGATGGCGGTGTCCTCGTCGCTTCTCGCCTCGCTCGCGATCAAGGAGGAAGTGGACCCCGAGGAGCTGGGCGGCTGGCGCCTGCACGCGGAGGTGACGGGCTTCGCCGACCAGGTGGTGGACAGCGACGAGGAGGCGATGGAGGCCATCAAGCGCTTCCTCTCCTACCTGCCGAGCCACCACAACGAGGCCCCGCCCGTGCGCGCGGTGCCGGCGGGCTCCGGGGCCGGGATGAAGGACATCCTGCGCCACCTGCCGGCGAAGCGAACGCAGGTCTACGACGTGAGGAAGATCATCCGCGACGTGGTGGACGCCGACAGCTTCCTCGAGCTCAAGCCGCGCTTCGGCAAGGTGGCCGTCACGGGGCTCGCCCGGCTGGACGGGCGCACGGTGGGGATCGTGGCCAACAACCCGCTGCACAAGGGCGGGGCGATGGACACCGAGGCCTGCGAGAAGATGACGAGCTTCGTGGTGCTGTGCGACTCCTTCAACATCCCGCTGGTGATGTTCGTCGACACGCCCGGCTTCGTGATCGGCACCGACGCCGAGAGGAAGCGCGCCCCCGGCAAGATCATGAACCACATGAACGCGCTCTCGCTCACCACGGTGCCCAAGATCTCGGTGATCCTGAGGAAGAGCTACGGCCAGGCCTACCTCAACATGGGCGGCGGCCGGAACTCCGACGAGGTCGCCGCCTGGCCCACCGCGGAGGTGAGCTTCATGGACGCCAACTTCGCCGTGAAGATCGTGCACGGCCTGGAGCCCGGCCAGCCGGGCTTCGAGGAGGCCTACGCGAAGATGGGCCGCGACAGCGAGGTGTGGGACATCGCCTCGGTCTTCGCGGTGCAGTCCGTCATCCGCCCGGAGGAGACGCGCGACTACCTCG
This sequence comes from Burkholderiales bacterium, assembly GCA_026125445.1. GTDB lineage: Bacteria > Pseudomonadota > Gammaproteobacteria > Burkholderiales > Usitatibacteraceae > FEB-7. The sequence goes on from JAHCLE010000002.1 coordinate 43,313, forward strand.
TGCGCATGCTGGAAGTGCACCGGCTGCGGCTCACCCACGGCGTCGGCCAGCGCCTCATGCGCGCCTGGCCCACGAGCTACTGACATGGCCGTCTTCTCCAAGGTCGTCGTCGCCAACCGCGGAGCCGTGGCCGCGCGGGTGCTGCGGGCCCTGAACGCCCTGGGCGTGCACTCCCTCGCCGTTTATTCCGACGCCGACCGCGGCGCCCCCTGGCTGGGGATGGCGAGCGAGACGGCGCACATCGGCGGCTCCCCGGCCCGCGAGAGCTACCTCAACCAGGAGGCGATCCTGGAGGCCGCGCGCCACGCCCACGCCGACGCGCTGCACCCGGGCTACGGCTTCCTCTCGGAGAACGCCGGCTTCGCCGCGCGCGTCGAGGAGTGCGGGCTTCGCTTCATCGGGCCCTCGCCGCGCTGGATCGACGCCATGGGCCACAAGACGCGCGCCCGCGTGCTGGCCGGCGAGCACGGCCTGCCGGTGGGGCACGGCTCCGGCGTGCTGCCCGCCGAGCCCGACGCGATCCTGCGCGCGGCCGAGGCCATCGGCTATCCCGTGCTGGTGAAGCCCGCGGCCGGCGGCGGCGGCATCGGCATGCTCCCCGCGAGGACGCCGGAGCAGCTGCTCGCGGCCGTGGAGCGCGCCGCCTCCATGGCCGAGCGCGGGTTCGCGAGCCGCGAGGTCTACCTGGAGCGCCTCGTGGACCGGCCGCGGCACGTCGAGATCCAGCTCCTGGGCGACCGCCACGGCCGCGTGGCCCACGTCTTCGAGCGCGACTGCTCGGTGCAGCGCCGGCACCAGAAGATCCTCGAGGAGGCCGCCGCCCCGAACCTCGCGCGCGAGGCGATCGACCCGCTGCTCGAGCGCGTGGCGGCCACCTTCGGCAGGCTGGGCTACGACAACCTGGGCACGGTGGAGATGCTGCTCGCCCCCGACGGCGAGTTCCGCTTCCTGGAGATGAACACCCGCCTGCAGGTCGAGCACGGCGTCACCGAGGAGGTGACCGGCATCGACCTCGTGGCCGCCCAGGTGCGCTCGGCCGCCGGCGCTCCGCTCACGGAGGTCCTGCCCGACGCGCCGCGGCTTCGCGGCCACGCCATCCAGGCGCGCGTCTACGCCGAGGACCCGAAGCGCTTCCTCCCCTCCCCCGGCCGGCTCGTGGAATTCGAGCCGCCGGTCGCGCGCGGCATTCGCGTCGACACGGGCTACGCGGCCGGCCGCGAGGTCACCCCGCACTACGACCCGCTGGTGGCCAAGGTGATCGCCCACGGGGCGAGCCGCGCCGAGGCGATCGACCGGCTCGTCGACGCCCTCGCGAGCTTCCGCATCTCGGGGATCAAGCACAACATCCCGGCGCTCGTCGCGATCCTCGACTCCGGGGAGTTCCGCGCGGGCGACGTCCACACCGGGCTCGCGGCCGAGGTGGTGGCCCGCGCCGCCCCGCAGCCCGTCACCTGAAGGAGCGACCCTTGGCAACGATCGAAGTGCAATCCGTGGTAACCGGCTCGGTCTGGAAGATCGAGGCGGCCGTCGGCCAGCGGCTCGAGCCCGGCGACGTGATCATGATCCTCGAGTCCATGAAGATGGAGATCCCGGTGATCGCGGAAGACGGCGGCACGCTCAGGGAGCTGCGCGTCGCCGAGGGCGTGCCCGTGACCGAGGGACAGGTCGTGGCGGTGGTCGAGGAATGAGCGCGAAGCCCGAATCGCCGGCGGCGCCCCCGCCGACCGAGCCGGCCGACTGGAGCGCGGAGCTCGACGAGCTGCGGCTGCGCCGCGAGCAGTCGCTGGCGCTGGGCGGGACCGAGGCCGTGCAACGCCACCATGACCAGGGCCGCCTCACCATCCGCGAGCGTATCGGCTCGCTCGTCGACGCGAACTCCTTCCAGGAGGTCGGACGCCTCACCGGCTCCGGCCGCTACGAGAACGGCCGCCTCGCGGGCGTGACGCCGGCCCCGTACGTGATGGGCCTCGCCTCGATCGGCGGGCGGCCCGTGGCCATCGGAGGGGAGGACTTCACGATCCGCGGCGGAACGAGCTGGAGCGGCGACCGCAAGAAGGGCGGCCAGGGCGGTTTCGTGGAGGATCTCGCCCACGAGTACCGCATCCCGCTGGTGAACCTCATCGACGGCGCCGGCGGCAGCGTCACCTCCATCCAGCGCCGCGGGCACGCGGTCTTCCCCGGCGTGCACGGCTTCGAGCAGTCGGTGCGCCTCATGGGCGAGGTGCCCGTGGTGTGCGCGGTGATGGGCACCGCGGCCGGCGGCCCGGCCGGGCGCGCGATCCTCGCGCACTGGTCGGTCATGGTGAAGGGCACGAGCCAGGTGTTCGCCGCCGGCCCGCCGGTGGTGGAGCGCTCGCTGGGCCAGAAGATCGACAAGGAGGCGCTGGGCGGCGCGGCGCTCGCCGCCGACCTCGCCGGCACCATCGACCAGGTGGCCGCGAGCGAGGCCGAGTGCTTCGACATGATCCGCCGGTACCTGAGCTACATGCCGCAGAACGTCTGGGAGCTGCCGCCCGTGGTGAAGACGGGCGACCCCGTGGACCGCTGCGAGGACGGCCTCAAGGACATCGTGCCCCGCAACCGGCGCCGGCCCTACGACATGCGGAAGATCGTGCGCTGGATCGCCGACCGCGACTCGGTGTTCGAGCTGCAGCCCTCCTTCGGCAAGGCGGTGATCACGAGCCTCGCGCGCATGAACGGGCGCGTGGTGGGCATCATCGCCAACAACCCCATGGTCTACGGCGGCGCCATCGACGTGAAGGCCGCGCGCAAGCAGACGCACTTCGTGGAGCTGTGCGACTGCTTCCACATCCCCATCGTCTTCCTCGTCGACGTTCCGGGATTCATGGTCGGGCGCGACGCCGAGGCCGCGGCCACGCTGCGCGAGGGCATGAGGAGCGTCTACGTGAGCCTGCAGGCCACGGTGCCCATGTACACGGTGGTGATCCGCAAGTGCTACGGCATGGCCGGGATGGGCGCCACCGACAAGAACGGGCTGGACCTCAAGATCGCGTGGCCCTCGGCCGAGTGGGGATCGCTGCCGATCGAGGGCGGGGTCGCCGCCGCCTTCCGCAAGGAGATCGCGGCCGCCCCGGACCCCAAGGCCCGCGAGGCCGAGATCGAGGCATCATTGCGCGCGGACGCCTCCCCCTTCAGGACCGCCGAGGCCTTCGGCGTGGAGGAGATCGTCGACCCGCGCGAGACCCGTCCGTACCTGTGCCGATTCATCGACGCGGCGCAGGCCCGCCTTGCCACGCACGTGGGACCGAAACCCAAGTACGGCGTCAGACCGTAAGCCAGCGAGCGAAGCACCGACAACGACAGGAGGATTCGACATGAAGGCATGGAAGCTCTGGAGCATCGCGGGAGCCGCCGCGGTGGGCCTCGCCGCCAGCACGCTGGCGGCGGCCGAAGTGGACGAGGTCAAGATGATGCAGCAGTACGGCATCGGCTACATGCAGCTCACGCTCATGAAGCACGACAAGCTGGTCGAGAAGCACCTGGCCAAGGCGGGGATGCCCGGCACGAAGGTCACGTGGGCGACCCTGGGCGCGGGCGCCGCGGCCAACGACGCGCTGCTCGCCGGCGGCCTGCACTTCGCCGCGGGCGGCACGGGGCCCGCCTTCATCCTCTGGGACCGCACGCGCACCAACGTCCAGGTGCACGGCGTGGCGGCGCTCTCCTCGATGCCCAACATGCTGATCACGCGCAACCCGAACGTGAAGAGCCTCAAGGACTTCACCGACAAGGACCGCATCGCGATGGCGGGCGCCGGCTCCTCGGTGCAGACCATCTTCCTGCAGATGGCCGCGGCCAAGGAGTTCGGCATCGAGAACTACAAGAAGATGAATCCCCTGATGGTGAACCTGCCGCACCCCGAGGGGCTGCGCGCGCTGCTCTCCGGGCAGGGCGAGGTCACCGCGCAGTTCACCTCGCCGCCGTTCCAGAACACGGCCCTGCAGAACCCGGGCATCCACAAGGTCCTCGACTCCTACGAGATCATGGGCGGGCCCAACACCTTCCTCATGGTCTGGGCGACGAAGAAGTTCCGCGACGAGAACCCGAAGACGTACAAGGCCGTTCTCGACGCGATGAAGGAGGCGACCGCCGCCATCAACGCCGACATGAAGCGCGCCGCCGAGGTGTACGTGAAGGAAGGCGGCGGCAAGCAATCGGCCGAGGACATCCTCAAGATCATGCAGGCCCCCGGCATCAAGTACACGCTGGCGCCGGAGGGAGTGCTGCCCTTCGCGCAGTTCATGCACAGGATCGGCACGCTCAAGACCGAGCCGAAGTCGTGGAAGGATCTCTTCTTCCCCGACATCCACGACCTGCAGGGCAGCTGACGGCCGCGCGCGGGAACCGCGCGCACCGAGGAGGAGAAGGCATGCAAGCCGCCGAGCAGCCGCCGGCCCTGCTCCGGGTCGACGGCGTCACGCTGCAGTACAAGACCCGGGAGCACCTCGTCACGGCCACCTACCGGGTGAGCTTCGAGGTGCTCCCGTCCGACCGCTTCGTGCTGCTGGGCCCGTCGGGCTGCGGCAAGTCGACGCTGCTCAAGGCGGTCGGGGGCTACCTCAACCCGGTCGAGGGCCGCATCACGCTCAAGGGCGCGACCGTGACGCGCCCGGGCCCGGACCGGGTGATGGTCTTCCAGGAGTTCGACCAGCTTCTGCCGTGGAAGACGGTGAAGCAGAACGTCATGTTCGCGCTGGAATCCTCGGGGCGCCTGAAGGGCCCCGAGGCGGCCGACCGCGCCATGGCCTACATCGAGAAGGTGAAGCTCACCCGCTTCGCCGACAGCTACCCGCACATGCTCTCGGGCGGGATGAAGCAGCGCGTGGCCATCGCGCGCGGAATGGCGATGGAGCCCGACATCCTGCTCATGGACGAGCCCTTCGCGGCGCTGGACGCCCTCACGCGCCGCAAGATGCAGGACGAGCTGCTGCAGCTCTGGGAGGGCACGCGCTTCACGGTGCTCTTCGTCACCCACTCCATCCCGGAGGCCATCCGCATCGGCAACCGCATCCTGCTGCTCTCCCCCCACCCCGGGCAGGTGAAGGCGGAGCTGAACAGCGACGGTACCGACCCCGAGGACCCCGCCACGAGCGAGCGGCTCTCGGAGCGCATCCACCGCATGCTCTTCGCCGAGCACGACGCCATCGAGGAGCCGCCCGTCCATGTCTAGCCCCCCCATCGCCCGCCCCGAGTACGTCCGCGAGCAGGTCCAGGAGCACGATTTCGACGTCGTCAACAAGCCGCTCACGGCCTGGGAGCGCGTGCGCGACAACACGCTGGTGCGGCGCCTCTTCATCCTGGCGGTCCTCGCGGGCATCTGGCAGGCCTACGCGGCGTACCTGGACAACGCGCTGGTCCTGCCCACCTTCGTCGAGACGATGCGCTCCTTCGTCGCGCGGGTGTGGAGCGGCGAGCTCCTCCTCAAGAGCTGGGTCTCCCTCAAGGTGCTCATGCAGGGCTACGCCCTCGGGCTCGCGCTGGCACTCGTCTTCACCATCCTCGCCATGAGCTCGCGGCTGGGCAACGACCTGCTGGAGACGCTCACCGCGATGCTCAACCCCCTGCCCGCCATCGCGCTGCTGCCGCTCGCGCTCATCTGGCTGGGCCTGGGCAACCCCAGCATCGTCTTCGTGCTCGTGCACGCCGTGATGTGGCCGATCGCGCTCAACACCCACTCCGGCTTCATGGGGGTGTCGGGCACGATGCGCATGGTGGGCCGCAACTACGGCCTCACCGGCGTGCGCTACGTCGGCATGATCCTCATCCCGGCCGCCTTCCCCTCGATCCTCGCGGGCCTGAAGATCGGCTGGGCCTTCGCCTGGCGCACGCTCATCGCCGCCGAGCTCGTCTTCGGCACCACCTCGGGATCCGGCGGGCTGGGCTGGTTCATCTACGAGAACAAGAACCTGCTCGACATCCCGGCCGTCTTCTCCGGGCTCTTCGCGGTGATCATCATCGGCCTCGCGGTCGAGAACCTCGTCTTCCGGATCATCGAGCAGCGCACGATCCTCAAGTGGGGCATGCACTCCTGAGCGCCGGCGCCCTCGAGCGCCTGGCACCTGCCTCCGCGCTCCTCCTCGGCACCGTGTGGATCGCGGAGATGGTGCGCATCTTCCACCCCTCGCCAGGGCTGGGCCGGCTCGCCGCGGCGTGCCTGGCGGCCTACGCGCTGCTGGCGCTCGCGCGCGCGAGCGCGCACATCCGCGGCCTCTTCTTCCTCGCCCTGGGCCTCGCGGCCGCGGCGGCCTTCTGGGTGGGCTCGGCCGCGGCGCTCGCCGCCGGCTTCGCCAAGGCGCAGGTCTTCGGCGCCTTCCTGCCCTCCGTGCTGATGCTTCGCGCCACGGTCGAGGCGAGCCCGCGCATCGAGAGCCTGCGCACGGACCTGGGAGGCCTCGGGCACGAGGCGGCGCTCAACTGGACGCAGTACGGCTCGCACGCACTGGGCGCGGTCCTCAACGTCGGGGCCACGGCGATCCTCGCGCCCGTCGTCTCGCGCGTGGCCGAGCCCGCCCGCATGGCCGACGTGGCCTGCAGCGCCGCGCGCGGCGTGGGCGGCGCCGTGCTCTGGTCGCCCTTCTTCCTCGCGCTCGCCTTCACGAGCCAGCTCGTCCCCAAGGCCCCCCTGTGGCAGTCGATGCTCGTGGGTCTCGGCCTGGCGGCCATCGGGCTCGCGCTCTCCTACGCGCTCTTCACGCCGGGGCTGGGCTGGAAGGGCTGGCGCGCGAGCCTCGCGCGCCTGGCGCCGCTCGCCGGCCCGATGCTCGCGGTGATCGGCGCGGTGGTGGGCGCCACCTTCCTCTTCGGCCTGAGCGGCCTGCAGTCGGTGGCGGTCGTGGTGCCGCTGCTGTGCATCGCCTGGCTCGCCACGTGCGGGCCGTCCGCGACGGCGGGCGTGGTGCGGCGGACCGTCACCAACTTCGCGCGGCTCTCCGACGAGCTGCTGATCGTCCTCGGGGCCACCCTGCTCGGCGCCGCGGTGGCCTCCCTTCCGGCGGTGCAGTCGCTCGGCACCGCCATGACCCCGGAGCTCGTCTCCGGTCCCGCGCTCCTCGCCGCGCTCGTGATCGTGCTGCTGGTGCTGGGCCAGGCGGGCCTGCACCCGATGATCGGCTCGAGCATCGTGATCCCGGTGGTGGCCGCGGGAGGCTTCGGCGTGTGCGGCGTGGCCGTCGTCTCGGCCGGCGTCTTCGCCTGGGCCCTCAACGCGAGCGTGTCCATCTGGACGCTGCCGGTGGCCGTGGCCGCGAGCGCCTTCGGGGTGCCGGCGCGGCAGATGCTCACGGCCCGGACGCTGCGCTTCGCCGCGCTGCACGCGCTGGCCGGCATCGCCTTCCTCGGGATCGCCAACGCGATCCTCCTGCGGCTGGGATGCCCCTAGCCGCCCCTCTCGTGCCCACGACCCTGGAGCAGCCCATGACCGCCGAACCCACGCCCGTCACCGACGACTACATCCGCCGCGGCGAATTCAATCCGCTCTGGGAGCAGATGCGCGCCCTCGACCCGCAGTTCATGGAGGCCTACCTGCGCTTCCGCGACGTGCCGCACAAGACGGGGCCGCTGCCGCCGAAGTTCAAGGAACTCGTCCTCGTGGCGGTGAACGCCGCGACCACGCACCTGTACGCGCCCGGCGTGCGCCGGCACATCGCCAACGCGCTGCGCGCCGGGGCCACGCGCGAGGAGGTGCTCGAGACCATCGAGCTGGTCACCGTCATGGGGATCCACTCGTGCAACCTCGCGATCCCCATCCTGTGCGAGGAGTACGAGAAGTTCGCCGCCGGCCAGGCGCCGGCGCGGGCCGGCTGAGCGGAGGGCGCGATGGCGAGGATGAGCGGCGGGAAAGCGGTGGTGGCGGCGCTGGAGGCCGAGGGCGTGCGGCACGTCTTCGGGCTCATCGGCTCGGCCGGCATGGAGATCTTCGACGCCCTGCACGATTCGCGGGACATCCGCTTCGTGGGCGTGCGCGACGAGCGCACCGGCGTGCACATGGCCGACGGCTACGCGCGCGCCTCGGGCGCGGCCGGCGTCTTCCTCGCCGGCCAGAATGGCCCGGGGGTCACCAACCTCGTGACCGGGCTCGCGCAGGCGAACGCCGCGTACTCGCCCGTGGTGGCGCTGGCCGGATCGCTCTCCTCGGCCCACGTCTGGCGCGACGCCTTCCAGGAAGTGGACCAGCAGGCGCTGCTCCGCCCCGTCACCAAGAAGACCTGGACGGTGACGCAGGCCGCGCGAATCCCGGAGATGGTGCGCGAGGCCTTCTCGACGGCGCTCGCTCCCCGGCGCGGGCCCGTGGCCCTCAACCTGCCCCGCGACCTGCTCGCGGAGGTGGCCGACATACCCGACCCGCCTTCGCCCGCCGCCTGGCGCGCCGCCGGCGCCGCCGCGGGAGACGCAGACCTGGTGCGCGAGGCCGCGAAGCTGCTGGCCAGCGCTTCGCGTCCCCTCGTCATCGCGGGCGGCGGGGTGAAGAACGGCCGCTCGCACGGTGCGGCGCTGGCGCTGGCGGAGATCCTCGGCGCCCCCGTGGCGCTCTCGCCCGGGCACGGCGACGCGGTGCCCTGCGACCACCCGCTGTACGCCGGGCAGGTGGGCCCGCGCGGCAACGCCGTGGCTTCGCGCCTTGCGCGCGAGGCCGACGTGATCCTGGCGCTGGGAACGCGGCTGGGCTTCAACACCACCTTCTACAGCTACGACAACCTCAGCCGCGACGCGCGCATCGTGCACGTGGAGCAGGAGCCCACGGCCGTGGGCCGCTTCTTCCCCGTGGCACTGGGCGTGGTGGGCGACGCGGGGCGCATCGCCGGGCAGCTCGCCGCGGCGCTCGCCGGCCACCGGCCCGGCGCCGCGACCGCCGCGTGGACCGCAGCCTTTCGCGAGGAGCGCGCGAAGCTGCTGGCCGATCGCGAGGCCGCCGGACGAGCCCGCGGCGACCCCATCCAGCCGGCCTCGCTCTACCACGCGCTGCGGCAGGCGGCGCCCGCCGACGCGATCTTCACCATGGACGCGGGAACGCTGTGCCTGCAGGCCACCGACCAGATGCCCTACCGCACGCCGCCCTCGCTCTTCACGCCGCTCGACTTCGGCCTGGTGGGCTTTTCCTACGCGGCGGGCCTCGGTGCGAAGCTCGCCTGCCCCGGGCGCACGGTGGTGAGCCTCATGGGCGACGGCGGCTTCGGCATGACGGCGAGCGAGATCGGCACCGCGGTCGCGAACGGCATCGCCACCGTCTGCGTCGTGATGAACAACGGCTGCTGGGGCGCCGAGAAGGCCTACCAGCGCGACTTCTTCGACGGCCGCTACATCGGCGCCGACGTTCCGAACCCGCCCTACGACCGGCTGGCCGAGCTGTGGGGCGCCGCGGGGTTCCGCGTCGATCGCGCTTCCGAGCTCGACGCGGTGCTGCGCGAGGCGATCGCCTGCGGCCGCCCGGCGATCGTGGACGTCGCGGTTGACCCGAACGCGCTCTACAGCTTCCGCCGCGATTCCTTCAAGCACCGCGACAAGGGCGCGAAGTAGCCGATGGCGCCGGCGCACGACTACATCGTGGTGGGCGCGGGATCGGCCGGCGCGGCGCTGGCCGCGCGGCTTTCGGAGTCGGGCCGCTTCCGCGTGCTGCTCGTCGAGGCCGGCGGCCCGGATTCCAACCCGTGGATCCACGTCCCCCTGGGCGTGGGCAAGCTCCTCACGAACGATCGCCTCGCCTGGAGGTTCGAGACCGAACCGCAGCCGGAGCTCAAGGGGCAGCGGGTCTACTGGCCGCGCGGCAAGGTGCTGGGCGGCTCGAGCGCCCTGAACGGCATGGCCTACGTGTGGGGCGACCCGCGCGAGTTCGACCGCTGGCGCGAGGCGGGCCTCGCAGGATGGGGCTGGTCCGACGTGGCGCCCTACTTCGCGCGCCTGGAGAACAACCCGTTCGCGAGCCTTCCGGGGCGCGGCCATTCCGGGCCCCTTCGCATCACCGACCGCGCCGCGCGCGACCGCGACGCGCTCTCCGACGGCTTCGTGGCGGCCTGCCGCGACGCGGGCATCGCCGACACCCCGGACTACAACGCGGGGAGCTACGAGGGAGTGCGCTACCTGGAACAGACGGCGCACGCCGGCCGTCGCTGGAGCACGGCCACCGCCTACCTGCGCGAGGCCCGGCGGCGCCCGAACCTGCGCATCGAGACGGGCGCCGTCGTCTCGCGCGTGCTCTTCGAGGGCGGTCGCGCGGTCGGCGTCGAGATCCTCCAGGGGAGCGCCCGCCGCGAGGAGCGGGCCGCGCGCGAGGTGATCCTGTGCGCGGGCGCCATCCAGTCGCCGCAGCTGCTGGAGCTCTCCGGCGTCGGGGACGCGGCGCGCCTGCAGGCGCTGGGAATCCCGGTGGTGGCGCACCGCCCCGCGGTGGGCGAGAACCTCATCGACCACCTGCAGCTTCGCTGCACCTACGAGACGCGCCTGCCGATCACCATCAACGACGTGATGCGAAGCCCCTGGCGGCGGCTCGCGGTCGGGCTGCAGTACCTGCTCACGCGGCGCGGCCTCATGGCCGGCACCTCCTCGACGGCGCACGCGATCACCCGAACCTCGGCGCAGCGGGACCGGCCCGACGTGATGATCCGCATCTACCACATCAGCGGCAAGGACCGTTACTCGCGCTCGCCCGGCGCGGGCATCGACCCCTTCTCCGGCTTCTCGCTGGGCGGCTTCCAGCTGCACCCGGCCTCGCGCGGCTCCATCCACGCCCGCTCGCGCGACCCGCTCGAGCACCCGCGCATCGAGCCCAACTACTTCGCCGCCGAGGACGACCGGCGCACGGGGGTCGCGATGCTGCGTCTCATCCGCCGCGTGGCCGCGCAGCCCGCGATCGCCTCGCTCATCGTGCGCGAGACGCGCCCCGGCCCCGAGGTCGAGGACGACGAGGCCCTGCTCGACTACGCGCGCGGCTGCGGCCAGACCGCCTGGCACACGGTGGGCACGTGCCGCATGGGCCCTGAGGCCGACTCTGTGGTGGACGCGCGGCTGCGCGTGCACGGCGTTCAGGGCCTGCGGGTGGCCGACGCCTCCGTGATGCCCACGATCCCCTCGTCAAACACCAACGCGCCGGCCATCATGATCGGCGAGAAGGCCTCCGACCTCGTCCTCGCCGACGCCTAGGCGTGCAGCTCCACGACGTCGCCATCGGCGACGGCGTGCTCCGGCCCCACCTGCTGGCCGTCGTGCCCGGACTTGCCCCACAGGCGGGCGTAGCGAAGCGAGTGCTCGAGGTCGCGGTGGATGAGGCGCGCGACGTCGGCCACGGTCTGGCCGCGGCGAAGCGCGTAGGGACGCGACTTGTCGGGGGCGTGGCCCGGCGCCTTCGTGTACACGCGCACGATGCCGAGGTGGGCGAACAGCCACGGCCCCAGTTCTCCCAGGCCCCTTCCCGTCAGCGCCGAGACGACCATCGCCGGAAAGCGAAGCCCCGAGAGATCGAGGAACGCGCGCAGCTCGCCTTCGGGGTCGGCGAGGCGGTCGGCCTTGTTGGCCAGCAACAGCGCCGGCAGGCGGATGGCGAAGGGATCGTCGGCCGCCGCTTCGCTGCCGTCTTCGCCTCCAGGCCAGCGCGCGGCGAGCGTCACCCGCTTCTTCGCGAGGATCTCCGCGATGGCGCGAACCTGCTCCAGACAATCCGGCTCCGCGAGGTCGAGGACGAGGATCGCGGCGTCCGCGCCCTGCAGCGTGGCGGCGAGCCAGGGCACCGCGTGCTCCGGCGAGACGGCGGGCAGGTCCACGAGCTGGAAGGCGATGTCCTCGTGCGGCATCATCCCCGGCTCCGGAAACTGGGTGGTGAAGGGATAGTCGGCCACCCCCGCGTGCGAGCCGGTGAGCCGAACGTGCAGCGACGACTTGCCCGCGTTAGGAGGCCCGATGAGCGCGACCTGCGCCGCCCCCTCGGGCCGCACCACGAGCGAAGGTCCCCCGCGCGCCCCGCCCTTGTGCGCGCCGCCCTCGAGCTCCTCGCCCAGGTCCTTGATGCGCGCCTTGATGTCGGCCTGCAGGTGCTCGGTGCCCTTGTGCTTGGGGATCGTGCGAAGCATCTCGCGCAGGCACTCGAGGCGCTCGCGCGGGTCGCGCGCCTCGCGGAAGGCGGCCTCGGCGGACTTGTACTCGGGGGAGAGGTTGGCGGGCATGGCGTCGCTCGATCCTACCGGTCGGCCTTGCCGCCGTCGCGCCGGTCGCGGACCGGAAAACTGGAGGCAGGGAGCGGAATCGAACCGCTGTACACGGCTTTGCAGGCCGCTGCATAACCACTCTGCCACCCCGCCCGGGGTGCCCGGCCGGGGACGGCCGGGGCCGAAACGCATCGGGGGGAGGATCGACCTCCCCCCGAAGGGAATCTGGAAGGTGAATTATACATCGCGCCGCCGGGTGCGAGGAAGCCGCGGCCCTGCCCCAAGGGCCAATGCCCCGAATTGCGCCAGATCAAGGCATTGCGTTGACTCCAGTCAACATGGACAATGCGCGCGGCTGGTCAAATACGACATATAGGTATCAACGGCTCGGCCCATCCGCTGCCGGGCAGTCTGCGATGGCCGGGCCCGATCAGAAGCGGGCCATGCGCACCCTATATCGATTTGCGGTCGCCGCCTTGATGGCGATCATCCCTTCCCTCCCCGCGTTCGCGGCGGCGGAGACGGCTTCCCCGAATTACCAGGGCCTGTGGTGGAACTCCCCGCCGGAGTCGGAATCGGGCTGGGGCATCAACCTCGCGCACCAAGGCGACATAATCTTCGCCACCTGGTACACGTACGATGCGGACGGCAAGGGTTGGTGGCTGTCCATGACGGCCTACAAGACCGCGGAACGGACCTACAGCGGCACGCTCATCGAGGCTTCCGGGCCGGCGTTCAGCGCCGTCCCCTTCAATCCCGACAGGGTGACCCGCAACGCCGTCGGCGTCGGCACCTTCGTGTTCCGCGATCTCGACAGCGGCACTTTCACCTACACGGTGAAGGGCGAGCAGCAGACGAAGTTCATCACGCGGATGGCGTACGGCCCGGTGCCTACCTGCACCGAGGGCACCCGGGCTGAGCTCGTGGCCGCGAAGAACTACCAGGATCTGTGGTGGGTCCCGGACGGGACGGAATCGGGGTGGGGGATCAACCTGGCGCATCAGGGTGACATCGTCTTCGCCACCTGGTACACCTATGGCGGCGACGGCAGGCCCCAGTGGCTTTCCGCGACGGCATTTCCGATCGGACAGGGCATCTACAGCGGCCAGCTGATCCGGACCACCGGCCCGGCCTTCAAGGCATCGCCTTTCGATCCCGCGATGGTGACCCGCTCGGTCGTGGGCACCGCGACCTTCACCTTCGCCAATGGCAATTCGGGTCAGTTCGAGTACACGCTGGACGGGGTGCATCAGGCCAAGGCGATCACGCGCCTCATGTTCAGCGCAACCACCGGGACGCGATGCGGCGAGCCCCATCGCAACGTGGCACCGGTCACGGTCGTGGCGGTGGGCGACATCGCCGAGTGCGGTGACAAGCCGGCAGGACAGAGCGGCGCGGCCCGCACGGCGGAGCTCGTGCGCGACAGCGACAGCCTCATCCTGACGCTGGGCGACAACGCGTACCAGACCGGAACGCCCGACGAGTTCGCGAACTGCTACCACCCCACCTGGGGCCGCTTCAAGGACAGGACCCGCCCCACTCCCGGCAATCACGATTACTACACCACCGGCGCCGAGGGCTACTTCGACTATTTCGGCGACCGGGCAGGGCCGGACCGGCGGGGATACTACAGCTTCGACCACGGCAGCTGGCACTTCATCTCGCTCAACAGCATGGCCGACCTCTCGCCGCAGTCCGAGCAGTACCGCTGGCTCCTCGCCGACCTCGAGAAGTCGCGCGACAGCCTGTGCACCATCGCCGTCCTGCACTACCCTGCATTCAATTCGGGCGCCGCACACGGCAGCAACGCGACTTCGAAGCAGGTCTTCGAAACGCTGCGCAACGCGGGCGTCGAATTGCTGCTTTCCGGGCACGAGCACGTCTACGAGCGCTTCGGGCCACAGAAAGGCGACGGGACCTCGGACCCGGCTCGGGGCGTGCGCCAGTTCGTCGTCGGCACCGGCGGCGCGTCCCTCCACCAATTCAGCGCGACCCTTCCCCACAGCCAGTTCCGCCTCGCGACCAGTTGGGGAATCCTGCGCCTCGCGCTGGGCCATGGCAGCTACAGCTGGCAATTCGTGCCCGCAGGCGGCGGAACGCCCCTCGACGCGGGCAGCGCGAACTGCCACCGGTAGGACCTAGGTCGCCTCCTGCAGCACCCGCTTGACCCCCGTCAACACGGGGCCTTCCCTCGACGCGCCGAATGGGGGGGTTGACTCATTGGCCCGGCTACCCGCGGCCATGCGGTTCAGCTGCCGGGCAGGAAGGAGTGATCATGCGCTCTGCGTCCCGCCTTCTGTCCGGCTTCGCCCTCACGATCCTGCTGTCCTTTCCCGCGATCCCGGCGGCATCCCCCAACTACCAGGGCCTTTGGTGGAATTCGCCGGCCGGCTCGGAATCGGGCTGGGGCATCAACCTCGCGCACCAGGGCGACGTCGTCTTCGCCAGCTGGTTCACCTACGACGCCGGCGGCAAAGGATGGTGGCTGTCCATGACCGCCACCAAGGCGTCGGAGGGAACCTACAGCGGTGCCCTGATCGAGACCACGGGGCCGGCGTTCTACTCGATGCCCTTCGATCCCGCGAAGGTGGCGCGCACCGTGGTCGGCAGCGGCACGCTTGCCTTCCAGGACGCGGACAACGGCACCTTCAGCTACACCGCGAAGGGCGTCCAGCAGTCCAAGTCCATCACGCGCCTGGTCTTCGGCTCGATGCCCACCTGCGCCGGGGCGTCGCAGGCGGAACTCGCGACCGCAACCAACTACCAGGATCTGTGGTGGGCAGCCGGCGGCACCGAGTCGGGCTGGGGCCTCAACCTCGCGCACGAGGGCGACATCATCTTCACGTCCTGGTTCACGTACGGCACGGACGGCAGGCCGGCGTGGCTGTCGGCCACGCAAACGAAGGTCGCCCCCAATGTCTACACGGGACAGCTGATCCGGACCACCGGCCCGGCCTTCGGCACGCCCTTCGATCCCGCGAACGTCGCGCGCACGGTGGTGGGCTCGGCGACGCTCTCCTTCTCCAACGGAAACGCCGCGGCGTTCACCTACACGCTGGACGGCATCACCCAGACCAAGCCGATCACCCGCGTCCTGTTCGTTCCGCCCGTGGGCACCTGCTGCGGGCCGAAGCTCGCGACGACGATCACGGGCAAGGTCTTCGACGGCGCCATCGACAAGGCGATCGTCTGCGCGGACGCCGACGGCGACGGCCGGTGCGGGCCGGGCGAGTCCCAGGCGCTGACCGATGCCACGGGTGCGTATGCGCTCGCGGCGCCGGATGGCTACAAGGGCCCGCTCGTCGCGGAGGTGGTCGCCGGCCAGTCGCGCGACGCGGACCAGCCGACGGCGGTGGAGCGCTCCTACCGCATGGCCTCCCCGTCGCGGGAATACAGCACGAACATCACGCCCTTCACCACGCTGGTGCGGCTTGCCGGGGACGCCGACTACCGGCTCGCCGAGGAAATCGTGCGCAACGAGCTGGGGCTCCCCCCGCGATTCGTCATCAACCTCGCCGCCGCTCCCGCCGCCGGGACCCTGACGAAATCGGTGTCGAGGTCGATCGTCGCCGCGCTCAAGGATGCGCCCTCGACCCTCGATTTCTCCTCGCCCGATGCGCTGGCAACGGTGGTCGCGCACTTCCCCACCCCCCTCGCGCAACTGCCGAGGATCGACATCAACACCCACGGGGATCCGATCACCTCGCGCGAGACCTACGTCGACGGCCACTTCACCCTTGCCAACCCGGCTTCCGACGCGCCGCCGGTGCTGCTCAACGGCAAGATCCGCGGCCGCGGCAACAGCACGTGGTGGGAGGCCAAGAAGCCCTACAAGGTCCAGATCACCAACGACGACGCCTATGCGGGCATCGCGGACTTCTTCGGCATGAGGAAGAACCGCAACTGGGTGTTGCTCGCCGACCACCTAGACCACTCGCTGCTGCGCAACAAGCTGGCGTACTCGCTGGGCAACAGCAGCGTCTTCAGCGACGGGCTGAAGTGGAACCCGTCCGGCCAGCACGTCGAGGTCACCCTCAACGGCGAGTACATCGGCGTATACCTCTTCGCCGAGGACATCCGCATCGACTCGACGCGCCTGAACATCAAGAAGATGAGTTCGTCGGCTTCCGCCAACCAGGTCGACGGAGGCTACATCGTCGAGGTGGACTACCCGCAGGATTGCGACGTGATCCTGCAGTACACCACGCCGAAGGGCGTGCGCTTCTGCATCGACACCCCCGACGAGACGGCGATCACCCCGGCGCAGAACCAGTACGTCCGGGACTACCTGAAGGCGGTGGAGTCCGACATCTACGGCAGCGGGAGCCTCGCCCGCATCAACGCCGCGAGCTTCGCCGACTGGTACCTGCTGCAGGAGCTCTTCCGAAACCAGGACGCCGTCTTCTACTCGAGCGACCGCATGTGGAAGGACACCGACTCCGCGGCGATCCCCGGCGACCGCGTCCTCAACATCGGCCCCATCTGGGACTTCGACATCTCCGCAGGCAACAGCGACCAGTACCAGACGGAGGGATGCTGGGTGAACAAGGGCCTGGACGACATGATTCCCAACTGGCCCAACTGGTACCGCAGGATCTTCGACCACCGCGAGTTCCTGGACCTCACGATCGCGCGCTGGAAGGACAAGCGGCCGGCGCTCGAAAGGTTCGTCAACGCGAGCATCGCCACCTATGCCCGGAGGCTCGAGAGCGCGCAGGCCCGCAACTTCGAGCGCTGGCCGGTGCTCGGAACGGACACGTGGAACAACCACTACCTCTTCGAGTCCTGGGAGGAGGAAGTGGCCTTCGTGAGGCGCTTCCTGAACGATCGGATGGCCTGGATGGACAGGGCCTTCGCGAGCCCCGAGGCCTACGTCGCGCTTTGCAAGTAGGCAGGCGGACGCGCCGGAAGGGTTGCCAAAGGAAGCGGGGGGAGGCATGGCCTCCCCCCGCGGGGTGTCTGGAGCGGCAGAAGAGTCTCGAACTCTCGACCTCAACCTTGGCAAGGTTGCGCTCTACCAACTGAGCTACTGCCGCGTGAAGCCCCGCATTATAGCGGCTTCGGTCGCCGCGGGGCAACCGAGCGCCTCCTCGCGACGCAGCGCCGGGAAAATCGCCGCGCCTCCGGAGGGCCGGCGTCCGGAGCCGCGATCCGGGCGGCACATTACCTCAAGCACAACTTGAAGTTTGCCTTGTAATCTATTGTTCTACCTGTATTAAATAGGTCGCCACCGAGGCCTTGCTCACCCCGGCGGGGCCGCCGGAGGCCGCAGCGCCGCCTTGAGGTAGACGATCATCGACCACAGCGTGATCAGGGCGGCGACCCAGATCAGGATGCGCCCGACCGGGTTGGTGTGGAACAGCCCGAAGAGGACGCCGTTGAACAGCAGGAACGGGATCGCCACGAGCTGGGTCACCGTCTTCACCTTGCCCAGCATGTTCACCGCCACGCTCTTCGCGTTGCCCAGCTGGGCCATCCACTCCCGCAGCGCCGAGATGGTGATCTCGCGCGAAATGATGATCAGGGTGGCGAGCGGGTCCACGAAGCCCTTCTCGGTGAGGACGATGAGGGCGGCGGCCACCATGAGCTTGTCGGCCACCGGGTCGAGGAAGGCGCCGAAGGGCGTGGTCTGGTTCCACTTGCGCGCGAGGTAGCCGTCGGCCCAGTCGGTGATGGCCGCCAGGATGAAGATCCACATCGAGATCAGGCTCGCGGTGCGCTCGGCGATCCACGACTCCGGCACGTAGAGCACCGCCACGAACAGCGGGATCGCGAGGATCCGCAGGTACGTGAGGATGAGCGGGAGGGTGTGCTCCTTCGGCAGCATTCAGTGCAGCTCGTTGTAGATGCGTTCCGCCAGTTTACGGCTGATCCCCTCGACGCGCGCGAGGTCGTCGACGCTCGCGGCCATCACGCCCTGCAATCCTCCGAAATGGGCGAGGAGCCTCTGGCGTCGCTTCGGCCCGACGGAGCCGATGTCCTCCAGCCGCGAGGCGGTGCGGGCCTTGCCGCGGCGGGCGCGGTGGCCGGTGATGGCGAAGCGGTGGGCCTCGTCGCGGACCTGCTGGATCAGGTGCAGCGCCGGGTGGTCGTGGGGAAGCCGCCGCGCGCCCTCCTCGCCCGCCACGAAGAGCTGCTCGAGCCCCGGCTTCCTCTCCTCGCCCTTGGCCACGCCCACCATGGCGATGTCGGCGAGCCCGAGATCCTGCATCACCCCGATCGCGGCATTGAGCTGCCCGGCGCCGCCGTCGACGAGGACGAGGTCCGGCACCCGGCCCTCGCCCTCGGCGAGCTTGCGGTAGCGCGCCTCCAGGGCGTAGCGCATGGCGCCGTAATCGTCGCCGGCGGCCACGTCCTTCACGTTGAAGCGGCGGTACTCGGAAGGCTGCATGCCGCCCTTGTCGTAGACCACGCAGGAGGCCACGGTGGCCTCCCCCATCGTATGGCTGATGTCGAAGCACTCGATCCTCGCCACCGGCGACTGGGCGCCCAGGAACTCGGTGAGGGCCGCCCCCCTCGCCTCCTGCGTGGCCTGCGCGGCGAGGCGCCCGGCGAGCGAGATCTCGGCGTTCTTGCGCGCCATCTCCAGCCACAGGCGGGCCTCCCCCTGCGGGCGGGTGACGATGGCCACCGGGCGCGCGGCGATGGCCGCGAGGAGCTCGCCCATGGCGGGGGCGTCCTGCAGGGCGTCGGCGATCACGCGCGAGGGCACGGGCTGCACGGCGTAGTGCTGGGCCAGGAAGGCCTCGACGACCGTGGCCGCGTCGCTGCCGCCGGCGTTCTGCGGGAAGAAGCTGCGGTCGCCCAGGTGGCGGCCGGAGCGGACCATGGCGAGCGTCACGCACCAGGCCCCCTCCTTCTCGACCGCCGCCACGATGTCGGCGTCGCGCGCGCCGGCCGCCTCCACCGCCTGCCCGGAGAGGATGCGCTGCAGCATGCGGATCTCGTCGCGGAAGCGCGCGGCGGCCTCGTAGTCCTGGCGGTCGGAGGCGTCCTGCATCTTGCGCGTGAGGTCGGCGACCACGTCGTCCTCGCGGCCCTCGAGGAACTTGGCGGCGTGCTCGACGTCGCGGCGGTAGTCCTCCTCGCCCACCGCGCCCACGCACGGGGCCGAGCAGCGGCGGATCTGCGCCAGCAGGCAGGGGCGCGAGCGGTGGCTGAACACCGTGTCGTCGCAGGTGCGAAGGCGGAATATCTTCTGCAGGTGGCCGATGGTCTCGCGCGCCGCCCAGGTGCTGGGGAACGGGCCGAAATAGCGGTTGGCCTTGTCCTGCACGCCCCGGTAGAAGCGGATCTGCGGGAAGCGGTGGCCGGTCACCAGGATGTAGCCGTAGCTCTTGTCGTCGCGGAAGAGGACGTTGTAGCGAGGCTGCAGCGCCTTGATGAGGTTGTTCTCGAGGATGAGCGCCTCGGCCTCGGTGCGCGTGACGGTGGTCTCGGCGCCGGCGACCTGCTGGACCATGAGGGCGGTGCGGGGGCTCGCGAGCGTCTTCTGGAAGTACGACGACACGCGCTTCCTGAGCTCGCGCGCCTTGCCGACATAGATCACCTCGCCGGCCGCGTTCAGGAACCGGTAGACCCCGGGAAGGCTGGGCAGCCCGGCGAGGAACGCCTTCGGCTCAAACGCCACGGACGCGGGCGAGGTTCTCGGTGGCGGCGAGGTAGGCGGCGCTCGCCTTGAGGGCCGCGGTGGAGATGGCGCGGCCGCGCATCGTCTCCAGGCGCTTGGCGAGCGTGGGCGCCACGGGGCGGCGCTCCAGGCCCTCGAGCATCGCGTCCTGGGCGCGCGGGTCGTTGCAGACCACCACCACGTCGCAGCCCGCGTTGAGCGCCGCGTTGGCGCGGGCGATCATGCCGCCAGCGGTGCTCGCCCCCTCCATCGAGAGGTCGTCGGAGAAGACGAGGCCGTCGAAGTGGAGCTTGTCGCGCAGCACCTTCTGCAGCCAGGCGGAGGAGAAGCCCGCGGGCTTCGAGTCCACCTTGGGGTAGATCACGTGCGCCGGCATCACCCCGCCCATCCCCGCGCGCGCCAGGCGCTGGAAGGGCACGAGGTCCTTCGCGGCGATCTCCGCCATGGGCCGGTCGTCCACGGGCACCTCGAGGTGGGAATCGGCCCGCACGTAGCCGTGGCCGGGGAAATGCTTGCCCACGGAGGTCATGCCGGCCGCGAAGAGCCCGGCCTGCAGCGCCTCGGCGAGGGTGGCGACCACGTCGGGATTGCGGTGCAGCGCCCGGTCGCCGATGACGCTCGATTCGCCGTAGTCCACGTCGAGGACCGGCGCGAAGGTGAAGTCCACGCCGTGGGCCTGCAGCTCGCTCGCGATCACGAAGCCGCAGCCGCGCGCGGCCGCCAGCGCCTGCGCGGGGTCGCGGTCGAAGAGCTTGCCCAGCTCGCGCATCGCGGGGATCGCCGTGAAGCCGTGGCGGAAGCGCTGCACGCGCCCGCCCTCGTGGTCCACGGCGACGAGGAGCGAGGGCTTGCGGATCTCGCGGATGGAGTGGCAGAGCTGGATGAGCTGCAGGGGTGCCGCGAAGTTCCTCGCGAAGAGGATCACGCCGCCGACCTGCGGGTGCTGAAGGCGCTCGACGTCGTCGGCCGTGAGCTCCAGCCCCGAGACGTCCACCATCACCGGTCCGAGTCGCATCTGTCCTTCCTATCCTTCGAGGACGACGAAGGCCATGGCCACTCCCGCGTCGTCGGTGAGCGAGAGGTGCGAGGCCTTCACCCCGAGGTCCTCGAGGTGGCGCGCCATTTCCGGGCTGGGCACCAGGCCCGGCTTGCCGCGCCCGTCGCGCCCCACGGAGACCGCGTGCCAGCGGAAGGGCGCGCGGATGCCGGTGCCGATCGCCTTGGAGAAGGCCTCCTTGGCGGCGAAGCGCTTGGCGAGGTGGCTCGCCTTCTGGCGCGTGTGGGCGTAGCGCGCGCGCTCCTCCGGGGTGAGGATGCGCTCGACGAAGCGCTCGCCCCAGCGCTCGATCGCCGCCGCCACGCGCCGGATCTCCACCACGTCGGTGCCCACGCCGAGGATCACCCTGCGCGCCCCCGGGCCAGCGCGTGGCCGGAGGCCGCGAGCATGAGGGACTTCATCTCGCGCACGGCCTCGCGCATGCCCACGAAGACGGCGCGGCTCACGATGGCATGCCCGATGTGCAGCTCGCGCACCCCCGGAAGCGCCGCCACGGGCTCGACGTTGAAGTAGTTGAGGGCG
Source organism: Burkholderiales bacterium (assembly GCA_026125445.1). GTDB lineage: Bacteria > Pseudomonadota > Gammaproteobacteria > Burkholderiales > Usitatibacteraceae > FEB-7. The sequence continues at coordinate 64,671 of JAHCLE010000002.1, forward strand.
TGGCCGGCGTTGAAGCGCATGCCGAGCGCGCGGATGGCCTCGCCGGCGGCACGGATCTTCGCGAGCTCGGCGACCACCGGCGCGCTCTCCGGGTCGCGCCCCTTGGAGTGGAAGGCGTGGGCGTAGGGCCCGGTGTGGATCTCGCAGACGCGCGCGCCCACGCGGGAGGCGGCCTCGACCTGCCTCGGGTCCGCGTCGATGAAGACGCTGGTCACGATCCCGGCGCCGGCGAGCCGCGACACGACGTCCCGGACCCTCGCCTCCTGCCCGGCGATGTCGAGGCCCCCTTCGGTGGTGACCTCCTGGCGCCCCTCGGGCACGAGCATCGCCATCTCGGGCTTCACCCGCAGCGCGACGCCCACCATCTCCTCGGTGGCGGCCATCTCGAGGTTGAGCTTGATGTGGGTGAGCTCGCGAAGGCGCCGCACGTCCTCGTCCTGGATGTGGCGGCGGTCCTCGCGCAGGTGCACGGTGATGCCGTCGGCGCCGCCCAGGTGCGCCTCCACCGCGGCCCACACGGGGTCGGGCTCGTAGGTCCGTCGCGCCTGGCGCACGGTGGCGATGTGGTCGATGTTGACGCCGAGCTCGATCATGCGGCGTCCTCCAGGCTCTTCAGGTCGCGCACGATGGCGCGCGTGGAGAGTTCCTGCCCGGCGAGGCAATGGTGGATGAGCATTCTCATGAGGTTCTTCGCCTCGTTGGTCGTGCGCGCGTCGTCGAACCGGCCGCGCTCCAGGTGCGCGAGCGTGAGGCCGGACAATTTTACTGCATCGGCCCGCTCGGCCGTCCCGGCGGCCGGCACGGGACCGCGCTCGACCACGTACCAGTACTCGCGCGCGGGATCGATGGCCGCGCCCGTCTCGGCGTCCCGCCCCAGCTCCACCGCGTAGCCCAGCTCGCGCAGCATCGCGAGCTCGAAGCGCCGCAGCACCGGCTCGATCGAGCGCGATTCCCCCACGCCCGGCTCCGCGGCCACCAGGCCCGGCACGCCGGCGGCGCGGCGCGAGCGGCTGCGAAGCTCCGCGATCGCCTCGTCGTAGGCGGCCCAGAGCTGCTCGTGCGGATCGTCGCGGTGGATGAGCTTGAGGAGGAGCTCGTTCAGGTAGAAGGCGGAGAGCAGGCTCGGCCCCGCGAGCGG
>JAHCLE010000020.1 GCA_026125445.1 Burkholderiales bacterium
GTCAGCGCCTTGTCGTGCAGTTCGCCCTCGGTCTTGATCACCAGCCAGGCGGCACCCAGCAGCGCATATCCGCCGGCCAGCCCGAGCCCCATCGCCAGGCCGAACAGAAGATGGCCCCAGCCCTTGGCGAAGCCGGTGATCACGCCGGCCAGCATCACGCCCTGCGACAGCGCCATGACCAGGGAGCCGACGAAGAACGCGTGATTCCAGATTTCGCGATGCCAACCGGTGGCCTTGAAGCGAAACTCGAACGCGACGCCGCGCAGGATCAGCCCGAGCAGCATGAACGCCACCGGCAGATAGAGCGCGGTCAGGATGACGCCGTGCGCCAGGGGAAAGGCCACCAGCAGGATGCCCACGCCGAGCACCAGCCAGGTTTCGTTGGCGTCCCAGAACGGGCCGATGGACGAGACCATGATGTCCTGCTGCGTACGGTCGGCTGCAGGCAGCAGGATGCCTACGCCCAGGTCGAAGCCGTCGAGGATGACGTAGGCCAGAATGGCCGTCCCCATCAGGACGAGAAACACCAGCGCGAGATCCATGATCGTTGCTCCGATTCAGATCGCGACCGGCCCGGTCGGTTGCGACTCCCCCGAGGCCGGGATGGCGGAGGCATCACCGGTGGCGGCACGCGAGAGCTGCGTGAGCACCACCAGATACGACACCAGCAGGATGGTGTACATGATGCAATAGCCGACGAAGGTGAGTGCGATGTCCTGCGCCGGTACGCTGGATGCCGCCTCGGCGGTAGTGAGCACGCCGTACACCAGATACGGTTGCCGGCCGATCTCGGTCACCAGCCATCCGGAGATGGTCGCCACCCATCCGGAAAAGGTCATGGCGGCGAAGACGTGCAGCATCCAGCGCGGAATGGTGCGCCGGGTCAGCAGAAAAGCACTGGCCGCCCATGATGACAAAAGCATCAGAACGCCGATTCCGACCATTACGCGGAATGCGAAGAACACCGGTGCGACCGGCGGATGCCGATCGGCGAAGCGGTCCAGCCCCTCCAGCTCCGCCTGCGTGTCGTGGCGCAGGATCCAGCTCGCACCGCCCGGGATCTCGAGCGCGTAGTCGTTGCGCTGCTGCGCCGCGTTGGGCCAGCCGAACAGCACCAGCGGAATGTTCGATCCGCTTTCCCAGATGCCCTCCATGGCGGCGATCTTGGCCGGTTGATGCTGGAGCGTGTTCAGGCCGTGCAGGTCGCCGACGACGATCTGCAGCGGAATGAGCACCGCAGCGGTGCCGGCGCCGAGGCGGAACATGTGCTGCGCCGGTTCGTACTCGCGCCTGCGCAGCAGCTGCAAGGCCGAGATGCCGGCAATCAGGAACGAAGCCGTCAGGCCCGAGGCCAGCAGCATGTGCGTCAGGCGATAGGGGAAGCTGGGGTTGAAGATCACCGTCCACCAGTCGGTGACGTGCAGCGTGCCGTCGATCACCTCGAAGCCCTGGGGCGTCTGCATCCAGGAATTGAGCGCCAGGATCCAGAACGCCGAGGCGGTGGTTCCGATCGCCACCAGCACGGTGGACAGCGTGTGCAGCCACACCGGCACGCGCGTGCGGCCGAACAGCATCACGCCCAGGAAGGTGGCCTCGAGGAAGAAGGCGGTGAGCACCTCGTAGCCCAGCAGCGGCCCCGCGATCGCGCCCACGCGGTTCATGAACCCGGGCCAGTTGGTGCCGAACTGGAAGCTCATCACGATGCCCGTCACCACGCCCATCGCGAAGGTGAGCGCGAAGATCTTGGTCCACAGCCTGTAGGTCTTGAGCCAGCCCGCGTCGCCCGTGCGGTGGTACGCGACGCGGAACCCGAGCAGGATCCAGGCGAGCGCGATCGTGAGCGACGGGAAGAGTATGTGGAACGCGATGTTCAGGCCGAACTGCGCGCGCGCGAGCAGCAGCGGGTCGTCCATGGAGGCCCCCGGGAAATCGCCCTGGCGGACATTGTAACCCCGGCCGTTACACGCCGGCCGCCGCGAGGGTCAGCTCTCGCCGAAGCGGCGGCGGAAGGCGGCGTAGTAGAGGACCGGGATCACCACGAGCGTGAGAACGGTCGACACCAGGATCCCGAAGATGAGCGAGATCGCCAGGCCGTTGAAGATCGGGTCGTCGAGGATGAAGCCCGCCCCGAGCATGGCGGCGAGCGCCGTGAGCGCGATGGGCTTGGCGCGCGCCGCGGCCGACTGCATCACGGCGTCGCGGAACGCCGCGCCCTCGGCCACCTTGAGGTTCACGAAGTCCACGAGGAGGATCGAGTTCCTCACGATGATGCCCGCGAGCGCGATCATCCCGATCATCGAGGTGGCGGTGAAGTTCGCCCCCAGCAGCGCGTGCCCCGGCATCACCCCGATCACGGTGAGCGGGATGGGGGCCATGATCACGAGCGGCACGACGTAGGAGCGGAACTGCGCCACCACGAGCAGGTAGATGAGGACGAGCCCCACGCCGTAGGCCGCGCCCATGTCGCGGAAGGTCTCGTAGGTCACCTGCCACTCGCCGTCCCACTTGACCGAGTAGGCGCGGTACGGGTCGGAGGGCTGGCGGATGAAGTACTCGCCCAGCGTGCCGCCGTCCTCGAGGGCCTGGCCCGCGACCTTGCCGCGGGCGGCGAACATGCCGTAGAGCGGGCTGTCGGTGCTGCCGGCCTGGTCGGCGACGACGTAGACCACCGGCAGCAGGTCCTTGTGGTAGACGGGGCGCTCGCGGTCGTTCCTCACGACGCGCACCAGCTCCGACATCGGCACGAGCGAGCCGTCGGCCGCGCGCAGCGTGAGCTTGAGGAACTCCTCGAGCTCGCCCTGCTGCTCGGCCGGCAGCGTCAGGCGCACCGGCACCTCGTACTTCGAGTGCCCGTCGTGCAGCGGGGTCGCGTCCATGCCCGAGAGCCCCGCGCGCATCGTCTCCACGACGTCGCGCCGCGAGACGCCGGCGATGGCCGCGCGGCCCTGGTCGACGCGCAGCACGATCCTCGGCGCGGGATCGTCGACCGTGTCGTCGATGCCCACGATGTCCGGGGTGGCGGCGAGCGCCTCGCGGACCTTCTTCGCCACGCGGATGCGGCCGGGCTCGTCGGGGCCGTAGACCTCGGCCACGATGGGCGAGAGCACCGGCGGGCCCGGGGGCACCTCGATCACCTTCACCTTCGCGCCCCAGCGCCCACCGATCTCCTCGAGGGCCGGCCGCGCGGCGGCCGCGATCTCGTGGCTCTTGCGGTGACGCTTCGACTTGTCGACCAGGTTCACCTGCAGGTCGCCCTGCTCCGACAGGCTCCTCAGGTAGTACTGGCGCACCAGGCCGTTGAAGTTGATCGGCGAGGCGAGGCCCGCGTAGGCCTGGTAGTCGGAGACTTCCGGGATCGTCGCCACGTGCGCGCCCAGGTCGCGAAGCGCCGCGGCCGTGACCTCGACCGGCGTGCCCGCGGGCATGTCGACCACCACCTGGAACTCGCTCTTGTTGTCGAAGGGCAGCATCTTGAGCACCACGAGCTTCACGCCGGCCAGGCCCACGGAGAGGGCGATGGCCACGGCGATGCCGATCCCGAGCTTGCGCCGGTTCGCGGCCGCCTCGGGCGCGGCGATGAAGCGGCCGAGGAGCGAGCCGAAGAAGCGCTCGAGCTTCGCGTCGAGGCCCGAGGCGTGGGCGTGGCCGTGGGAGGCCAGGAGCTTCAGCGCGAGCCAGGGCGTCACGGTGAAGGCGATGGCGAGCGAGAGCAGCATCCCCATGCTCGCGTTGATGGGGATGGGGCTCATGTAGGGCCCCATCAGGCCGGTGACGAAGGCCATGGGCAGGAGCGCCGCGATGACCGTGAAGGTGGCGAGGATCGTGGGCCCCCCCACCTCGTCGACGGCCGCCGGGATGATCCCGTGCAGGGGGCCGCCGGAGAGCCCGCGGTGGCGGTGGATGTTCTCCACCACGACGATGGCGTCGTCGACCAGGATGCCGATGGAGAAGATGAGCGCGAAGAGGGAGACGCGGTTCAGCGTGAACCCCCAGGCCCAGGAGGCGAAGAGCGTGGAGGCGAGGGTGAGGACGACCGCGATGCCGACGATGGCGGCCTCGCGCCGGCCCAGCGTGGCGAACACCAGGACCACGACGGAGAGCGTGGCGAAGACGAGCTTCTTGATGAGGCTCTTCGCCTTGTCGTCGGCGGTGGCCCCGTAGTTGCGGGTGACGGTGGCGCGCACCTCCGCCGGGATGAGCGTGCCCTCGAGCTCGCTCACGCGCTGCATCACCCGCGAGGCCACGTCGACCGCGTTCTCGCCGGGCTTCTTGGTGACCTGGATCGTCACGGCGGGGTGCTCGCCGGGCGAGGCGATGCCCTTCTCGCCCGCGGCCGGGCCGGCGCCGGTCCAGACGTAGCGCGAGGGCTGGTCGGGGCCGTCGACGACCTCGGCCACGTCGGCCAGGTAGACCGGGCTCCTTTCCTGCACGCCCACCACGAGCGAGCGCACGTCGGCGGCCGACTCGAGGTAGTTGCCCGTCTCGACCGCGATCTCGCGGTTGTCGCGCACCAGCTTGCCGGTGGGCGCCGTCACGTTCGACAGCTGCAGGGCGTTCCTCACGTCGAGGGCGGTGACGCCGTGGGAGGCGAGGCGGTCGGCGTCGAGGATGACGCGCACCACGCGGCCCGGGCCGCCCAGCGTCTGCACCTCGCGGGTGCCCGGCACGCGCTTCAACTCGGCTTCCATGGCGTGGGCGACGCGCTCGAGCTCGTAGGCGCCCTTCGACTCGTCGTCGCTCCAGAGGGTGAGGGAGACCACGGGCACGTCGTCGATCCCCCGCGGCTTGATGACCGGCTCGAGGATGCCCAGCTCCGGGGGCGCCCAGTCGCGGTTGGCGCTCATCGTGTCGCGCAGGCGCACGATCGCGTCGATGCGCGGCACGCCCACCTTGAACTGCACGGTGAGGACGGCCATGCCGGGGCGCGAGACGGAGTACACGTGCTCGATGCCCTCCATCTGCGAGAGCACCTGCTCGGCCGGCGTGGACACGAGCGACTCGACGTCGGACACGGAGGCGCCCGGGAACGGGATGAACACGTTCGCCATCGTGACGTTGATCTGCGGTTCCTCCTCGCGCGGCGTGATGGCCACCGCGAGGAGTCCCAGCAGGAACGCGACCAGCGCCACCAGCGGCGTGAGCTGGGAATCCTGGAAGTAGCGGGCGATGCGCCCGGAGATGCCCATGCCTTCCATGGGCGCCTCAGTTCGCCGCGGCCGGGGCCATGCCGGCCTTCACCGGCTCGAGGGCCACCCGCTCTCCCGCCTTGAGTCCCGCGAGCACCTCCACCGACTTCTCGTCGGAGGCGGTGCCCAGGCGCACCTGGCGCAGGAGCGCCCGGCCCTGGGCGTCGACGACGTAGACGGCGGTGACCTCGCTGCGGCGCAGGACGGCCTCGCGCGGCACCATCAGGCGCGGCGCGCGGCCGGTGACGAAGTAGGCGCGCGCGAAGACGCCCGGCAGGAGCCCCTTCGCGTCGGCCGGCAGGTCCAGGCGGACCTGCGTCGTGTGGGTGCGCGGGTCGGCCGAGGGCACGACCGTGATGGACTTCACCTCGACCCAGCGGCCGAGCGAGGGAACCTCGATGCGGGCCTTCGCCCCGGACTGGATGGCGGGCACCTGCGCCGAGGGCACCGTGGCCACCACGCGAAGCCCCGTGGGGTCGAATCCCGTGAAGAGCGGCTTGCCCGGCGCGGCCATCTCGCCCAGCTGCACGTGCCGCGCCGACACCACGCCGCTATAGGGCGCGACGATCGTGGTGAAGCTCTTCTCCGTGGCCGCGGCGCCGGCGCCGGCGAGCGTGGCCTTCATGCGCGACTCGGCGGCCTTGAAGTCGGCCTCGGCCTTGTCGACCGCGGCCTGGCTCACGAACTTCTGCGCCAGGAGCTGCCGGGCGCGCTCGTAGCTGGCGCGCGCGTTCACCAGGTTGGCCTCGGCCTCGCGCACCTGCGCCTCGCTCGCGGCCACGGCCTGGGAGGCGGCCCGCTCGTCGATGCGCAGGATCACCGCCCCCTTCTCCACGCGGTCGCCCACGTCGAAGCGGATGTCGACGATGCGCCCGGAGACCTGGGCCGAGACGGTGGACTGGCGCACGGCCTCGACCACCGCCTCGGCGGAGGTGGTGAGGTCGACCTCGCGCAGCTCCACGGTGGCGGTGGAAAGCGGCGCGGCCGCCTTCGGGGCGGGCGCGGGACCGGAGGGACCGCAGGCGGCGAGCGCCAGCGCGGCGGCGGCGAGGAAGGCGAGGGAGGCAGGTTTCATCCGGATGTCGTCAGGCGGAGGCGACCCAGTCCTGGAGGTCGTCGGCGGGGCGCACGCCGGTGGCGCGGCCCACCTCGCGGCCTTCCTTCAGGAGGAGCAGGGTCGGAATCGAGCGTATCCCGAAGCGTCCCGCGAGGGATTGCGACAGGTCAGTGTTCACCTTCACGAGGCGGGCGCGCCCCTTCAGGCCGCGGGCGGCGCGGGAGAACTCCGGCGCCATCTGGCGGCAGGGCCCGCACCACGGCGCCCAGAAGTCGACGAGCACGGGCACGCTGGTGCGCGCCACGAAGGCGTCGAACGAGGCGTCGTCCAGCTCCACGACGGACTCGTCGAGGAGCGGCGTCTCGCACCGGCCGCACTTAGGGGCCTCGAGCACGCGCGCGGCATCGACGCGGTTCTGCGCGAGGCACTTCGGGCAGGCGACGTGGACGAAGCCGGCGGAGGCGGAGGCGGGGGCGGCGGAGGCCATCGCGTCCCCCTAAGCGCCCTGGGCGGCGCTCTTCACGCCGAGCTTCTTCAGGATGAGGTCGAGCGGGCAGAAGCAGGTGAAGCCGCTCTGCAGGAGGTTGGCGCCCACGAAGGCGGTGAACCACAGGAAGTTCTGGTTCACGAAGAGGGGGCTGCCGGGAACGCCCAGGCCCAGGGAGAGCAGGACGAAGGTGCCGGCGACGATGCGGACGATGCGTTCGGTGGTCATGGCGGTTCGGTTCCGTGTGGAGGGATCGGGGCGAATAATACCGTGGGGAGTATGGTATGTCAAGGGCGATACCCCCGCCGGGGCGCTTGCCATGCTATACGGGGTAGTGTATAAAGGTCCCGTACACAGGAGACGCCCATGCCCACCATCCGGGACGAGACCCACAAGAAGGAACTGATCCACCGCCTGCGCCGCGTCGAGGGACAGCTGCGCGGCATCCAGGCCATGATCGAGAAGGGCTCGGACTGCGAGGCGATCACGCAGCAGCTCTCCGCCAGCCGGCGCGCGCTCGACAAGGCCTTCTACCACGTGCTTTCCTGCGCCATCCAGTCGGGCGGCGAGGTGCCGGCCGGCACCCCCGGCAAGGCCGTCGTCGACAAGCGCCTCGAGCACGCGGCGGAGCTGCTGGCCAAGTTCGGCTGACCGGTCCCGGCTGCCGCCGGGCCGGCTCATCGCCTGAGCCACCGGGCCGCTATGATGCGGCCCATGCAGTCCCCGTTCGCCCCCATCGCCCGCGAGGCGCTCCTCGAGCGTCTCGGCCTCGGCCACGCGGGCGCCCTCACCGTCCTCACCCCCAACCGCCGCCTCGCGGCCGCGCTCGCCCGCGACTTCGACGACTCGCGCGCCGCGGCGGGGCATGCCGCGTGGGAAAGCGCCGACGTGCTGCCCTGGTCCTCCTTCGTGGAGCGGCTCTGGGACGACGTCCTGCACCTTCCGGATTCCGGGGAACTCCCGGTCCTCCTCGCCCCCGAGGAGGAGGACGCCCTCTGGGAGGCGATCGTGGCCGACTCCCGCCAGGCGAAGGGCCTCTACTCGCCCGCTTCCGCCGCCAGGCTCTGCCGCGAGGCCTGGCAGCTCGCGCATGCGTGGCGCCTGCGCGCGGACGGGGAGGACGCCAACGAGGACGCCCGCGCCTTCGCCGAATGGTCCTCGCGCTACGAGCGCCGGACGCGCGAGGGCGGCTTCCTCGACGCCGCGCGCCTTCCCGACGCGGTGGCGAGGCGGCTCGCCGACCCCGGCCTCGCCCGTCCCGCCACCCTCGTCCTCTACGCCTTCGACCTCCTCACGCCGCAGATGCGCGAGCTGCTGGCCGCCGCGGCAGCCACGGGTATCGAGGTGCGCGCGTGCGAGCCGCCGCGGCATGCCGCCATACCCGTCCGGGTACCCCTGGCCTCTCCGGCGGAGGAAGTCGCGGCCGCCGCGCGCTGGGCCCGGGCCCGGCTCGAGGCCGCAGCCTCGAGCGGACGCTTGCCGCGCATCGGTATCGTCGTGCCGGACCTCGCGCAATCCCGCCGCGTCGTGGAGCGCGTCTTCGCCGCGACGCTGCACCCCGGGTTCAACGCGCCCGGCGGCCGCACACCGCCGCGCGCCTTCGACGTCTCGCTGGGCCAGTCCCTCGCCGATTTCGCCCTCGCGCGCGACGCCCTGCTCCTTCTGCAGCTCGCGGGACGCGAGATCGCCTTCGAGGACGCGAGCCGGCTGCTGCGCTCGCCGTTCCTCGCCGGCGGGGAGTCGGAGATGGCGGCGCGCTCGCGGCTGGACGCGAGGCTGCGCGAGCGCGCGGGGACCGCGCTCTCCCTCGACCGCCTCGTGGGCCACCTCGCCGCGCCGGGCATGCCGCGCGCGCCGATCCTCGCCGAGCGCCTCGGGGAGCTCGCGAGGTTCCGCCGCAGCGACCTCTTCGCGCCCCGCACGCCGCCGCAGTGGGCGCGGGCCTTCGCCGAGGCGCTGCGCGTGGCGGGATTCCCGGGCGAGAGGCCGCTGGATTCCGCGGAGTTCCAGGTGCAGGGCAAGTGGCACGAGGCGCTGGCCGCCTTCGCGAGGCTGGAGCGCGTCGCCGGCCGGATGGGCTTCCAGGACGCGCTGGGGCGCCTTTCGCGCCTCGTCTCCGACACGCTCTTCCAGCCCGAGTCGCCCGAGGTCCCCGTGCAGGTCATGGGCGTGCTCGAGAGCGCCGGCCTCGATTTCGACCACCTGTGGGTGATGGGCCTCGACGACGGCGCCTGGCCGCTGCCCGCGCGCCCGCATCCCTTCATTCCCGTCCGCCTGCAGCGCGCGGCCGGCGTGCCGGAGGCGGACGCCGCCTCGTCCTTCGACCTGGACCGGCGGATCACCGAAGGGTGGCTGGGCGCCGCGGACGAGGTCGTCGTGAGCCATCCCCTCGCCCGGGGCGAGGCGCAGTCCCCCGCGAGCCCGCTCGTCGCCGCCATCGCCGTCGCCGAAGGCGGCGTGCCCGGCGCGTCGGACGCGTTCCCGTCCTGGCGCGATGCCATCCACGCCGCGCCCGCCCTCGAGCGCCTCGTCGACGAGCGCGGGCCGGCGCTCGCCGGAGGCGCGGGAGCGGGAGGCACCGCGGTCTTCCGCGACCAGGCCGCCTGCCCGTTCCGCGCCTTCTCGGCGCACCGGCTCGGCTCGGACGCCCCCGAGGTCCCCCAGCCCGGCCTCACCGCGGCCGACCGCGGCAGCCTCCTGCACGCGGTCCTGGCGGCGGCGTGGGAGCGCATCGGCGACAAGGGCGCGCTGGACGACCTGGACGCGCGGGAGCTCGCGGACATCCTCGCGCCCGCCGCCGACGCCGCCCTGGAAAGGATGCGCCGGCGCCGTCCCGACGCGCTGGCGGGTCGCTTCGCGGCGCTCGAGCGCGACCGCCTCGTGGCGACCTCGCTCGCCTGGCTCGAGTTCGAGCGCGGTCGCGGCGACTTCCGGGTCGTCGCGACGGAACGCAAGCTCGCGGTGACCTTCGGCGGCGTGTCGGCCAACGTGAAGCTCGACCGCATGGACAGCCTGGCGGCCGGCGGGTGCGCCATCATCGACTACAAGAGCGGGGAGGCACGCGTGGGCGCCTGGCTGGGCGCGCGGCCCGACGAGCCGCAGCTGCCGATGTACGCCCTGGGCTGCGGCGAGGACGTGGCCGTCGTCGCCTTCGCGCGCGTGAAGCCGGGTGACAACGCGTTCCGCGGCCTCGCGCGCGAGGAGAACCTGCTGCCCGGGACCACGCTCGTGTCGAAGGATCGCAGCCGGCTCGCCGCGGGCTATGCCGACTGGTCCGCGTTGCGCGAGGGATGGCGCCGCGAGCTCGACGCCCTCGGAAGGGCATTCTCGGCCGGCGACGCGCGGCTCGATCCCAAGAACGGGGCGAAGACCTGCGAGGGCTGCGCCGAAAGGCTCGTCTGCCGGGTGGCGGAGACAGGCCTGCGCGAAGCCGACGAGGAGGCGACGGCGGATGAATAGCCCGCGCGCGATTCCCGACCTCGGCGAGCGCCGCACCGCCCTCGATCCCGCGCGCTCGTTCATCGTCCAGGCGCCCGCGGGCTCCGGGAAGACGGAGCTCCTCATCCAGCGCTGCCTCGCGCTGCTCGCCATCGTCGCGCGCCCCGAGGAGATCGCCGCCATCACCTTCACGCGCAAGGCCGCCGCGGAGATGCGCGGCAGGATCCTCGCGGCCCTCGCGCAGGCGCGCGCCACGCCGCGCCCCCGCGAGGACCACCGGGCGCTCACCTGGGACCTCGCCCGGGCCGCGCTCGCGCGCAACGACGAGCTCGGCTGGCGGCTCGAGGAGAACGCTGCGCGCCTGCGCGTCCAGACCATCGACTCGCTGTGCGCCTCGCTCACGCGCCAGATGCCGGTGCTCGCCCGGTTCGGGGCGCAGCCCGAGAGCCTGGAGGACGCGGAGGATCTCTACCGCGAGGCGGCGCGCGCCACCCTCGCCCTCGTCGACGAGGACCACGCGGCGTCCGCGGACGTGGCGCTCGTCCTCAAGCACCTCGACAACGACGCGGCGCGCGTGGAGGAGCTGCTCGCGGGCCTGCTGCGCCGGCGCGACCACTGGCTGCGCTACCTGCGGGCGGCGGACCAGCGCGGGGCCCTCGAGGCCACGCTCGCCGACATCCGGCGCGAGGCCGTGGACCGCGCCGCGGCGGCGCTCGAGGCCACGGGCCACGCCGGTCCGGGCGGTGCCGGCGCGGTGGCGGCCGACGACTGGATCGCGTTCGCGAACGAGCTGCTCACCAGGAAGGGCGAGTGGCGCAAGGGCCCGGCCCTCGCCAAGGCGCTCGCGGGCGACGGCGAGGCGCTCGAGGCCCTGCGGGCGCTGCAGGGCCTGCCGCCGGCGCGCTACGGCGACGGTCCCTGGGAGGCCCTCGGCGCCCTCGTGCGGGTCGCGGAGGTGGCGGTGGCCAACCTCAAGGTGGCCTTCGCCTCGCACGGGCAGGCCGACTTCGTCGAGATCGCGCAGGGGGCGCTGCGCGCCCTCGGCACCGAGGACGAGCCGACCGACCTCCTGCTCGCGTTCGACTACCGCATCCGCCACATCCTCGTCGACGAGTTCCAGGACACCTCGGTATCGCAGAACGAGCTCCTCGCGCGGCTCACCGCGGGCTGGGAGCGCGGAGACGGCCGCACGCTCTTCGTGGTGGGCGACCCGATGCAGTCCATCTACCGCTTCCGCGAGGCGGAGGTCGGCCTGTTCCTGCGCGCCCGCCACGAGGGCATCGGGCCCGTACGCCTCGTGCCGCTCACCCTGTCGGCCAACTTCCGCTCCCAGGCCGGCATCGTCGACTGGGTCAACGCGGCGTTCCGGCGCGTGATGCCCGCGCGCGAGGACATCGCCGAGGGCGCGGTGACCTACGCCGAGTCGCACGCGGTGCACGAGGCGATGGCGCAACCGGTCACCGTGCACCCGTTCTTCAACGGCGACCGCGCGGGCGAGGCGGCGCGCGTGGCGCAGCTCGTGAGGGAGGCGCTCGCGGAGCCCGCGACCGGCCCGGGAGAGGCGCCGACGGTCGCCATCCTCGTGCGGGCGCGCTCGGCGCTGGCGGAGATCGTGCCGGCGCTCAAGGCGGCGGGGCTGAGCCCGCGGGCCATCGAGATCGACCCCCTGGCCGAAAGGCCCGTCGTGGGCGACCTGCTGGCGCTCACGCGCGCGATCGCGCACCTGGCCGACCGCACGGCCTGGCTCGCGGTGCTGCGCGCGCCGTGGTGCGGGCTCACGCTCGCCGACCTGCACGCGCTCGCCGGCGCGGACGGCTGCCATCCCGACGAGCTGCCGACCGTGCACGAGGCCATGCGCGACGAAGCGCGGCTCGCGGCGATGTCGACCGACGGGCGCGCGCGACTGGCGCGAGTGCGGGCGGTGCTGGACGCGGTGCTCGCCTCGCGCGCCCGGTCCACGCTGCGGGACGCCGTCGAAGGCGCGTGGCTCGCGCTGGGCGGGCCCGCCTGCGCCGCCGACGCGACGGCCCTTGACGAGGCCGACGCGTACCTCGACCACCTCGAGCAGGAGGAAGCCGCAGGAGGCCTCGCGGACTGCGCGGCCTTCGAGGAGGGTCTCGCCGGGCTCTACGCGCCGCCGGACGAGGAGGGCAATCCGCGCCTGCAGGTGATGACGATCCACAAGGCGAAGGGCCTCGAGTTCGACACCGTCATCGTCCCCGGGCTGGGCGCGGGAGCGCCTCCGGACGAGAAGCGGCTCTTCCTGTGGATGGAGAGGCCGCGCGCGCGGCACGAAGGCGGGGAGTCGGGCCTCCTTCTCGGGCCCGTGCACGCCACCGGCGCCGACCGCGACCCGATCCACGAGTACATCCGCGGCCTCGACAAGCGCAAGGGCGACCTCGAGAACGGGCGCCTGCTGTACGTGGCGGCCACGCGCGCGAAGCGGCGGCTGCACCTGCTGGGAGACGCGCGCCTGGGAGACGGCGAGGAACCCGCGGCCCTCAAGGGCCCCAGGAAGGGCTCGCTCCTCGCGAAGCTGTGGACGGCGGTCGCGGACGATTTCGCGCGGGCCGCGGGCGGCGCCGCGCGGGACGCCATCGCGACGGCGCCCCCGGAAAAGGCCGCGGGTTCGCTCGCGCGCCTCGCGTCCGGCTACGGGGTGCCGCCCCCTCCGGCCGGCGTGCCCTGGCAGGCGCCCGCGGAGGACGATCGCAAGGCGGAGGCGATCGAGTTCTCCTGGGTCGGCGAGACCGCGCGCCACGTGGGGACCGTCGTGCACCGCTGGCTGCAGCGCATCGGCCAGGACGAGCTGCGCGGGTGGGATGCGAAGCGCGTGGACGCGCTCGCCCCGCGCCTTCACCGCGAGCTGCAGTGGCGCGGCGTCCTCGCGGCGGATCTCGACGCGGCGGTGGAGCGCGCGCGAGGGGCGCTCGCGCAGGCGGTCACCGACCCGAAGGGGCGCTGGGTGCTGGGCCCGCACGCGCAGGCCGTGGCCGAATACCGCCTCACGGCCACCGTGAAGGGCGTGCGCCGCCGCCTGGTGATGGACCGCGTGTTCACGGAGGCCGGGGGCGAGCGCTGGATCGTCGACTTCAAGACCGGCCGCCACGAGGGCGCCTCCGTGGAAGCCTTCCTGGACAGCGAGCGGGACCGCTACGCGGGCCAGCTCCACACCTACGCGCAGGCGCTCGGCGGCTCGCCGCGCCTCGGCCTCTACTTCCCGCTCGTACCCGGCTGGCGCGAGGTCGACTGACCCGGCCGGGCCGGTCAGAGCCAGCGCGCCTTCCGGAAGCGCCAGAAGAGGTAGGCGTCGATCGCCGCCATGACCGCGACCGCGGACGGATAGCCGAAGGCCCACTTGAGCTCGGGCATGTGCTCGAAGTTCATGCCGTAGATGCCGGCCAGCATGGTGGGCACCGCCACGAGGGCGGCGTAGGCCGCGAGGCGCTTGGTCACCTCGTTCTCCGCGAGCGTGATCATCGCGAGGTTCACCGACATCGCGGTGGTGAGCATGTCGCGCAGGCTGTCGAGGACCTGGCTCAGGCGCAGGAGGTGGTCGTAGACGTCGCGGAAGTACTCCTGCGTGCCGAGGCAGACCTGCGGCACGCGCCCGCCGTGCAGCTTGCCCAGCGCCTCGATGAGCGGCTCGACGGCGTGCTTGACGAGCGTGAGCTTCTGCTTGAGGGCGTAGAGCGACTCCAGGTTCGCGCGCGGCGAGCCGCCCGAGAAGATGCGCGACTCGATCGCCTCCAGCTCCGTCTCGAGCGCGTCCACCACGGGGAAGTAGCGGTCCACCACCGCGTCCACGAGGGCGTAGAACACGAAGCCCGCGCCGTGGCGCAGCAGGTGCGGCTCGCGCTCGGTGCGCGCGCGCACCGCGGCGAAGCCCTGCTCCGTTCCCTTGCGCACCGACAGCACGAAGTTCGGCCCAACGAAGACGTCGATCTCCGCCCGGTGCAGCTCCTCGCCGCGCAGCTCGATGTTGTGCAGCACCCCGAAGAGCACCTCGCCGTACTCCTCGAGCTTCGGGCGCTGGTGGCCCTTGCGCGCGTCCTCGACGGCGAGGTCGTGCAGCCCGAACTCGTGCTGCATCTCCTCGAGCTCCCCCTGCGTGGGGTCCTTGAGGGCCACCCAGACGAAGCAGCCGGGGCGGGCGATGAACTCGCGGATGAGTCCTGGCGGGATCTCGGCGACCTTCTGGCCTTCCTGGTAGGCGACGCAGGTGACGAGCATCGGGACCCCCTCAGCGCCAGGTAGCGCGGGCGTCCATGGTAACCGCCCCGTCGGCATCGCGCGTCCACAGGCGCGCCGAGCGCGAGCCCTCGTCGGGAAGGCCGCACAGCGTGAAGGGCGCGGTGTCGAAGAGCGGGCGCAGCGCGCGAAACGAGAACGAGGCGAGGCGGGCGCCGGGCCGGTTGCGGCGCAGCAGATCGACGAGGAGCGTGGCCACGAGCGGTCCGTGCACGACGAGACCGGGGTAGCCTTCCGTGCCGGTGACGTACGGATGGTCGTAGTGGATGCGGTGGCCGTTGAAGGTGACCGCCGAGTAGCGGAAGAGGAGCGCCGGGTCCGGGCGGATCTCGCGCGACCAGGCCTCGCCGGAGGGCGCCGCGACGGGCGGCGCCACCGCCGGTCCCTGCGCGTCTCGGTAGACGATCTCGTGCTCGTCGACGAGCGCCAGCCCGGCCGGGCCGCTAAGCTCGTGGCGCACGGTGACGAAGACGAGCGGGCCGCTTCGCCCCTGCTTCTCGCGCACGGCGGCGATCGTGGAGACGCGGCGCACGCTCTCGCCGACCGCGATCGGGAGCAGGAACTCGATGCGGCTGCCGGCCCACATCCTCCGGGGCAACTCGACCGGCGGCAGGAACTCGCCGCGGCGCGCGTGCCCGTCGGGGCCCAGCGTCGATTGCCGTTGCGTGGGCAGGAAGTAGAGCCAGTGGGCGAGCGGCGCGATGGGGTCGCCCGGCCGCGGCGGCGGGTCGTCGCGGTCGAGGAGCGCGGAGAGCATCGCGAGCGGAGCGGCGCCGATGTGGTCCTCGGCCGTCTCCGTGCGACCCACCCAGGCGGCGAGGCTTCCGGCGCCGGCGCTCAGAGCCCGAGCTCCCGGAAGACGCGCGCGAGATTCTCGCGCAGCTCGGCGACCTCGGCCTCGAGGCGGTCCACGTTGGCCTTCAGGGCGGCGATCTCGCCCAGGCTCGGTTCCCGGGCGGCGGCATGCGCCGCGGCCGGCGAGGGCTCCGGAGGCGGCTCGCCCGCGAGCAGGTGCGCCCAGCGCGTCTCCCGCGCCCCGGGCTGGCGCGCAGCCTCGCGCACCAGCGCCCCGGCCGGGCGCGACGCGAGCTCCTCCAGGAAGGCCTCGACGGCGGAGATGTCGGAAAAGGCGTGCAGGCGCTCGCTGTTGATGCGCAACTCGCCGGCCGTCTGCGGCCCGCGCAGCATCAGGGTCGCGAGCAGCGCCGCCGACTGCGGCGGGATGCCGAGCACGCGGCCGGCGTTGTGCGCGTAGCGCATGACGCGCCCGCCGCTGGACTCGACGACGAGGGAAAGGGCCTTGAGGTGGTCGAGCGCGGCCTGGACCTCGGCCTCGCCCGCCTCCAGGACGGGATGGCGGCTCGACTTCTGGTTGCAGCCCGCGACCAGCGCGTTGAGCGTCAGCGGGTAGCTGTCGGGGACGGTGTGCTGCTTCTCGACGAGAACGCCGAGAACGCGGATTTCGAGCGGGGAAAGCGCGGGGAGGGGGGAAGAGACCATGCGGGCTCCGGTCCGGAGACCCGCATGGTAACGCGCGACGGTTGCCGCGCGGAGGAGGAGACGGTCAGGCGTCGAACGTGAAGACGTTCTTGTGGGTCTTCGCGCGGGCGACGGACAGGACGACGTCGGCGGCGTACTTGATGCCCTTCCAGGTCGTGAGGATCGCGTCCGCGACGAGTTCGGCCACGTAGACGCTGCGCTCCAGGCGAGCCTGGCGGATGTACTGCTCGATCGCTTCGTACCGTTCCATGGTGCACTCCTTTTGGGTTTCCCCCGCCTTCGCCGGGTGGGCGTTTCGGCGGTTCACGGAAGGGAATATAGTGCCCATGACGCACTGCAACAAACGATTTGTTCTTGCGCTTTGGCATAGAAAAGCTAATCTATCCACGCCATGCCCGACCGCCTTCCCCCCCTGAACGCCCTGCGCGCCTTCGAGGCCGCGGCCCGGCACCGCAGCTTCAAGCGCGCGGCCGAGGAGCTCTTCGTGACGCCGGCGGCGGTCTCGCAGCAGGTGAAGGCGCTGGAGGATTACCTGGGCGTCGAGCTCTTCCGCCGCCTCACGCGCGCCATCGAGCTCACGCCGGCCGCCGAGGCGATGCTGCCCAAGCTGCGCGAGGGCTTCGACTGCTTCGCCGCGGGGCTCGCCCAGGCGCGGCGCGAGGAGGGGCGCGGGCGCATCGCCGTGGAGGCCCCGCCCAACTTCGTCGCGCGCTGGCTGATGCCGCGGCTGCGTTCCTTCACGGCCTCCTACCCGCAGTACGACCTGCGCATCATCGGCACGCTGCGCGCCATCGACAATCCGCAGGACGAGGCGCCCCCGGACCCCGGCCGCGCCGACGCCGAGGTGCGGGTCGCCGTTCGCTACGGCAAGGGAGAGTATCCGGGGGCGGTGGTGGACCTGCTGTTCCATCCCTCGTACGTGCCGGTGTGCAGCCCGAAGCTGCTGGGCCGCGGGCCGGCGCTGCGGAAGCCCTCGGACCTGCGCTTGCACACGCTCATCCACGACGACTCGTCGCCGGGAGACGAGGAGCGGCCGGGGTGGGAGGAATGGCTCGAGATCGCGGGCGCCAAGGGCGTGGACGCCTCGCGCGGACCGCGCTTCTCCAACGCCTCCCTCGTGCACGAGGCGGCCATCGACGGCGTGGGCGTGGCGCTCGCGCTGCGCCCGCTGGTCGATTCCGACATCGAGGAGGGTCGCCTGGTCGTGCCCATCGAGCGCCCCGTGCCGACGAACTTCGCCTACTACCTCGTCACCCCCGAGGCGCTCATCGCGCACCCGGCGTCCAGCACCTTCCGCCGCTGGCTCGTCGCGCAGGCCGAGGGCCAGTCGCGCCGCCGGACGCGCTAGGGCGCGAGCGGCGGCTCCTGCATCGCCGCGACCTGCTCCTTGAGCTCCAGCACGCGGTCCTGCCAGTACTTCTGCGTGTTGAACCAGGGGAAGGCCATCGGGAAGGCCGGGTCGTCCCAGCGCCGCGCGAGCCACGCGGAATAGTGCAGCAGGCGCAGCGTGCGCAGGGCCTCGACGAGGCCGAGCTCGTGGTCGTCGAACGACGCGAAGTCCTCGTAGCCCGCGAGCACGTGGCGCAGCTGGGCCGACATCGAGGCGCGATCGCCCGACAGGAGCATCCACAGGTCCTGCACCGCGGGGCCGGTGCGCGCGTCGTCGAAGTCGACGAAGTGGGGACCGGCCGGCGTCCACAGCACGTTGCCCGCGTGGCAGTCGCCGTGCAGGCGGATGCGCGCGACTCCCGAGGCGCGGTCGAAGGCGCGCTGCGCCCCCTCGATCGCGAGGGAAGCCGCCCCGGACCAGGCCTCTCTCAGGTCGGCCGGTATGAAGTCGTGTTCGAGCAGCCAGTCGCGCGAGGCGGTGCCGAAGGAGGCGACGTCGAGCCCGGGCCGGTGCACGAAGGGCCGGGTCGCGCCCACGGCGTGGATGCGCCCGATGAAGCGGCCCAGCCATTCGAGCGTGTTGCGGTCCTCCAGCTCGGGGGCGCGGCCTCCCCGGCGCGGGTAGACGGCGAAGCGGAACCCCGCGTGGCGGTGCAGCGTGGTACCGCCCATCTCCAGGGCGGGCACGACCGGGATCTCGCGGGCGGCGAGCTCGGCCGCGAAGCCGTGCTCCTCGAGGATCTGCTCGTCGGACCAGCGCCCGGGGCGATAGAACTTGGCGACCAGGAAGCGGGCCTCGCCGAGAGGGCCGCCCTGGTCCTCCTCGAGCCCCACCTGGTAGACGCGGTTCTCGTAGCTGTTGAGGGCGAGCTGGTGGCCGTCGGCCCGGAAGCCGACGCTCTCGACCGCGTCGAGCACCGTGTCGGGCGTGAGGCTGGCGTAGGGATGCGGGGAGAGGTCGGCGCTCACCCGTGCATTGTACGGCCGCCCCGGAATGGGACCCGCGGGCCGCCGGCCTGCACCCGGGCGGTGCATGGCTGCGGTGCCGATGCGCGCCGCCCCATCGTGAAGCGGGGATGGCATGACTCCTGCTGACGGGAGGCACGAACCTCCGGAGAGCGCCGCATGCATTCGATCGCCACCGTCCTGCGCCGGCTGTCCCGGCGCGCCGCATCGACACCGGTCGACGATGGCGCCTGGCTCGACGCCGCGGAGTCCCGTGCCCTGTGGGACGCGGTCCTCGACGGCGCCCTCGACGAGCTCGAGCTCGGGGCGCTGCTCGCCTCCCTGTCGATGGCGGGCGAGTCGACGGCGGAGCTCGCGGGCCTGCACGGGGCGCTGGCGGCGCGGCAGGGCAGGCTCGCCTTCGACCTGCCGCAGCGGCCGATCGCCATTCCCCTGTACGGGCTCGTCGCCGGCGAGGCGGCGTTCGGCGCGCTCCTCGCCCTGTTCCTGCGCCGGTTCGACGTGCCGGTCGTGGTGCACGGCCCGCTCGACTCCCCGCAGGCGCCATCGGCGGCGACAATGCTTCGGGAGCTGGGCGTGCTGCCCAGCCCGTCGCTGGCCGACGCCGAGGGGGACCTGCGCTCGCGCGGCATCGCATTCGTGCCGGCGCAGCTGCTTTCCGCGGCGCTCGGTGGGCTCGTCGCGCTGCGCACGCGGCTGGGACGCACCAATGCGGCGCACGTCGCGGCGCACGCGCTGGACCCGGGCGGCATGGGCGCGGTGCGCCTGGCGATGAGCGTCCCCGGCACCGCGAGCCAGGGACTCGGCGCCCTGCTGGCGGCCACCCCGGGCAAGGCCCTGCTCCTGGCCTGGCCCGCCTCGGTCGCCCCCTGCAACCTGGCGTGGCGGCCGCGCATCGCCCTCCTGGCGGACGGCGAGGAGAGCGTCCTCTTCGAGGCGGAGAACACGGGGCGCGTCCCGGCGACCGCGCCCCCGGGGCCCGCGGAACTCGTGCCCTGGATGCGCGCGGTGGTCGAGCGACGCGCGCCCGCGCCCCCGCCGCTGGTGAACCTCGCGAGCGCCTGCGTGCACGCCGCGGGGGCGGCCGCCGACTTCATGCAGGCCAAGGCGATCGTCGCGTTGCATTGCGGGCGCATGGCCGCCTAGGCAAGGGGAAATTGCGGATCGCGATCCGCGATTCGCGCCGCCGCGCGGCAGCGGCCCGGCAGGTCGCCGGTGGTAAAATCGCGCCTCCTCCGCCTGCAAGGACCGACTCGGAGCGATCCCATGAAGAACCCCCTCGATTCCCTCTGGGGGACCGTCCTTTGCGGACTCGTCCTCACCGCCATCCTGTACTACCTCGTCCGCACCCTGGTGGAGCGCTGAGCATGGAGATCCTGCACTACGGAATCGGGCGCTGGCTGCACGTGATGGCCGGCGTGATGTGGGTGGGACTGCTCTACTACTTCAATTTCGTGCAGGCCGCGGCGATGAAGGACGCGCAGGCCGACGGCAGCGCGGCCGGCATCGCGAAGCACGTGGCGCCGCGCGCGCTCCTCTTCTTCCGCTGGGCCGCGGTGGTCACCTGGGTCGCGGGGATGGCGCTCCTGGGCGACAAGGCCGACGACGCCTTCCTGTTCAGGGACCGCGCCTACATCCCGATCGGGGTGGGCGCGTGGCTGGGCACGATCATGTTCGTCAACGTCTGGGCCATCATCTGGCCCAACCAGAGGAAGATCCTCGGCCTCGCCCCCGCCTCCGAGGACGAGAAGGCGCGCGCGCGCCGCGTCGCCTTCCTCGCCTCGCGCCTGAACGTCGTGCTCTCGATGCCGATGCTCTTCTTCATGACGGCCTCGGGAGGACTCTTCCGCCGCGCGGTCTTCGGCGCCTAGGCGCGCGGCCGATGGACGGCGACGCCCGCGTCCGCGTGCGCGTGTGGGACCTGCCCACGCGCCTCTTCCACTGGACGCTCGTGCTGCTGGTCGCCGCGAGCGTGGTCACGGGGAAGTTCGATTCCGTCCTCGGGCCATCCACCCTCGAGTGGCACAAGCGCTCCGGCCTCGCGATCCTCGCGCTCCTCGCCTTCCGCGTGGCCTGGGGATTCGCCGGCGGGACGCACGCCCGCTTCGCGGGCTTCCTGCGCGGCCCGCGGGCGCTCGTCGCCTATGCGAGGGCGCTCGCGGCGGGCGATGCGCCGGAGGCGGCGGGGCACAACCCGCTGGGGGGCTGGTCGGTCGTCGCGATGCTCTCGGCGCTGGCGGTGCAGGCCGCCACGGGACTCTTCCTGGTGCAGGAGGACTATGGCTTCCAGGGGCCTCTCGCGCGGCACGTGAGCGGCGCGGTGTCGGACCGGCTCGACGCCCTCCACGAGGCGAACTTCTGGGTGATCGCGGCGCTGGTGGCGCTGCACCTGGCGGCCGTCGTCTTCTACGCCGTCGCCAAGCGCCAGGACCTCGTGGGCGCCATGATCGGCGGCGACAAGCGGCTGGCGCCGGGGCGCGAGGGCGAAGCCTCTCGCGGGGGCGGGCTGCTGCTGGCCGCCGCGATCGCCATCGCGGCCGCGGCGGCCGTCGGGGGGCTCGTCAGCCTCGCCTGATCAGTTGCGCGCTTCCTTCAGGCGGAAGTCGTCGTGGCAGCCGCCGTTGCAGGACTTCGGCACCTCCGCGAACGCGGCCTTGAACTTGCCCTCGTCGCCCGTCTTCGCGGCGGCCGCGAGGTTCGCCACCGCCTTCTGGGCGTTCTCCGCGGCTTCCTTGAACTTCGCCGTCTCCTGCCAGATCTTCGGGGAGGCCTTCGTCGGCGCGCCCTTGTCGGTGCCGGGCCCGAAGGAATTCCACGGCAGTCCCATCAGCGACTCGACCAGCGCGGAGTTCTTCTGCGCCACGGCGGCGTTGAACGGCGCCTTGCCCTGCGCCATCGCGCCCATCGGGCCCATGGCGCGGCCGATGACGTTCATCACCGACTGGCGGTAGCGGATCTCGTCCTCCGGCTTCTGCTGGGCCATGGCGAGGGTGGCGGAGGCGGCGGCAAGCACCACGACAACGAGAGCAATGCGGTTCATGCGGTTCCTTTCGGGTTGGGGAAGGGCGGCCGCCCGCGGGCGGCATCGAGGGGGAGAACAGCGGCGCGCGCGGCTTATTCCCGCGCTCACTTCACCTTCGGCAGCCCCGTCACCTTGTCGCCGGCCTTGATCCGGCGCTGCGCGAACCATCCCTTGTTGGTCTCGATCGCGAAGCGCGCCGGGCCCGCGGCATAGTGCGAGTCGAGCGTTTGCGGCTCCATGTCTAGGATGTTGAGGATGCGGCCTTCGCCGTCCACGAAGGCGACCGACAGGGGCAGCGGCGTGTTCTTCATCCACATGGAGTGGTAACCGGGCTCGTCGAAGACGAAGAGCATGCCCTCGTTGGCGTCCAGCTTCGCGCGGAACATGAGGCCCCGCATGCGCTCCTCGACGGTGGCGGCCACTTCCACGCGCAGCGCGTGCCCGGCGACCTGCACCTGGATGACCTTGGGCGCGGCCTGTGCGGGGGCGAGCGGGAGGAAGGCGAAGGCGAGGGCGGCGAGCGCGCGCGCGGCGGCTCGGGGAACACGGGCGGCTACAATGGCGTCCAACGAAATTCCTCCCAACAGGATCGGCGCACGCAGCATAACGCACGAGGTGACCGATGCGCCGACCGGCCGTCCTGTTCCTGCCCTTCCTGCTCGCCTCCTGCGCGCTCCTCGCGCCGTCGCCGCCGGCCGACGAGACGCCCGAGGAGGGCGCGAAGCGGCGCGCGAAGGCGCCCCCTCCGGCCTACAACCTCGCAGGCTATCCCCCCGCCGCGCGCGACGGCTACATCGACGGCTGCGAGACGGCGAGGAAATCCGGGTACGGCCGCAAGGACGACAAGCGATTCGCCGCCGACCCGCGCTACCGCATGGGCTGGAACGACGGGTTCGCGATCTGCTCGCGCCCGTAGGGGACGGGTTTCATCGAAAAGGGGACGGGTCCCGGACCCGTCCCCTTTTCTCGGAGATGAAACCTGTCCCCCTGCTAATCAACACCTTGAAGGACCCAGGCGGCGATCGCCTCGAGCAGCTCGGGCGCCTCGCCGATGGCGGTCTGGATCGCGATGGGAATGCCGGGGTGGGCCTTTCGCAGGTCCTCCGCGATGCGCGGCAGGTCGTTGCGGATGTGGCCGCCGGGCGCCATGAAGAGCGGGAATATCGTGATCGCCGCCACGCCCTTGCCGGCGAGCGAGTCGACGGCCTCGTCGAGCTTGGGCGACATGAAGTCCAGGAAGGCGAGTTCCACCGGGAACTCCGGGCGGCGCGCGCGGACGATGTCGCGGATGGCCTCGAAGGGGCGGGCCCACTCGGGGTCGCGGGCGCCGTGGGCGAAGAGGACGATGCCGTGCATGGGGGCTCCTTCAGTGCTTGCCGGTGGAACCGAAGCCGCCCTCGCCGCGCTCGCTCTCGTCGAAGGACTCCACGACGTTGAGCTCGACCTGCACGACGGGGATGACGACGAGCTGGGCGATGCGCTCCATCGGGTTCACCACGAAGGGCTCGCGGCCGCGGTTCCAGCACGACACGAGGAGCTGCCCCTGGTAGTCCGAATCGATGAGCCCGACGAGGTTGCCCAGCACGATCCCGTGCTTGTGGCCCAGGCCCGAGCGCGGAATGATCACGGCGGCGTGGCCGGGATCGGCCACGTGGATCGCGAGGCCCGTGGGCACGAGGGAGCAGTCCCCGGGACGCAGGGTCAGCGGCTCGTCGAGGCAGGCGCGCAGGTCGAGCCCGGCCGACCCGCCGGTGGCGTAGGCGGGCATCTGGGAGCGCATGCGCTCGTCGAGGATCTTCACGTCGATTCTTTTCATGGGGCGACGGTGGCTACGGTTTGCGAAAGGCTTTGGAAACGCCGATGAACGCCGATGACCCGCCGATTGCCGCCAATAAAGCGATGAGAGAAAGGAGTACCGGAGTCAGGGGCGCAGTCCGCTGGATCGATGGCGACCGCGAATGGGCGACCCAATCTGAATTCATCGGCGGCAATCGGCGGGGTATCGGCGTTCATCGGCGTTCAGCGCAGTACCCCGCCGGCAGGCGGCAGCAAGGCGAAGCAAGGTTCAGGAAGCCTGCTTGATGGGAGTGACGGTGGCGCCGCGCCTCGCCTCGAGGAGCGCGAGGGCGTGCTCGAGGATGGCGTGCGCGATGCGCGACTTGGGCGCGCGCGCGATGGGGTGCGCGCCGGCGTCGTCGTAGATGGTGACCTCGTTCTCCTCGCGGCCGATGGTGTGCTGCACGAGGTTGGCGACGATCATCGGGATGTTCTTGCGCTTCCTCTTGGCCTGCGCGTACTCGGCGAGGTTCTCGCTCTCGGCGGCGAAGCCGACGCAGAAGGGGCCTCCCGGCAACTTCGCCACGTGCGCGAGGATGTCCACCGTGGGCTTGAGCTTGATCTCCAGGGGCTCGCCCGACTTCTTGATCTTGCGGGAGGACGGCGCCTCGGGCGTGTAGTCGGCCACGGCGGCCACGCTGAAGAAGAGGTCGGCCGAGGCCGCGTGGGCGTTGACGGCGTTGAGCATCTCCGCCGCGCTGGTCACGTACACGAAGTGGGCGTTGGCGGGCGGGGAGAGCGAAGTCGGGCCGGAGACGAGCGTCACGTCGGCGCCCTGGGCGGCGGCGGCTTCCGCCAGTGCGTAGCCCATCTTTCCCGAGCTCAGGTTGGTGATGCCGCGCACGGTGTCGATCGCCTCGAAGGTCGGGCCCGCGGTGACCAGCACCCTGCGGCCCGCCAGGCGCTTGGGCGAGAGGAAGTCGAGGATCGCCTGCAGCAGCTCCTCGGGCTCGAGCAGGCGCCCCATGCCGACCTCGCCGCAGGCCTGGTCTCCCGAGGCCGGGCCGAGGATCGCGACGCCATCGGTGCGAAGCAGGCCGACGTTGCGCTGCGTGGCGGGGTTGTCCCACATCTCGCGGTTCATCGCCGGCGCCACGAGGAGCGGGCAGTTGCGCGCGAGGCAGGTGGTGGACAGCAGGTCGTCGGCGAGGCCGTGCGCGAGCTTGGCCAGGAAGTCGGCGCTGGCCGGGGCCACCACGATCGCGTCCACGCCGCGCGAGAGCTCGATGTGCGCCATCGCGTTCGCGAAGCTCGCGTCCCACAGGTCGGTGACGACGGGCCGGCCGGTGAGCGCCTGGAAGGTCGCGGGCGTGACGAATTTCGTTCCCGCCTCGGTCATCGCGACCTGGACTTCCACGTTATTGCGGATGAGCGCCCGCGCGAGCTCGGCCACCTTGTAGGCGGCGATGCCCCCCGTGACCCCTAGTAGAACGCGGCGCTTCCGGATTTCTTCCATCGGATCATTCTACTAGGAGAGCCACGCCCCATGTCTTCCACCGCCTGGCCCGCCGCGGGCCGGCCCCGCGCCCGGCTTGCCTCCCAGGGCGCCGAAACCCTCACCGATGTCGAACTCGTCGCCCTCGTGCTGCGCACGGGGGTGGCGGGCCGGCCGGCCCTCGCGCTTGCGCACGACCTGCTCGATCGCTACGGACGCGTGTCGAGCCTGCTGGCCGCGCCGGTGCCGGAAATGGCCGGCACCGCCGGCCTGGGGCTCGCGCGCGCGGGCCAGCTCGCCGCCGCGCTCGAGCTCTCCCGGCGGTCGCTTCGCGAGCAGATGCAGGCCCGGGACAGCCTCGCCTCGCCGGCGGCGGTCCGCGGCTACCTGCGCCTGCGGCTTCAGCACCTGGGGCACGAGGTCTTCTGGGGCGTGTTCCTCGACGCCCAGAACCGCGTCATCGCCGCCGAGGAGCTCTTCCGGGGCACCCTCACGCAGACCAGCGTCTATCCCCGCGAGGTGGTCAAGCGAGCGCTCGCTCACAACTCGGCGGGGGTCATCCTGGCCCACAACCATCCCTCGGGTATTGCGGAGCCTTCCCTTCAGGATCAAGCACTTACCCACTCCCTGGCGGAATCCCTGGCGCTCGTGGACGTGAAGGTGCTCGATCACTTCATCGTGGCGCCGGGGGCTTTCCTTTCCTTTGCCGAGCGCGGCCTGCTCTAGCCCGAAAAGGCCAATGGAATCAGGTTGTAGAGGCGGCGGGGGCTGGGCTATAATCTCGGGCTTTCCGCCTCCGGCTTTTCCGGGGGCGATGGAATCGGAGAAATCCCATGTCTCGAGTCTGCCAAATCACGGGCAAGGGCCCCATCGTGGGCAACCACGTGTCCCACGCCAACAACAAGACCAAGCGCCGCTACCTGCCCAACTTGCAGTACCGCAAGCTCTGGGTCGAGAGCGAGAACCGCTACGTGAAGCTGCGGCTCACCAACGCGGGCCTGCGCACGATCGACAAGAAGGGCATCGACGTGGTGCTCGCCGAGCTGCGCGCGCGCGGCGAAGCGATCTGAGGGGGCGGCGGACATGCGCGAGAAGATCAAGCTCGAATCGACGGCCGGCACGGGTCACTTCTACACGACGACCAAGAACAAGAAGACGACTCCCGACAAGCTCGAGATCAAGAAGTACGACCCCAAGGCCCGCAAGCACGTGGCCTACAAGGAAACGAAGCTCAAGTAACCCGCTTCGAAATACCGCGTTCCCGAAAACCCCGCCTCGGCGGGGTTTTTGCTTTTCCGGAGGAAGGCCCGGCGGGTCAGCGGCTGGCGGCGTCCTGCGCCATCGCGCGGCTCGCGATCGCCTTCACCAGCGCGTCGAACAGGACCAGGTGCGCGGGGAACATCGCGTACCAGTAGAGGAGTCCCCACACGCCCGCCGGATGCCAGTAGGCGGTGACGGCGATGCGGCGCTCGCCCGGCGCCACCTCCTCGATCTCGAACTCGAGCACGCCCGCCCCTGGCGCCTTCATGCCGAAGGCGAGCGTGAGGCGGCGCTCCGGCTCCACGCCGATCACGCGCCAGGAGTCGATCACGTCGCCGACGCGCACCTCCTGCGGGTCCCGGCGGCCGCGGTGCAGTCCGATGCCGCCCAGGAGCCAGTCGGCGATCTCGCGCAGCGTCCACAGGAAGTTGAACGCGTAGTACCGGTTGTCGCCCCCGATGGCCGAAACGACGTTCCAGAGGGAGGCGGCGGAGGCCGCCGTCCGCGTCTCGCCCCCGGCGTGCTTCGCGTAATAGGCGTAGTCGGGGCGATAGTCGCGGAACATGAACGCGCCCTCGGTCCAGCGCGCGGCCACCGCGTGCCGGCGCTCCGCCTCGAGGGCCGCGCGCACCGAGCCCTCGAAGCCCAGGAGCCGGCGCGGGATCAGCGCGCGGATGGCGGCCGCGTCCGCGATGAAGTCGTGCTTGAGGCCGCCGATGAGGGCCCGCGCGATGTTGGCCGGCACGGCGGTGACGAACTTGAGCCAGTACGCGGAAAGCTCCGGCGAGAGCACCGGGACCGGGACGATCCACGGCTCGCGGCGGCCGAGGATGCGGCAGATGGCCCGCATCATCGCCTCGTAGGTGAGGGTGTCGGGGCCGGCGGCGTCGTAGATGCCGCCGGCCATCGCCGGCACGAGCGGCGCCTCCACGAGGTAGTGGACGAGGTCGTCCAGGGCGATCGGGGTCGATCTTGCGCGCACCCATCGCGGCGTGACCATCACCGGCAGGTGCAGCACCAGGTCGCGCATCACCTCGAAGGCGGCGGACCCCGGCCCCACGACGATTCCCGCGCGGATCTCCGTGACAGGCACCGGGCCCGCGCGCAGCCGCTCGCCGGTGTCGCGCCGGGACTGGAGGTGCTCGGACTCGGCGCCCGGCGGCAGCAGGCCCCCGAGGTAGACGATGCGCTTCACGCCCGCCGCGGCGCATGAGCGGGCGAAGTTGCCGGCCGCCTCGAGGTCCAGCCGGCCGAAGTCGCGCCCCGCCGCCATCGAGTGCACGAGGTACCAGGCGACGTCGACGCCCTCGACGGCGGCCGGCAGCGTCTCCGGCTTCAGCGCGTCGGCCGCGACGAGCTCGATGCCCCGCCAGGGACGCGACTCGAGGACCTTGAGATTGCGCGCCGCGGCGCGCACGCGCCAGCCCCGCGCGGCGAGCGCGGGAACGAGGTGCGAGCCGATGTAGCCGCTCGCCCCGAAGACGAGGGCCGTTCCCCGGCCGGGGGAGGGGGCGCTGGCGATGGCGCGCTAGGCCGCGGCGTAACGCCGCAGGCGCTGCGAGAACTCGGCGAGCGCCTCGATGCCGCTCGCCTCGGCGCGGTCGCACCAGTCGCGAAGCTGCTGCACGAGCTGCTCCGTGGAGAGCGTGGAGCGCTCCCACGTCCGGGCGAGCTCCTCGCGCATGCGGTAGAGCGTCGCCAGGCGCGGGCTCGACTCGAGCGCGCGCGCGACCGCGTCGCGCTCCGCGGCCGTGCGAATGATGCCGCGGGTGATGCACTGGCGCAGGCGCCGCGCGGTGGCGTTGTCGGCGAATAGCTGGCGCTCGCGAAGCCTGGCCACCTCCTCGTTCCACGCGAGCTTCATCGACTTGGCGTAGCGCGCGAGCACCTCGTAGCGGTTGAGCGCCACGGCCTGCAGCGTCTGCGCGTCCACCACCGACTTGGAGGGGTCGAGCCTCACCTTCGGGGGCAGCTTCTTCGGGCGCGCGAGGCCGAGGGCGGAGAGGGCCCGGATGTAGGCCCAGCCCAGGTCGAACTCGTACCACTGCACCGAGAACTTGGCCGAGGTCGGGAAGGCATGGTGGTTGTTGTGCAGCTCCTCGCCGCCGATCCAGGCCGCGACGGGCACGATGTTGGTGCTCGCGTCCTCGGTCTGGAACTTGCGGTAGCCCCAGTAGTGGCCGATGCCGTTGATGACGCCCGCCGCCCAGAAGGGGATCCAGGCCATCTGGACGCCCCACATGAGGAGGCCCGGGACGACGCCGAAAAGGGCGGCGTTCGCGAGCAGCATCAGAACGATGCCCTTCTTGTGGTGCGGCGTGTAGATCGTGCGCTCGAGCCAGTCGTCGGGCGTGCCGTGCCCGTAGCGCTGCATGGTCTCGGGGTGGTGCGACTCCTTCACGTAGAGGAACACGCCGGCGAAGAGGACGCGGTTGATGCCGTGGACCTGCGGGCTGTGCGGGTCCTCGGCCGTCTCGCACTTGGCGTGGTGCTTGCGGTGGATCGCCGCCCACTCCTTCGTGATCATCCCCGTGGTGAGCCACAGCCAGAAGCGGAAGAAGTGGCCGACGACCGGGTGCAGCTCGAGGGCGCGGTGCGCCTGGCAGCGGTGGAGGTAGAGCGTCACGCCCGCGATCGTGATCTGGACCAGGACGAGCAGGACGAGGAGCTTGCCCCACCAGGAGAGGTCGAGTAGGCCGTTCATCAGCATGGAGTCGCGCCTTTCGGGAATGCCCGCTCGGCGGCGGGCTGGATGGATGCCTGGGGGCGCATTCTATCCCACGCCGCCCTCCGACCCGACCAGGCGCACCTCGCGCTGCGGGAACGGGATCTCGATGCCCTCGGCGCGGAAGGTCTCGAGGGCCTCCTTGAGGATGGCGCCGCGAAGCGCCGCCTGGCCCTGGTCGGGGTCGGCGATCCAGGCGACCAGCTCGATGTCGATGCCGTTGTCGCCCAGGCTCACGATGAAGCAGCCGGGAGCGGGGTCCGCCAGCACGCGCGGCTGGCGCCGGGCGATGTCCAGCAGGAGGGCGAAGACGCGGTCCACGTCCGAGCCGTAGCCCACCGAGACCTTCACCTTCACGAGGACCTTGCGGTCCGTGTAGGAGTGGTTGGTCACGGCCTGGGTGATGAGCGTCTCGTTGGGGATGATCGACTCGGTGCCGTCGAGGCTGCGGATCACGGTGTAGCGCGAGGCGATCTCCTTCACGACCCCGTGCCGCGTGTCGACCGTCACCAGGTCGCCGATGCGCACCGAGCGGTCCAGCAGGATGATGTAGCCGCTCACGTAGTTGCTGGCGATCTTCTGCAGCCCGAAGCCCAGGCCCACGCCGAGGGCGCCGCCGAAGACCGAGAGCGCGGTTACGTCGATGCCCACGATCGGCAGTGCCACGAGGATCGCGAGGAAGAAGGCGACCGCGCGCACGAGCTTCGCGAGCACCACGCGGGTGGAGACCTCGATGCGTTCGGCGGCGAGGATCTGGCCCTCGATGAGGTTGGCGAGCCACATCGAGACGGCGAGGGCCACGGCCACCGAGGCGAGGCCCTGGGCGACGAGCAGCAGCGAGATGCGCTGCTTGCCGGCCATGAAGGAGACCGAGTCGAGGGCTTCCCACACCTCGGGCAGGATCCCCGTGACGTGCAGCGCCACGCCCAGCCACATGGCGATGGCGATGGTGCGCTCGGAGCCGCGCAGCAGCG
This sequence comes from Burkholderiales bacterium, assembly GCA_026125445.1. Lineage (GTDB taxonomy): Bacteria > Pseudomonadota > Gammaproteobacteria > Burkholderiales > Usitatibacteraceae > FEB-7. The sequence continues at coordinate 29,527 of JAHCLE010000020.1, forward strand.
CCCCCTCCGGCAGCACCTTGCGCAGCACGTACACCGCGAAGCGGATGACCGCGAAGGCGACGAGGAGCGTGATCGCCAGGTCGATGAAGGGCGTCGGGATCCACTTGCGCGCGAGGAAGCGCGCGCCCCAGATGATCCCGAGGGCGGCGAGCGGGAAGGCGACGCGGTCGAACCCGCCCTTGCCGAAGGCCCAGCGGCCCTTCGCGTCCACGCGATTTCGCAGGGCGCCGCCCGCGAGCCAGCCCGCACCCAGGCCGGCGGCCACGATGGCGACCTGCGCGAGCCCGCGGCCGGAGCCCGCCTGCGTCATCAGGGCCTCGAGGGTGCTTTCGAGCGGGGTCATGGTCGGGAAACGCGCCGGCGATCGGTAGTGCGCGTCATTGTAACCGCGAGGCGCGCTCGCGATGGCGCTCGAAGTCGCGCGCGAAGCGCCGCGCGACCTCCGGGCTGCCCGAGATCACCACCACGTTCTCCGCGTTCTTCTCCTGCGCGGACGGGGTGAAGTTGAAGCTGCCGGTGATCACGACCGGCGATGGCGCTTCGGCGTCGACGAGGACCACCTTGTTGTGGAAGGCGGCGTAGTCCGACGCGAGCCAGACGCGCGCGCCGGCGCGCGCGAGGCCCGCGAGCACCGGGAGCCCGCCCGCCTCGTGCTGCCTCGCGTCGCCCACGATCTCGACCGCCACGCCGCGTCGCGCCGCGCGCGCGAGCGCGGCCGCGATGCCTCGGTGCGTGAACAGGTAGGCCTGGACCTGAACGCTGCGCCTTGCCGCGCCGATGCGCCCGGCGATCACCGCGGCCACGTCGTCGGCGGGCGTGAAGTACGCCTGCACGCGAGCCGCGGCGCCCTGCGCCGCGGAACCCGGCGAGGACTGCGCCGCCAGGGCCGCGGCGGCCAGGCCGCAGGCGAGCGCGGCGAGCGCGCGCCTCACGCGGCGCGTTGCAGCACCGCGGCGAAGAAGCCGTCGGTGTCGTGCAGGTGCGGCAGCAGCCTCAGGTAGCGCTCGCAACCGGGAATGGCGATCCCCTGGCGGGCGAGCACCTCGGCGCAGGGGACGAGGGCGAACTCGGGGTGCGCCGCGAGGAAGCGCTCGACGATGGCCTCGTTCTCCTCCTCGAGCAGGCTGCAGGTCCCGTAGACCAGGCGCCCGCCGGGCTTCACGAGAGCGGCGGCCGCCTCGAGGATGGCGGACTGCTTCGCGTTGAGCTCCGCCAGGCCTTCCTCGGTCTGGCGCGACTTGAGGTCGGGATTGCGCCGCAGCGTGCCCAGGCCCGTGCACGGCGCGTCGACCAGCACCCGGTCCACCTTGCCGCGCAGGCGCTTCACCTTGGCGTCGTTCTCGCCGGCGATGCGCTGGGGGTGCACGTTCGAGAGCCCCGAGCGCCGCAGCCGCGGCGTGAGGTTCGCGAGGCGCTTGTCGGAGACGTCGTAGGCGTAGAGGCGGCCGTGCGATCCCATGGCGGCGCCCAGCTGCAGGGTCTTGCCGCCCGCGCCGGCGCAGAAATCCACCACCATGTCGGTGCGCCGGGGCTCCACCAGCAGGCCCAGGATCTGGCTGCCCTCGTCCTGCACCTCGACCGCTCCGTCGAGGAACATCGGGTGCCTGTTGAGCGCGATCTTGTCCCTCACGCGCACGCCGATCGGCGAGAAGCGCGTGGGCGCGCCGGGCGTGCCGTCGGCCTCGAGGCGCTCGAGCACGGCCTCGCGCGGCGCCTTCAGCGTGTTCACGCGCAGGTCGAGCGGGGCCGGATGCTGCAGGCTCCTCGCGAGCGCCAGGATGTCGGCGTCGGAATGGCGGGCGCGAAGGCGCGCGATCACCCAGTCCGGGAGGTCCGCCCGCACCTCGAAGGGCAGGGCGTCGGTGTCCACGGCCTTGAGCTGCGCGAGCCAGTTGCGCTCCGAGCTCTTGAGGAGCGACTCGAGCTGCCCGATGCCGAAGCCCTGCAGCTTCACGAGCGAGGCCAGCGCCAGCTCGCGAGGCGTCGCGGAGGGCGTCAGCGTCTCGAGAAGGCGGCGCCGGCGAAGCACCGAGTACACCGTGTCGGCCACGAGCGCGCGGTCGCGGCTGCCGAGCGCGCGGTGCTCCCGGAAGAAGTGCTTGAGCGTCGCGTCGGCGGGGCTTCGCGCCGGCAGCACCACCGCGAGGGCGTGCACGATGGCCTCGAGCTGCCCGCGCGTGAGGGGTGTCGCCATCAGCGCACCCTCACCGAGGTGGCCGTCTGCTCGACCACGAGCCGGTTGCGCGCGACGGGGTAGCGCAGCTTCACCGGGAGGTAGAACTGGTCCGCGCCCAGCCAGACGTCGACCGTCTCCTCGGGCTTCTCGCCCGTGTGGCGCAGGTGCAGCGTGCGCGCGCGCCCGAAGGGCAGCTCGATCTCCTCCCGGCCCAGCACCTGCAGCCGGTATTCGTAGAGCCGCCGCTGCGTGAAGACGCGAAGCGTCATCGCCTCGCCCGAGGGCGGCGCGTGCGCGAGCTGGAAGATCATCGAGAGCCAGTCCACCGTCGAGTCGGTGAGCGGCGCGGTGCGCACGTTGTCGCCGCGGCGAAACTCCACCTGGTGCGCGTTCCAGTCGAACCGGAGCCCTTCCTCGGGCGTGTCGCCGCGGCGTTCCGTGAAGCGGTCCGGGCGCAGGCCCTCGGCGGTGACGCGCCCGCTCGAGGACTGGTCGATGCGCCCCTCGAGGAAGAGCGTGAAGAAGCCCACGGCCTGGGCCGAGCCGGTGATCTCGTAGCGGTCGCCGTCGCGCGTCCACGTGTACTCGGCCTCGCCATCGGCGAAGGAGGAAGTGAGCGAATAGGCGATCGTCACGTCGGCGGGCAGCGCATCCGGCCGGAAGGGCGGCAGCTCCGGCGCCGCGGGAGGAACGGCGGGCCAGGCGATCGCGACCTTGTCCTCGAGGAGGGGCTCCGCCTGCGCCGGCGGCGCCTCCTCGGAGGGCAGGGGGAAGGAGACCTCCTCGGCGCCCAGCGGCAGGAAGGCCACGGCCTCGCCCGGGCGGGGCTCGGCCTTGCGCGGGCGCGGGCGGGGCTTCGGGGCGGGCGGCGCGGCGCGGGCCGGCTCGGCCGCCGGCACGGGCGCGAGCACGGCCTCGTAGGACGGGGCCTCCAGGCTCACCTCCCCTTCCGGCACGCGGTAGCCCACCAGCACGCCCGCGTGCAGCGCGGCCGAGGCGGCCAGCGCCACGGCGGCGGCGCGCCAGGCTCGCGGAACGGGGCGCAGGAGGTCCACGGCTAGCGCGTCCTGAGGCTCACGATCGTCTGCTCGAGCTTCAGGCCCTTCGTGTCCTCGAACACCACGCGCACCGGCAGGTTGAAGCGGTCGCGCGCCAGCCACAACTGGGCGCGGTTCTCCTTCTCGCTCTCGACGACGCGCTCGTAGTGGGCCGTCTCGAATTCCCCGGCCGGTGTGGCGAGGCGCGGCTCGTCCACCTTGCGGTAGGTGTAGAAATCCACCTTGCGCCCGTTGGACATCGGCAGGCGCACGCGCTCGGCCGTGGCCGGGAGGTTCATGAACTGGTACATCACCGACAGGCGGTCCTGCGTGCCGGGGGGCAGGGGATGCACGGAATCCTCGCCGCGGTACGAGGAGCGCATCTGCGCCTTCTCCCAGTCGAACGCGGCCGAGATGTCGCGGCTCGCGTCGCCGGCGCGGCGCTGCTCGAAGCGCAGCGGCTCGAGCCCCTTCGGCCCGAACCGCCCCTCGCTCGCGACGACGACCGTGTCGTCGAGGAACAGCTTGAACACGCCCTCGGCGCGGGTGGTGCTCTCGATCCGGTAGGTCTCGCCCTTGCGCACGAAGGTCTCGTGCACGCGCCCGATGGCGATCCCCGCCGTGGAGATCTGGTACTCGGCCTCCACCACCGTCGGAACGGCGAGGACGGGGCTTGCGAGCAGGCCGGCGAAGGCGAAGGCGAGGAGGGTCTTCATGTCGGGTCCCTGGGCGAGACGGCCCAGTCCGATGCAACGCCCGAACCCCTCACCTGGACGACATCGGCGCCCGAAAAGCTCACCCGCCCCTCGGCGAGCCAGCGCGCGGCCTGGGGGTAGATGCGGTGCTCCTGCGCGAGCACGCGCGCGGCGAGCGTCTCTTCCGTGTCCGCCTCCAGCACCGGCACGGCGGCCTGCACGAGGATGGGGCCGTGGTCGAGGGCCGGGGTCACGAAGTGCACCGTGGCCCCGTGCAGCTTCACGCCCGCCTCGAGGGCGCGGCGGTGCGTGTCCAGCCCGGGGAAGGAGGGCAGCAGCGAGGGGTGGATGTTGAGGATTCGCCGGGGATAGCGGTCGATGAAGCCCGCCGTGAGGATGCGCATGAATCCGGCGAGGAAGAGGAAGTCGGGCGCGAACTCGTCGACCGCGTCCGCGAGCGCCGCGTCGAAAGCTTCGCGCGAAGCGTGGGCCTTGTGGTCGACCACGCGCGTGGCGATGCCCCGCCCGAGCGCCCAGGCGAGCCCCGCGGCGGCGGGGCGGTTGGACACGACGGCGCGGAAGTCCAGCCCCGGCGCGGCCTCCACCAGGGCCTGCATGTTGCTGCCCCGGCCGGAGATCAGGATGACCGCGCTTTTCATGGGAGGTCCGATAATCAGATCGGGAAATGGGGTCAGGTTACTTTTCTGTCATGTCCCGCCCTGGGCGAGTCCGGGTCCGAAAAGTAACCTGACCCCTTTTCCCGATCCGATTACCGCGCTAGACCACGACGGCCTGGGGCGCGTCGCCCTCGCGGGACACGATGGAGCCGACCTCCCAGGCCGGCACGCCATGGATGCCCAGCGCGGCGACGGCGGCGGCGGCGTTCTCCTTCGCCACGACGACGATCATGCCGATCCCGCAGTTGAAGGTGCGGTGCATCTCCGCCTCGGGGACGTTGCCGTTCGTCTGCAGCCAGTCGAACACGGCGGGCCGCGGCCAGCGCGACTTCTCCAGGCGGGCGGCGGTGCCGGCGGGAAGGACGCGCGGGACGTTCTCGACGAGCCCGCCGCCGGTGATGTGGGCGATGCCCTTGACCGGCATCTTCTCGATGAGCGAGAGCACGGGCTTCACGTAGATGCGCGTGGGCTCCAGCAGCGCCTCGCCCAGGGTGCGGCCGTCGAAGGGCTCCTCGAGCGGCGCCTCGGTGACGGCGAGGATCTTCCTCACCAGCGAGTAGCCGTTGGAGTGCACGCCGCTCGAGGCGAGCCCGACGACCGCGTCGCCGGGCGCGATGGTCGAGCCGTCGATGATGCTCTCCTTCTCCACCAGCCCCACGGCGAAGCCCGCGAGGTCGTACTCGTTCGGGTCGTACAGGCCCGGCATCTCCGCGGTCTCGCCGCCGATGAGCGCGCATCCGGCCTGCTCGCAGCCGGCGGCCACGCCCTTCACCACGTCGGCCGCCACGTCGACCCGCAGCTTCCCGCAGGCGAAGTAGTCGAGGAAGAAGACGGGCTCGGCGCCGGTC
>JAHCLE010000200.1 GCA_026125445.1 Burkholderiales bacterium
CCCATGTCGAAGAACTCGGGCTTGGCGATGAGGTCGCGGTTCTTCAGCTTCACGAAGCGGTCCTCGATGGCCTCGTAGCGCAGGAAGGGTCCGCGCACGGCGTGCTCGGCGGGAAGCGGGACCGGCGCCACGGTCCCCGGCTCCCGTTCGTAGGTGTCGTCCTGCATCGTCACCCCGGCCGACAGGCGCTGCGTCCATCCGGACACGAGGCCGGTGGACCAGCCGGCGAAGGCCTCCGCCGCCTCGCTGCGGTGCCGGTACTGCGCCACCTCGTCGCCCGCGTTGTAGACCGAGTCGGTGCGGTCCCAGTCGTCCCAGCTCGCGCCGGCGGACCAGCGAGTGTCGAGGGCGTAGAAGGGGCGCGTGACGGAAGCCGTCCGCCGCCCGCCGTCGCTGTAGCGGCCCTCCTCGTAGTGCAGGACGGTCCAGCCGTCGAAGGCGTGCCCGTAATGCAGCAGGAACTGCTTTCCGTCGCGGTCGGGATCCGATGTCTGGGAGACGCCGACCTGCAGGCCGGTGCCCAGGAAGTTGTACTCGACGATGCCGATGCCGGCCGTGTTCTTGCCGCCTGAGCGCGAGTAGCGCCCCGACAGGTCCAGGGTCCAGGTATCGCGGGTGACCACCTCGAGGTCGACGACGCCGTCGCGCCAGGCCACGGGCCGGATCTGGACGTCGTAGACGGCCCGTTCGGATCGCAGCAGGCGCTCGGTTTCCTCGATGACCTGCCGCGAGACGCGGTCGCCCGGCTTGAACAGCAGCGATCGCTCGATCACCGCCGGCCGCGTGGTGACGTGCAGGCGGTTGGCCAGGGCGAAGAACGACTTGCTCTCCTTCGGGTCGTCGAGGTCGAAGATGTTGCGCGGGTCGACGCGGATGGTGCCGATGCGCGCCCCCATCGCCTCCAGGTCCTCGATCGAGGGGAGCGGCAGGGCGGGCGTCCCGCCTTCGGCGCGAGCGGGCCCGGCGAGCGGCAGGCCCGCGAGGAGGCAGGCGGCGAGGCAACGCAAGGGATCGAGGCGCGGCACCCGGCCATTGTGGCAGACCGGCGCACGCCCCGATTTGACCGGCCCGGGGTAAGGGGCCGATTTCCCCCGGGGCGGCCGGGCCTAGAACTCGAGCCTGTCGCCCGGGTGGATCGCGTGCACCTTGGTGGGCGAATCGCCGAGCGCCTTCACGAACTCCTCGGGCGTGCCCTTCAGGAAGATGTTGGTGCCGTAGTGCATCGGCACCGCGTGCTTCGGCTTGATCCAGTTGTTCACCGCGAAGGCGGCGTCCTTCGGGTCCATCACGTAGTGGCCGCCGATGGGGATGAGCACGACGTCGGGCTTGTAGTACTCGCCGATGAACTTCATGTCGCCGAAGAGCCCCGTGTCGCCCATGTGGTAGATCTTCAGGCCGTTCTCCAGCTCGATGACGTAGCCCATGGCGGCACCGCCGACGAAGGTGGCGTCCTTGCCCGTGGCCGGGTCCTTCCACACGAACTCCGAGGAGTGCTCGGCCTGGGTGGCCGTGATCTTCGGGCCCGCCTCGCCCCAGGGCTTGAGCACGCCGCCCTTGTTGATGCGCGGGGCGAGGTTGGCCGGGAGGATGCCGAGGGTCGCGAGCGACGAGCCGAGTCCGGCCGGGCTCCAGACCGGGACGTTGTGCTTCTTCGCGAGCTCGGGCGCGTTGCCGAGGTGGTCGTTGTGCGCGTGCGTGACGAGGATCAGGTCGACCTTGCCCAGCTCGTCGAGGTTCTTCCACTTCTCCGGCGTGCGCGGGTTGGTGGTGAGCCACGGGTCGATCATGATGACCTTCCCGCCCGGCGTGGTGAGCCGGAAGGCGGCCTGCCCGAGCCAGAGCAGCTCGGCCTTCTTCTCCTGCGCGGCGGCCGCGGCCGCCGAGAGCGCCGCGGCGAGCGCGGCGACGATTGCGATCGTTCTTTTCATGGTCTTCCCCCCAGGCGCGTGTCGTTGGAACTGCCGGCGAATTCTGCACGGCGCCGTCCCGGCCGTAAACGGGGGCATAGAATGTCCCCATGCCCTACCCGAAGCCGAAGCCGCCGAGGTTCAAGCTGCAGGTGCAGGAGGACGAGACCGACCACCGCCTGTGGCACGACGTGCTCGACCCGCGCGGCCGGCTCTACGTCTTCGACAAGGAGGCCGAGGCGCGCGCCAAGCTCGAGGAGCTCTTCCCCGTTCTGGTGGGGCTCGAGCGCTACGCCGCCGGGCCGAAGCGCACGCGGGTCATCGTCATGGCCAGTGACGACGAGGACGAGGACCGCTAGCCGGCCGGGGGGAACTCCAGCGCGACCCGCGTGCCCGGACCCGTCCCGCGCGCTGCGACGACGAGCCGGGCGCCGTGGATGCGGGCGATCTCGTCGACGATGGCGAGCCCGAGGCCGCATCCCTCGCCCGCCGTCCCCGGGATCCGGTAGAAGCGCCCCTTCACGAGCTCGCGCTCGCCTTCCGGGATGCCGGGCCCGTGGTCCTCGACGAAGAGGCCGGGCGGCCGTTCCGTCACGCCCACGGTGACCGGCCCCGCGCTTCCCGCGTGCACGAACGCGTTGTCGAGGAGGTTCGAGAGCGCCTCGCGCAGCAGGGAATCGCGCGCCGGCACGACGACGGGCGCGCCCGGGCCTTCGTAGCCCAGGTCGACGCCGCGCGCGAGCGCGCGGTCGATCCAGGACTCGACCTCGTCGCGGGCGAGGCGGTCGAGGTCCACGCGCTCCTTGGGGGCGCCGTCCTCGGCCTCGCGGTCGACGCGCGAGAGCGTGAGCAGGCGATGCACCATGTGGCTCGCGCGCGAGAGCACGTCAGTGGCGCCGGCCAGGATCTCGCGCTGGCGCCGCGGATCCTCCTCCCGCAGCGCGAGGTCGAGGCGCACGCGCAGCGCGGCGAGCGGCGTGCGCAGCTGGTGGGCCGCGTCCGCCACGAAGCGCTGGCGCGCGCCGTGCTCCTCGGAGAGCTCGCGCAGCAGCCCGTTCACCGCACGCACCAGGGGGCGCACCTCGCTCGGGACCTCCGGCCCCGCGGGCAGCGGCGCGAAGCCCCGCCGGTCGCCGCGCACCCTCCGCACGATGGGCTCGAGGACCGACAGCGACCGGCCGATGCCCGCCGATACCAGCGCGATCGAGCTGGTGGCGAGGATCGCCACGATGGCGAGCGTGGCCACCAGCACCTCGTTGGCGAGGCTGTCGCGCTTGTTTCGCGTCTCCGCCACCCGGACGACCACCGTCTCGCTGCCCGCGGCCGGCAGGCGAAGCGCGATGGCGCGCACCCCGACGCCGCGCACCTGCGCGTCGTAGTAGACGGGCTCCGAGGGTCCTTCGGAGGCGAAGGGGGGCGGCGGGACCGCCGCGTTGGAAAGGATCCGGCGCCCGCCCGACGTCGCCACGTCGTAGTAGATCCGGTCGGCGACGTCCATCTCGAACATCTCGATGGCGGGCCCGGGCACGTCGACGCGCGGCACGCCCGCGACGAAGTGCACCTGCTTCGCCAGCGTGATCGCCGAGTCGTAGAGCCACTGGTCGAGCACCTTCTGCGAGAAGTGCTGGGCGAGGCCCCACGCGCTCGCCCCGGCGACGGCGACGACCGCGAGCAGCGGCCCGAGCAGCCGCAGCAGCAGGTCGCGCCGCAGGCTATTCGAGGCCACAGCGCCCCGATTCCTCGAGCCGGTAGCCCAGCCCGCGCAGCGCCCTCACCGTGATCCCGAACGCCTCCAGCTTGCGGCGAAGGCGGCTCACCTGGACCTCGAGCGCGTTGGGCGCGACCTCGCTGTCGGAGGGAAACGCCGCCGCCAGGATCGCCTCCCGGGTGACGATGCGGCCCGGCCTTCGCATCAGGCACTCGAGGACGCCCGCCTCCCGGCGCGTGAGCTCGAGGGGCTCCTCGCCCGCGAAGGCGGCGCAGCCCTCCGCATCGAAGCGCAGCGGCCCGAAGCGCCTCCACGGCGTGCCGTCGGCGTCGCGGCGGCGCAGCAGCGCCCGCAGCCTCGCCTCGAGCTCGCCCAGGTCGAAGGGCTTCATGAGGTAGTCGTCGGCGCCGGCGTCCAGCCCGCCGATGCGGTCCCCGATCGCGTCCCGCGCCGTGAGGATGAGCACGGGAAAGCCGATGGCGGACCGGCGCATCTCCCGCAGCACCGCCACGCCGTCGCAGTCGGGAAGGCCCAGATCCAGGATGCAGGCGTCGTAGGCGGCCGAGCGAGCCAGTCGAAGCGCCTCCTGCCCGCTGTCGGCCACGTCCACCTGGCTGCCGTCGCGCGCGAGCGCCGCCGCGAGGCCGGCCGC
>JAHCLE010000201.1 GCA_026125445.1 Burkholderiales bacterium
CCCCACGACGAGGTCGCCGGGACGCACGGCGACGCCGCCCACGGAGACGGGCCAGTTGATGCGGCCAGGGACGAACTTGGTGGGGCCGTTGGGATTGGCGGCGCGCGCGAAGACCGGGAAGCCCAGCTCGCGAAGCTCCTCGGTGTCGCGCACGGCGCCGTCGATCACCACGCCGCCCAGCCCGAGGACCTTGCAGCCGTTCAGCATGAGGGCGCCCATGAGCGCGCAGCTCGTGTCGCCCTTGCCGTCGATGACCAGGATGTCGCCGGGCTTCGCCATCGCCATGGCGGCGTGGATCATGAGGTTGTCGCCGGGGCGCACCTCGACGGTGAAGGCCGGGCCCGCGAGCTTCATCGCCGGGGCGAGCGGCGAGACGCCGTCGATCGTGCCGCGCCGGCCGGCCACGTCGGCCAGGATCGCCGCCTGGTACTTCGCGGCCTGGGCCACGACGTCTGAGGGAACGCGTTCGATGTCGCGTCGAACGTCGGAGAGGTTGGTATCGCTCATGGGTGGACCTTTCGGATCGTGCGGGGAGGAATGAGGGCCGGTCAGCCGGCTTCGGAATCGTCCGTGGCGCGCGCCCGCCCCCGCCTCACGGCGGGCAGGACCATCGCGAGGAGCAGCGCGGCCGAGACCGCCAGGAACACGAGGCTGATGGGGCGCGTGACGAAGACGGTGAAGCTGCCGTCGGACATGAGGAGCGCGCGCCGCAGGTTTTCCTCGAGCATCGGCCCCAGCACGTAGCCCAGGATGAGGGGCGCGGGCTGGCACTCGAGCTTGGCGAACACGTAGCCGAGCACGCCGATGGCGGCGCAGAGATAGACGTCGATGGCGCTGTTGTTGAGGCTGTAGTTGCCCACCGAGGCGAACACGAGGATGGCGGGGAAGAGGAAGCGGTAGGGCACCTGTGTCAGCCGCGCCCACACGCCCACGAGCGGCAGGTTCAGCAGGAGCAGCAGCACGTTGCCCACCAGCATGCTCGCCACCAGCCCCCAGAAGAGCTCCGGCTTGGTGGTCATCACCGCGGGTCCCGGCTGGATGCCCTGCATCGTGAGGGCGCCCAGCACGAGGGCCATCACGGCGGTCGCGGGGATGCCCAGCGTGAGGGTGGGGATGAAGTGCGTCTGCGCCGCGGCGTTGTTGGCGGCCTCGGGCGCGGCAACGCCCTCGATGGCGCCCTTGCCGAAGCGGTCCGGGTCCTTGGCGAGCTTCTTCTCCAGCATGTACGCCGAGAAGGAAGCGACGGACGCCGTGACGCCCGGCAGCGCGCCGAAGAAGGAGCCGAGCGCCGTGCCCCGCAGGGTGGGCATCGTGGTCGCCTTGATGTCGGCCCAGGTGGGCATGAGGTCCTTCACGTCCTTGGAGAACACCTCGACGGGCCCGCTTCGCGCGAGGTTCAGGACGATCTCGGAGACGGCGAAGAGGCCCACCGCCACCACCGTGAAGCCCACGCCGTCGAGGAGCTCGGCGACGCCGAAGGAAAAACGAGGCAGCCCCGAGGTGACGTCGGTGCCGACGATGCCCAGCATGAGCCCCGTCACGACCATGGCGAGCGACTTCACGAGGTCGCCGTGCGCGAGCACCGCGGAGAAGACCAGGCCCATCAGCATGAGCGAGAAGTACTCGGCCGCGCCGAACTCGAGCGCCCACTTGCCCACGAGCGGGCCGAAAAAGGCGACGAGCAGCGTGGAGATGATCCCCGCCGTGAAGGAGGCGATCGCCGCGGTGGCGAGCGCCGGCCCCGCGCGCCCCTGCCGCGCCATCTGGTAGCCGTCGATGGCCGTCACCGCCGAGGAGACCTCGCCCGGCATGTTCACGAGGATCGCGGTGGTGGAGCCGCCGTACTGGGCGCCGTAGAAGATGCCGGCCAGCATGATGAGCGAGCTCACGGGGTCCAGGCCGAAGGTGATCGGCAGCAGCATCGCGATCGTGACCAGCGGCCCCACGCCGGGCAGCACGCCGATGAGCGTGCCGAGGAAGACGCCGAGAAAGCAGTAGGCGAGGTTCTTGAGCGTGAGGGCCACGCCGAACCCGAGCGCCAGGTTCGAGAGGACGTCCATGGCCTACCTCCCGAAGTCGAACGCGAACAGTTCGTAGGGCAGGCCGAGGCCCCAGATGAAGATCGCGACCGCGATTAGCGACATCGCCACGGCGAGGAGCAGCGCCTCGCCCCAGCGGAACTCGCGGCCCGCGTACGCGCTCGTCATCGTCAGGACGGCCACCGAGGGCACCAGGCCCACGTGCCCCATGAGCCAGCCGAACGCGACCATGGAGGCGCTGAGCGCGGCGAGCGGGAACCAGCCCCACTCGCCCTGCACGCGCTCGCCGGAGCGCAGGCCCCGGATCATCGTCACGACGCCGAAGCCCGCGAGGATCACGCCGAGGCTCCGGGGGAAGAACCCGGGCCCCATCTGCTGCACGCTGCCGTAGGGGTAGGAGAGCGCCACGGCGAAGCCGCCGGCGCCGATGGCGAGGAACAGCAGCCCCGCGAGGAAGTCGCGGTTGGCGGCGAGGGCGGTCTTCATGGCGCGTCGTCCGGTGGCCGGCCAGCGCGCTCAGTTCACCTTGATGCCGGCTTCCTTGACGACGCCCGCCCACTTGTCGTGGTCGGTCTTGATGAGCGCCGCGAAGGCCGCCGGGCCGATGTCCGTCTTGCCGTTGAGGCGTTCCTGCACGTCCGGCGCGTCGAGCACCTTGGCCACTTCCGCGTCGATGCGGGCGATGATCGGCGCGGGCGTGCCGGCGGGAACGGCGATGCCGAACCAGGTGACGGCCTCGAAGCCCGCGAAGCCCGACTCCGCGACGGTGGGAACGTCCGGCCACTGCGGCGCGCGCTTGGCCGAGGTGACGGCAATGGCGCGAAGCTGGCCCGATTTCACGGGGCCCATGGCGGATTCGATGGAGGCGACGTAGAAGCTGGCGCGCCCGCTGATCACGTCCGGCAGCGCCTGCGCCGTGCCCTTGTAGGGGACGTGGGTGTACTTGATGCCGGCCACCTTCTGGAAGTACTCGCCCGCGAGGTGCGCGACGGTCGCGTTGCCCGGGGAGGCGAAGAGGAGCTTCCCGGGGTTCGCCTTCGCCGCGGCGACGAGGTCGGCCATCGACTTGATGGGGGAGTTCGTGCTGACCACGATGGCGAGCGGCACGGCGGTGATGAGCCGCACCGGCGAGAAGTCCTTCACCGGGTCGTAGGGCAGGCCCGACATGATGGACGGCGCGATGGACATGTTGCTCGTCTGGCACACCACGAGCGTATAGCCGTCGGGCTTCGCCTTGGCGGCGGCGTCGAGGCCGACCGTGCCGCCGGCGCCGGCCTTGTTCTCGACCACGACCTTCCAGCCGGCCGTCGCGGTGAGCTTGTCGGCCACGATGCGGCCGAGGATGTCCGTGCCGCCGCCCGGGGGGAAGGGGACGATGAGGCGCATGGGCTTGTCCGGGTAGCCCGACTGCGCCTGGGCGAGGCCGAAAGGCGCGGCGGCAAGGATGGACACGGCCGCGGCGGCGGCGACGAGGGATCGGCGATTCATGGCATTCCTCCTGGCGGTTGGGCGCCCGGGTCCTGTCCCGGGTCGCTGGATTTCCGGCCATCATCGGTGAGACAATTCATCGCGTCCATTTTGTTTTTTCTTGGAATCCATAATCATGGCGAATGAATTGGACCTGCGCGACCTGCGCTATTTCGAGGCCATCGCGGAGACCGGGGGAGTGGGCCGCGCGGCGGCCGTCCTGCACCGCACGCAGCCCGCGCTGACGGGCTGCATCCGCCGGCTCGAGGAGGCGCTCGGCGCGAAGCTCTTCGAGAAGGCGGGGCGCGGCATTCGCCTGACGGCGGCGGGGCAGGCGCTCGCCCGTCGCGCCCGCTCGCTGCGGCTCTCGGCCGACGACGCGGTGCGCGAGATCTCGGAGATCGGCGCCGGCGTGGCGGGGCAGGTGCGCATCGGCGTGCTGCCCACGCTCGCCCGCTTCCTGATGCCGCCCCTGTGCCGCGTGTTCCTGAAGGACGCGCCGGGCGTGCACATACACACCGTGATCGCGCAGAACGACGTCCTGAGCGCGCGCCTGGACGCGGGCGAAGTCGACCTGATCCTCACCACGGGAACCCAGGCCTCGGAGGACCTGGTGGCCGAGCCGGTGCTCGAGGACGACGCCGTCGTGATCGCGAGCCGCAGCCATCCCATCCTCGCGCGGCGCAGGCCCGGGCTCATGGACCTGCTCGACTACCGCTGGGTCCTCGCGCCGCCGACCGTCGGCACGCG